>NZ_CP065424.1:500000-827500 GCF_017809215.1 Heyndrickxia oleronia
GTTGTGACTATGTGATTCATAGTGCGACCAAGTATATTGGTGGTCATGGAGATGTGATTGCTGGATTGGTCGTAGGTCGGAAGGAAGAACTGAGCGAAATGATGATGACGACGCTTAAAGATATTGGCGGAATCATTAGTCCTTTCGATGCTTGGTTATTAATTAGAGGATTAAAAACATTGCCGGTTCGCTTGGATCGCCATTGTGAGAATGCAACTAAAATTGCGAATCAGCTAAAAAAACACCCTAAGGTGAAAATGATGTACTTCCCTGGTGATCCAGATTTTCCACAGTATGAACTTGCTAAAAGACAAATGAAGCATCCTGGTGGAATGATCAGTTTTGAGATTGACGGTACTAAAGAAGAGGCACAGCAGTTTTTAAATCATTGTCAATTAATAAAAATTGCGGTTAGTCTAGGGGATTCTGAAACATTAATTCAGCATCCAGCAACGATGACACATGCAGTTGTTCCTGAAGAAGAGCGTATAAAAATGGGCATTACTAATCAACTGATTCGTTTATCGGTTGGTCTTGAAGCGTGGGAGGATATTTGGGACGATCTTAAGCAGGCATTAGATCAGTTATAAATAAAGGCTGTTTTTGCCGGCTTTTACACCCAATAAAGGATGCCAGCGGTTCTTATGGAAGATTGCCGTTCTTTTCTTAGTAAAATGAAAGGTGTAGCGATCTGCAGCCGATAGTTAATCGTTAAAACTTTACTTAAATAAATAGCAACAAAAAAGAGCCAAAAGAAAAAAGGGTCAACCTCACAATGCAATATTCTAGTTCTGTAAAAAGTAGTTTCTTTCTAGAATATGCTTATATGTGAGGTCAGACCCTTTTAGAGTTTCCTATTTATTTAAGTTGAAAATGGATAGAGTTAAAAATCGAAATTATCTGGATCGGGACCGACACGATGATTTTCATTTAATGCATCAATTTGCTTCATTTCATTTTCAGATAATTCAAAGTCAAAGATTGATGCATTTTCAATCATTCTTTTTTCCTTTGTTGATTTCGGTATAGTGATAACACCATTTTGTAAATCCCATCGTAGGATAACTTGGGCAACTGATTTTTGATGGTTCGTTGCTATCTCTTGTAATGTAGGATGATCAAATAATCCTCCTTGCATTAACGGTGCCCATGCTTCCAACTGAATACCATGTTCTTTACAAAATTCATGGAGTTCCTTTTGAGTTAAACGAGGATGGTATTCTACTTGGTTTACCATCGGTTTGATTTCTGCATGTTTCAATAAGCTTTCTAAATGATGAATGTTGAAGTTACTTACACCGATGGCCTTAATTTTTCCTTCTTTATAAAGTGTTTCTAATGCTCTCCATGTGTCGATATATTTCCCCTCTACCGGCCAATGGACTAGGTAAAGGTCTAAATAGTCTAATCCAAGTTTTTGTAAACTAGTTTCGAAAGCTGCTAAGGTAGATTCATATCCAAAGTCATCATTCCATACCTTTGAGGTTATGAAAAGATCCCCGCGTGAAAGTCCTGTTTCATCAAGTGCTTCTTTGATTCCTTGACCAACACCTTCTTCATTTCCATATACTGCTGCTGTATCGATACTTCGATATCCATTGATGATCGCTGCTTTTACAGACTGGACTACTGTATCCCCATCCGGAACTTTAAATACTCCTAACCCAAACCATGGCATTTTTACTCCATTATGCAATGTTGTTGTATCCTGTAAATGTTGAATCATTTTAATTCCTCCTAATAGATAAAATAGTTATAGTTATCAATCGTTTTATTAATTAACTTTACGTTGACGATCCTGTTTCTCAAGTTTCAAGCTCCAACTAGTAAGAATAACAGCCCCAAGTACCATTAATGCGCCGATCCAAGCGGTATGAATAAGCCCGATCGAATGTGTGATTATACCACCTAAATAGGATCCAAGCGCTATACCAGCGTTAAAAGCGGCAATATTTACGGCGGAGGCAACATCAATCGCGCTTGGTACAAATCGCTCAGCTAAAATAACTACATATGTTTGTAAACCAGGAACGTTCATAAAAGCTAACAGTCCCATGAAAAGAATAGTTATAAGTCCTGCTAATTTAAAAGGTGCAGTAAAGGATAAAATAAATAACACAATAGCTTGGACAATAAACATATAAAATAATGAGCGAATAGGGTTTCGATTAGAAAGTTTTCCACCTAGCATATTCCCTATAGCAATAGCGACCCCATAAATGAGCAAAATAACGGCAACAGTACCTTCTTTAAATCCCGTTACTTCCTGTAATAGAGGGGATAAATAGGTGAAGACAACAAATGTACCTCCATATCCTAAGGCAGTAATAATAAATAAGAGCATTAGCCGACCATTTGTTACTAATTTAACTTGATCCCGAAAGGATGTCTTTTCTCCTTTTTTTAAATCGGACGGAACAAGAAACCAGTTTGCAAAAAAGCCAATAACACCGACAATAACAATTAATAAAAAGGCAAGTCTCCAGCCGAATTGTTGACCGATAAATGTACCAAATGGAACACCGGTGACTGTAGCAACGGTTAATCCTGTAAACATAATAGAAATGGCGCTTGCACGGCGATTTTCTGGTACTAAATCCGCAGCTATGGTTGATCCAATTGACATGAATATTCCATGAGAAAAGGCTGCAATTACACGTGCAACAAGAAGAACACCAATAGATGTTGCACTAAATGCAAGACTATTTCCGATGATAAAGATGATCATAATCCACAGTAATAAAGATTTGCGCGACATCCTAGATGTCACAGATGTTAGGATGGGAGCTCCGAAAGTGACTCCCAATGCATATAAGGAAACCGTTAAACCTGCTGTTGTAACGGGAATATTTAAGTCATTTGCAATGAGTGGTAATAAACCCACACTAATAAATTCAGTTGTACCAATGGCAAACGCACTTACTGCGAGTGCTAATAATGCCATCGTACTTCGTCTTTTATTTAAAGACATGTTCATTCCTCCTTGTTTTTTGGAAATATATATTAATAAAAACTTATAGTATAATTCGACCGGCAAATGCTATTATGGAAGATAGAAATAAGTTTGGGAAGTACGCACTTTTTTGTTATATAGGAACACAAAAGTAATATAGGTACTTTTTAGTTCCTATTAGAAGAGGAGGATCATTATGCAAAAAAAGAAATACAATATTTCAGTAGAAGCAACCCTTGAGGTAATTGGAGGAAAGTGGAAGTGTGTGATTCTATGTCATTTGACACATGGAAAAAAACGCACGAGTGAGTTAAAACGGTTAATGCCGAATATTACACAAAAAATGTTAACTCAACAATTACGTGAGTTAGAAGAGGATGGCGTCATTAATCGAATTATCTATCAACAAATCCCGCCGAAAGTAGAATATGAATTAAGCGAATATGGTTGGACATTACAAAGTATTTTAGATTCTTTATGTGCATGGGGAGAAAAACATATTACCAAAGTTTATGGGGATACCACTACTGTTTTAGAGGAAAGTATTTTAAATGATCATCTCAAGGATTAGAGGGAAATGATTCATCCTTCTAGAAGTAAGTATGGGGTGATGAAATGAAACCAAAAATTTATATTACAAGAAAAATTCCTGAAAAAATCTATCATTACTTGCTTGACCATGTAGATATACGTATGTGGGATAAAGAAGATGTACCAGTACCAAGGGAGATTTTAATACAAGAAATTCAGCATGTAGATGGTTTACTTTGTCTTTTAACAGAAACTATCGATGCAGAGCTTCTTTCATATGCATCCCATCTGAAGATTATTAGTAACCTAGCCGTAGGTTATAACAATATTGATGTGAAGGCCGCCTCACAAAAGGGAATCATTGTCACTAATACCCCTGGTGTTTTGACGGAAACAACGGCTGATCTCACTTTTGCTTTATTAATGGCTACTGCACGAAGGATAGTGGAAGCTTCTGAATATTTACGGAGTGATCAATGGAAAACTTGGTCACCTATGCAGTTAACCGGTCAAGATATTTATGGATCGACCATTGGAATAATCGGTATGGGTCGAATAGGTCAAGCCGTTGCGAGAAGAGCAAGAGGTTTCGGAATGAATATCCTTTATTACAGTCGTGCACGTAAGACTAGCTTGGAGGAGGAATTGGGATTAGGATATTGTGATTTAGATAAACTTCTCATTAACTCTGATTTTGTTAGTATTTTAATTCCTTACAGCCCAGAAGTACATCACATGATTGGTGCAAGGGAATTGAAAATGATGAAAAACTCGTCTATTTTAATTAATACGGCTCGTGGTGGGATTGTTGACGAGAAGGCTCTATATGAAGCCTTGAAGGATGGAGAAATTTGGGCTGCAGGTTTAGATGTTTTTGAAAAAGAGCCTCTTGACCTGAATTCTCCGTTATTATCATTACCAAACGTAGTCACACTGCCACATATCGGAAGTGCCAGTAAGAAAACAAGACTAAAAATGGCTGAGTTGGCTGCGGAGAATCTTATAAGAGTTTTACTTGGTGGAGAGCCTATTACACCTGTAGATGAATATAAAATCTAATAAGGGAGTTATTAAATTTGGGATATATTGAAGACATACGCAAGCTGGTTGGTCATCGACCATTAATTTTGGTTGGTGCAGTAGTTGTCATGGTTGATGAGCATGGCCGCATTTTATTACAGCAACGAAAATATCCAAAGGGATCATGGGGCTTGCCGGGGGGCTTAATGGAATTAGGGGAATCAACTGAAGATGTGGCTCGCAGGGAAGTCTTTGAAGAAACAAGGTTAACAGTTGAGGATCTAAGGTTGATAAATGTTTATTCAGGACCTAGTCAATATATAAAGGCAGAAAATGGTGATGAATTTTTTGCCGTAACAGTTGCTTATTACACGGAAAATTATAGTGGTACGATCGTAGTCGATCAGGCTGAATTAAATGATTGTCAATTTATAGATCCGCTTGAACTTCCAGAAGGAATTGTAAAAAGTCATCGTAAAGTTGTGATGGATTATTTAGCTCTAACAAAGAAACAGTGAGAAAGATTTTTTTATCCTACGTCTAAGGTCTTAACTTTTTTTAAATCTATAGTACATTGTTGCAGGTAGAATTATTCCTTATGATGAAAATAAGAAGTTGACAGGAAGGAAGATAAGGGATGAAAAAATTATTGTTTTTTCTAGCTGTACTCATTGTTCTATATTTTGTCGGTTCAAATGTAAAGCAAGCGTCATGGTTTCCGTTCGGGAACAAAGGAGAACAAACGGAATCCATAAAGAATATTGATAAGATTGATTTAGATATTGGCAGTTATGATGTGAAAGTCATTCCAGATGATCGTGAGGACATAAAGGCTGAAATAACAGGAAAAGGGAAGTTAAACATGAATCGTAGTGGAAATACGATTCGGATAGAAGTAAAACGGAAATGGTTAGACGGAATCAATTTCTGGTCTAAAAGCAGATTAAATGTTTATATCCCTGAAAGCTACGATCAGGATATTGATCTATCTATTGGATCTGGTCGTATCGTGATGTCAGGGAAGGCTGAAAATAGTCCTATGAAACTAAAGAATCTTAATGTGAAAATGGGCTCTGGAATAGTGAAACTGGAAAACTTAGATGTCCAGCGTTTTTACCATAAAGGGTCTTCTGGTAAATCTAATATAAATGCGATCACTGCTAAAACAGGTACAATTAAAATGGAGTCGGGTATTGTAGATGTGAATCAATATAAAGGAAAGCTTGATGCAAAACTTTCTTCTGGTAAAATGGATATTCAAATGGCAGAATTAAATGATTCAATTATGATGAAGGTAAACTCTGGAATGGCCAATCTTGATCTTCCGAAGGATGCGAGCTTTACCTTAAATGGAGAGGTAGGCAGTGGAATTTTCTCTTGTGATTTTCCGCTAAATAATAAACAAAATAATGATAAAGTAGTCAAAGGCACTCATGGTTCAGGAGAGTATAAGATAGATGCTAAGGTTTCAAGCGGTAAACTGAAAATTTATTAGTAGTCAGTAGTCAGGTTGAAAATATTGTATAAAAAATAGGGTTGTTATCAAGGAATTAATCCCTTAATAACAACCCCTTTTTAGTTAACTTCTCTTTCTGCACGTAGCTTTGGTAAAAGGAACGAAATAAAAAAGCCAACCAAAGCAATAATCATCATAGCGATAAATAAATGGTGTAAACCGAATACGAGAATTTCCCGTAATGATGCACGTATTTGTTCAGGTAGTTCTTTTGCGAGATTCGGATTAATCAATTGATTTAAGCTTTCAGTATTCACATTGGATTGAGTTGTTTTAACTGAAATTGATGAGTTGAAATAAGTTCCAAGAAGAGCAACCCCAACAGATTGCCCTAATGTCCGGAAGAATGTATTGGAAGCCGTTGCAGCACCTCTCATTGACCAATCAACAGCGGATTGGGCACTGACCATAGTAATAGTCATTACCATTCCAAATCCTACTCCAATTAGAGCGGCTAATAAATAGAAATAAAATTCAGCCGTATGAATATTGAAAAACATTAACCAAATGGTTGAAATGAAAATAACTGCAGTACCTATAGCGACGGTCAACCGTTCACCATATTTTAATAACAATCTTCCCCCAAGAAAGGAACCAATCATCCAGGTAATAGACATAGGAGCGAGCATAAGACCAGATATGGTTGCTCCGTGTCCAGTAACCCCTTGTACCCACATTGGGATATAAACGGTAATCCCGATAAGTACAGCACTTGCAAGAAAACCGACAACATTTGCGATGGATACTGCCCTTAATCGGAAAAGTTGTAGTGGAATTAAAGGCTCTTTTGCTTTTGATTCAATAAAGATAAATAAGACTAATAATACTATTCCAATCCCAAATGTAAGAAGAATTGAAGGTGAGGTCCAATGATGAGTATCTCCTCCTCTTTGCAGGGCAAAGAGCAATGCTAACATACCAATTGAAAATGTAATTGCTCCCGCAAAATCAATTTTCTTTTTCGTTTTTTCAATATTTTCTTTTAAAGCAAAACCAACCATTAACATCGCAAGAATGCCAAACGGTACATTAATATAGAATATCCAATGCCAAGATAATTGGTCTACGAAGAATCCACCAACAAGTGGTCCAATTACTCCGGCTATTCCCCAAGCGGCTCCCATAAGACCTAGAATTTTTGCTCTTTTTTCATATGGGTAAATATCTGCAATGATCGTCGTTGTTACAGGCATGACTGCACCTGCACCAATTCCTTGTATTGCACGGAAAATAATTAATTGTTCCATTGTTTGAGCTAAACCACATAGTGCAGATCCGATAAGGAAAATAATAGTGCCGATCATAAAAATAAATTTTCTACCATATAAATCTGACAGCTTGCCGAAAATTGGTACAGTTACTGCGGATGTTAATAAGTAAATCGCAAATACCCAGTTCATTAATTCGATCCCTTTTAAATCACTTACAATTGTCGGCATTGCAGTGCTGACAATTGTCCCTTCAATAGCGGTTAGAAAAGTAGCGACAAAAAGGGCAATTGTAACCATTTTTGTATTTGTTTTTTGCATTTAAACCCTCCAATTAAAAAATGATAAAGCTAGATTCATAATCATTGCTTATTTTGTACGTGAGTCAAATCTTTATATATTAAATTCTAGCAGGACCTTTCTCTGCTAAATGATTAGGACTTCAAAGCCGACAAAATTCAAGAAACGATTCATTGCTAAAGTCTAGTATCATTCTAGTCTTTGGCTTTGTCAATAAAAATAAACGCTTCATATGTAAAAAGAAGGATATCCTAAATGGATATTTATTATTATATGGGTAAATATACCACTAGTTTTTTTTACTTATGCTCTTCCTTAGGTACTTTAAGACTAATATTGCTTTTTTTTACCTTTTACAAGGGGGATAAAGTAGGTTTAAATTCGTGTTTTTCAGTAGTGATATGGAAATTTTTAAACAATAGTTGAGTGTACCTATATAGAGGTGTAATAAAAAGGTTGAGATCTCAACCTTTTTCATTAAAAAGAATGGGCTTGTGTAGTTCTTTTGGCACTTTATGAAAATGTTAATTGATACGATTCTACTAATTTCTGAAAATTCAGACCAACAGCGACAAATTATGACAAATATTTTTTGTTTATAGAGATATATTTATTTTGACAACTAAGAACCTTCACCAAGCAGTCTATAGAAAGGAGGAAAGTAGTTGTCATCTTTTATTTTGAGAGGGGAGGAAAACTAGAAATGAAAAGAAAAAAGGTCAAAAAGGCCACCTCGGTTTTAGCTACCGTACTGATGTCTGTATCCTTGCTTACACCAAGTTTTGCAAATGCAGAATCATTATCTGTAACGAAAAAACCACACACTTCACTCTTTGACACTAAAGGAGGGGTAACAAGTTCCAAGGTCAGTGAAAGGCTTTTACAACAATTTAAGTCTGACAATGATCAGGTTACTTTCCTTATTAAATTCAAAGAGCAGGCAGACACGAAAAAGGTCGCTAAAAAAGCAGCCGAAAATGCAAACAAGGCAAATCTTTCAGCAGTGAAAACAGAACTTGCAAAACGTTCAGCTGTTGTATCCGAATTACGTGCAACAGCGATGAGTACACAAGCTGAAGTTATTAAGTTCCTCGAAAAAGAACAGAAGAATGGCAATGTGAAGGATTTCGAATCTTTCTATATTGTTAATGGAATGGCGGTAACAGCGACGAAGGAAGTCATGCAAAAGCTTTCAAACTTTGAGGCTGTTGGAAAAGTTCTTCCGAATGAAACACGTCAGCTGTTTAGTAATGTAATTCAAGCGCCAAATAAAGTAGTAAAACCAGCTGTTGAACCAAAAGAAAAAACAAATAGTATCGAATGGAATATTGATCGTGTCGGTGCACCACAGGTTTGGAATATGGGAATCGATGGTACTGGGACGGTCATTGCAGGTATTGATACTGGTGTTCAATGGGATCACCCAGCATTGAAAGAAAAGTACCGAGGATATAATCCTGCCAATCCAAATTCACCAACTAATGCCATGAACTGGCTCGATGCAACTGCTGGCCGAGCAACACCATATGATGATCACGGACATGGTACACATACGATGGGAACGATGGTTGGTTCTGAACCAAATGGAGCTAATCAAATTGGAGTCGCTCCTGGTGCAAAATGGATTGCTGTAAAAGCATTCACAGCCGCTGGTGGAACAGATGCTGATCTACTAGAAGCAGGTGAATGGGTTTTAGCTCCTAAAGATGCCCAAGGGAACCCACACCCAGAAATGGCTCCTGATGTAGTAAATAATTCTTGGGGAGGCGGACCTGGATTAGATGAATGGTACCGTGAAATGGTTCAAAACTGGAGAGCAGCAGAAATCTTCCCAGAATTCTCTGCAGGTAATACAGATATATTCAATCCAGGTGGACCTGGTTCAGTCGCCAATCCAGCAAACTATCCAGAAAGCTTTGCTACAGGTGCAACAGATATCAACAATAAATTAGCAAGCTTCTCATTACAAGGACCATCTCCATATAATGAGACTAAGCCTGAAGTATCAGCACCAGGTGTAAATATTCGCTCATCAGTTCCAGGAAGTGCTTATGAAGGTGGTTGGAATGGAACATCGATGGCAGGCCCACATGTTTCGGCAGTAGCTGCATTATTACGTCAAGTCAATTCGGCAATTACTGTTGATGAAATTGAACAAATTCTAATGGATACAGCAACACCATTAACAGATTCAACATTCCCTAACTCTCCGAACAATGGATATGGGCATGGCTTAGTAAACGCCTTTGACGCAGTATCTTCCATTATGAATGGACTTGGAAAAGTAAAAGGTCAAGTAGCGAAAGCTGGAGATGATACGGAAGCACCTACTTTAGAGCACAGTGCAATTTCTGAAACATATTCAGGCATGGATTTAACTGTATCTGCACAAGTAAGTGACAATGTTAGTGTATCATCTGTTACAGTAGAGTATCAAAATGAAAATGGGGAATGGCAAAGCGTAAATGCTGAAAGAAAATCCGGAGATTTCAAAACTGGAGAATACTCAGCAGTCATCCCTGGTGACAAGATTAAAGAACCTTCTTTAAAATATCGTTGGAAAGTATTAGACTTTGGCAATAATGAAGTGACAAGCGAAATCTATGAAGTTAATGTCCTAGCTGGTATCACAGTTGGTTATTCTCAAGACTTCGAATCCACTCCAACTGGTTGGACTTCCTTTGGAACTAAAGATACATGGCAGTGGGGTGTACCAACTTCTGGACCAAGAAGTGCTGCTTCTGGTGAAAAGGTATATGCAACGAATCTTGCTGGAAACTATGATAATAGTGCCAATATGACACTTGTTATGCCTCCAATCGATCTTCCAGAAGGAAACACATATCTACAATTCAAAAATTGGTATGAATTAGAGAATAACTATGATTTTGCCCATGTATTTGTTTCAACTGATCGTGAGAACTGGACACAGCTTTTACGATTAAATGGCACAACAAGTAGCTGGACAAATCAAGAAGTAAATCTATCGCAATATAGCGGACAACGTATTTATATTGGATTCAATTTAAAATCCGACGGAAGTGTTCCGAAACAAGGCTGGTATATTGATGATGTGAAACTTTCAGCAACATCAATTAGTGGAAAAACTTCTGCAGGTAAAGGTACATTAGGTGTGGTTAAAGATGATGTAAAAGACTCAGCGAAAAAAGAAAAGGTAAATCCAGCTACAATTAAACCGGAATTACCTAAGAAAGATGCTCCTCCTACCCAAGAGGAACAAGTTAATCCTACACTATTACCTATAGGTGCGCAAGTAAGTGTAGTAGAAACTGGACGTTCTGTAGCAACAAATCCAGCGAATGGTGAATACGAAATGTCCCATGCAGCTGGCACATATACTCTACAAGCTGATGCTTATGGATTCCGCCCTGCACAGCAGAGTGTAAACATCCAAAATAATGGTGTGGCAACAGCGAATTTTGTATTAGAAGAATTAGCAAAAGGAAATGTTAGTGGTACTGTAACAAATAGCTCAACAGGTGAACCAGTACAAGGGGCAACTGTTCTACTTGTAGAAGATGCGGCTGTCGCTCCGGTTCAAACTGATGCAAGTGGAAATTATGATCTAACCGCATATGAAGGAACTTACACATTAAAAGTTATTGCACCTTACTATCATGGTCAAGATATTGAAGTGACAGTAAATGGTGGAGAAACAGCCAATATCAACATTGACTTAGAGCCAATCATCAGCTATCCTGGCGGTGATATCGGTTATGATGACGGTACAGCCGAAAATGCACGCGCATTCTATGATGCAGGAAATGGCTGGGCAGTGAAAATGTCATTACCAGAAGGCAAAAAATCTGCAATTGTTACAGCAGGTGTATTCCGTTTCTGGGATACAGAATGGCCTGTACCGGGTGGCACAGAGTTCAAGGTAGAAGTTTGGGATGCTTCTGGAGCTGATGGAGCACCAGGTAAGAAACTTGCTGGACCAATTGATGCTACAGCACTACGAAATGGTGATTGGACAGTTGTCGACCTTTCGGCACAAGGAATTGTCGTAAATGGAGACTTCTATATGGTTTATATTCAATCACAACCAAATCCTAATACTCCTGGATTAGGAACGGATGAGAATGGACCAAATGCAAAACGTAGCTGGCAATTAGTTGGTGGGGCTTGGTCACCATCACCTGCGGATGAAGGAAACTATATGATTCGTGCACGTGTTAGCTATGAAGTGGAAGTGCCAACCATTACATCTCCGAAAGATGGAGAGTTTACAAATCAAGAAACAGTAAAAGTGGAAGGTACAGCTTCTCCAGCTACAGATGTGCATATTTTAAATAATGGTGAAGAAGTCACAACTGTTAAAGCTTCTGAAAATGGAACATTTGCTTCTGATGTTACGTTAGCAGAAGGAGAAAATGTTTTAACAGTGAAAGCTTCTGTAGAGTCTGGATCAACGGAAGAATCCGCTCCGGTTAAAGTAGTATTGGATAAAACAAAACCAACTCTTTCAATTGATAGTCCGAAAAACAATGAAAAAACAAACAAAGAAACAGTGACTGTAGAAGGTACTGTAGAAGATGCTAACCTTGATTGGGTAAAAGTAAACGGTCAAGCAGCAACTGTAAAAGATGGAAAATATTCTAAGCGTATCATGCTAGAAAACGGAGAAAACGAAATCAAAGTGGTTGCTCAAGATAAAGCAGGCAATAAAGTGACTCAAAAAATTACAGTCACTGCACAATACGATGGACCTGTAATCGAAAACCTATTGCCAACAGAAAATAAAGATCTGAAGCCAGGAAGTTCTGTCAAAATTGAATTTGATAGTAAACCTGGACTTAAAGCAACATTTGCTATCCACATGCCTTTAACAAATGTTGAAGATGATAATGCAACAGAATTGCCAATGATGGAAACATCTGAAGGCCATTATGTTGGTTACTGGACAGCAACAAACAACATAAAAGTTGAAGGTGCCGTCATCGAAGTCAAAGTAGTCGACGATTTCGGTAATGTGGCTACAAAACTAGCAGAAGGTAAAATTAATATTATTGAATAAGCGAGAAAAAATACCTAGCAAGGGATGCCCTTGCTAGGTATTTTTTATTCAAGAGGCAGAAGGTGCTAGATGAACTTTGGCAGCCTGCATATTGGAAAAACATCCTTTTTGTAAAAAAACTGAAAATTAAGGTGACCAGATGTTGTCATCATAATTTGTTTTATGGTAAGATATTTATAACTTTTTACAGAACGGAGGGTTTGCCTTGAAGTTCATTTCAATCCGATTAAATGGTTTGTGCTACTAATTGAATAGTGCTCAAAGGCTCTGTCTTTGTACAGAGTAACCGGATTGGTCTGCCTACTTCAGGGAACCTATTTTATATTCTTTAAGAAAATCATAGTGTTTGATTTTCCTAAATATATAACAAGTAGAGGGAGAGACGATTCTGCCCTCTTTTTTGTTGTCTTTTTTTCAATTTTTAACCAAACAAAATAGGATAGTATATAAGTAATCGTGGGGCTGTTCCCTTAGTTTATTGTTTTTTAGTGACTCCTTTTTTGGGGATGCTAATCATATCCGTTACTCAGCTTCGTACAGACAGGGTAATATTACAATGGAGGTCAATTATATGGAACAAAGAGAAAAAGCGATATTAGTCGGTGTAAATCTAAATCATCAGCCTGATTTTGACTATTCAATGGAGGAATTGCGAAATTTAACTGATGCATGTGATATAGAAGTTGGCGGAGAAATCGTACAAAATTTACAAAGAATAAATAAGTCCCATTATGTAGGAACAGGGAAAATCGATGAAATTCGCGCACTTGTGGAAATGCTGGATGCGAATGTAGTGATTTTTAATGACGAATTATCTCCATCACAAATTCGAAACTTAGAAGCGGATATTGATTGTAAAGTCATTGATCGAACGATTTTAATTTTAGATATTTTTGCTGAACGTGCTAGAACAAAAGAGGCTCAGCTTCAAGTTGAAGTTGCCCAACTGCAATATATGCTTCCTCGATTAGTGGGATTACGTGCATCCTTAGGACGCCAAGGTGGTGGGTCTGGTTTAAAGAATAGAGGTGCCGGTGAAACAAAATTAGAGCTGGATCGCCGTAAAATTGAAGCCAAGATTACAGCATTAAATAAAGAACTGGAGGTTTTAGTGGCCCACCGCAAAACGCAACGTAAACAACGGAAAAAGAATAATGTACCTGTTGTTTCATTAGTTGGTTATACGAATGCAGGTAAATCAACAATTATGAATGCATTGGTGGAAAAGTTTAATCCACTTGAAAATAAACAGGTTTTTGAAAAAGATATGCTTTTTGCTACCTTGGAAACGTCCGTAAGAAATATTTCATTAGCAGATCAAAAATCATTTTTATTAACGGATACAGTTGGATTTGTTAGTAAGCTACCACATCATCTAGTAAAAGCATTCCGCTCAACTTTAGAAGAGGTGGCAGAAAGTGATTTACTCATCCATGTCGTTGATTATTCTAATCCAAATTATGAGCAATTAATCAATATTACAAATGAAACATTGAAGGATATTGGAATTGAAAATATCCCAACGATCTATGCTTACAATAAATCCGATTTAAAGGATATGCAAATTCCAACGGTTAGAGGGGAAGATATATTTCTTTCAGCTAAACAGAGAATTGGAATGGATGAGTTGGTTGGACTAATAAGAAAAGAAATCTTTACAGATTATATCAAATGTGAGATGTTAATCCCTTATGACAAGGGAGGCATCATTTCTTATTTCAACGAATATGCCCATGTGATTAACACGAGCTATGAAGAAACAGGAACAAAGCTCATACTTGAATGCAAAAAAAGTGACTACGAAAAGCATCAGGAATATATAATTTAAGTCGGTGTCAGGCACCAATAAGGCAAATTAAAAATAGTTTTCTTGATTTGCTGGTTCATTGGTGCCGGATAACCTTTTTTCAACTACTATTGAGATCTTCAAAAGTACTAAAGACAATACAACATAATACGGGATATCCCACCATACTAGACTCTGGAGAAAGCCCGCGGAGATAAGAATTAGGTTTACTATATACATCAGGATTCCTGTTAGAACATATTTTACCCACTCAATTTTCCATGCCAGTATTGTTAAAAGACAATAGTAAAAACTAGCACATAAATAAAATACAGCTGCTAATGCCATAGAATCACGACCTGGATCAGCAAACCAGCCAGGGTGATACACTCGATTCGAAAAAAAGATAATGGGTAGAATATGTGCACTTCCCGAAATACTTCCGACAATGAAATAAAGAATTAAATAATGAAAGAATTCATTTTTTCGACGTAGAATTTGTTGATAAAGCAACTTTGCTATTGCAAAATATACAAAAATTCCGCCCCCTGTATGTACTAAAGTCCACCAATTATGTGAATAAATATGAAGCTTCAAAAACAGCCATTCTACTCCAACAAAGAAAAGTGAAAATAAAATCATCCAAACCCAATGCAAATGAAGGGTTACGATGAAGGTAGCTGTCACTGGTAGTGCTAATGCATTGGAGAAGAATGCCCCCAAATTATTATCATAAAAGGATGGGGATTTTATTATATGAGGGTAATAATCATAGCTTCCTAAAAAGTTAAAGATTATCGTCTCAATGAAATAACCAAATCCGATTATCGCAAATATTAATAATAATGTTTGTATATTTCTTTTTTTAAATATGGTAAACATAAATATTATTACGCTATATATAAGTAATAGGAAGTACCAAAATGAATTGAAGTTCAATTCTATTCACTCCATAATGTTGAATACTCATCGTATTATTTCCTTGAATTCTAATTTTCATAAGCAATTCATTCACATATAGACCTATTATTGTAAATATAACCAAGGAGGTATGAATGTGAATTTTGACCAAGCTCTATATTTACAAGAGGATGAGATTGAAAGTTTAGAACGTGCCTTATTATTTGCAAAAGATGCACATAAAGGTCAAAAACGGGCAACCGGAGAACCTTACATTATTCACCCGATAGCTGTGTGTGAAATTTTAATGAATTACCAAGCTGATCATACTACGCTAATTGCTGCTCTACTCCATGATGTTGTGGAGGATACGAGTGTCACTTTACCTGAAATTGGAGATTCCTTCGGTTCAGAGGTTGCTTTAATTGTTGAAGGCTTAACGAAGGAGAAAAAAGGGAATCTACACAAAGAGGAATATAGTGCAATAAATGTAAAAAAGCTATTATCTGCTTCGGTGAAGGATATTCGTATTCTTATTATCAAACTTGCCGATCGGTTACATAATATGAGAACACTGGAAGTAAAGAAAATTGAAAAGAAGGTTCCATATGCCAATGAAACATTATTATTTTTTTCTCCATTAGCGGAACGGCTAGGGTTGTATCAAATGCAGGAGGAATTAGAGGAATTATCATTTAAGTATTTAAACCCGCCAAAATTTCACGAAGTCCAAAAGCTAGTTATTAATTATACTAAAACATTTATCGCTATTTTTGATACCTGTTCAGACAGAATAATAAGAAGTAAGGGAAATCTTGATATTAAGATGGCTTGGGAAAGGGAACCAATCTACAAAGCAGCATCTATTATTCAGGAAAAAAAACCACTAGCTGAATTATTCATGATTAAGCTAACAACTAAAGAATCCATTCATTGCTACACTGCTCTTGGAATTGTGCACCAACTGTTTCAACCCCTAGAACATTTCGAAGACAATATTGCCATAGAGAAAAGTATGTTTTCAAAACATCTCACTACAAAAGTTCTCATTAATGAAATAGAAGTAAAATTTATTATTCAAACCGAGCAGACAAGTATCTTCCAATTATTAAAGACCAATCCTATACCAACGCTTAGTAGCAAAATATTAAAAGATACGATTCAATCTGTACAATCGGTAACAACAAATCCAATTGAATTTCACGACTTGATTTCATTTGAATTATTTCAAAAGGAACTAACAGTGTTTACACCGAAAATGGATATTATCACCTTACCAGAAAAATCCACGGTTATTGATTTTGCTTTTCATTTAAACCCTCACCTCGCTAGAAAAATGTCTGCTTCAAGGATAAATGGACTGAAAAAACCAATCTATACCGTACTCCATGATATGGATATTGTTGAATTAGTTACCACTAAACAAACTACTGTTCAAGCTAGTTGGTTAAACCATATTCAAACAGCCAAAGCGTTGAAGGAAATTAAAGAAATACTTTGAAAGTTAGAATGGAGCAACAGAATGAGGAAGAAAGGTTGAAAATGTCTTTGAGAGAAGAGTGGAGACACATAATGAGGGAAAAATATTGAAAATGTGTGTTAGAGGAGAGAGTGGAGACACATAATGAGGAAAAAAGGTCAAAAATGTGTCTCCAAGGCAAGAGTGGAGACAGATAATGAGGGAAAAAGGACAAGAATGTGTCTCCAAGGTGTTAGTGGAGACACATAATCGGGAAGAAAGGCCAAAAATGTGTGTCAGAGGTGTTAGTGGAGACACATAATGAGGAAAAAATATTGAAAATGTGTGTTAGAGGAGAGAGTGGAGACAGATAATGAGGAAAAAAGGATGAAAATGTGTCTCCAAGGTGTTAGTGGAGACAGATAATGAGGAAAAAAAGCCAAAAATGTGTGTCCAAGGCAAGAGTGGAGACAGATAATGAGGGAAAAAGGTCAAAAATGTGTGTCAGAGGAGAGAGTGGAGACACATAATCGGGAAAAAAAGGTCAAAAATGTGTCTCCAAGGCAAGAGTGGAGACAGATAATGAGGGAAAAAGGTCAAAAATGTGTGTCAGAGGCAAGAGTGGAGACAGATAATGAGCGAAAAAGGTCAAAAATGTGTGTCCAAGGCAAGGGTGGAGACACATAATGAGGGAAAAAGTCCAAAAATGTGTGTCAAAAGGAAAAGTGTAAGTTACATAATGACCGGTCGCCCCCGTAGCTAAATCCCAATTAAGCAGAAAAAACCGGTATAACCGGTTTTTTCTATTCTAAGACGGCCTTAATTATAAATCGAGATTGCTGTACATCGAAATAGCCTTTGGATTGTATGATTTTATGGATTTGATAGAGTCGATCCTGATATTTTTCAATAGTGAAATCAGGTACCTGCCAAGGGATTGCTTTTAAATAATAGATTAATGCGCCAATGTCATAGAATCTTTGCATAGGGAATTCTTCACGGTGATCAATAATTTTAAACCCATGATCCTCTAATTCATTAACTGCATAGCGCAAATTCCAATGATTGAATTCTTCATTTAAAGGTGCCCCTAATTGTTCGTTTATTTGAGAGCAATCAGTGCCTCCAACTTGTTGAGTAAGAAAAATTCCTTGATTAGTAAGAATTCTTTTTAGTTCAATTGGTGAGTAAGATTCATGTCGATTAATAATTAAGTCAAAGCTATTGTCTTCAAATGGAAGTTCATTATCATCGTCAATTTGCACAATTTTTACTCCTAAAGGTTCTAGCCTTTTTTTAGCTATTGGAACATTTGGGGGATAGGATTCCGTAGCACAAATAGTTGGTGGATATGGTGTCAACATAGATAAAAATTCTCCACCACCTGTCCCCATGTCCAGCATGGCTTGTGCTTCTTTTATAAGCGGAAGGACGATACTTCCATAGGACCAAGAAAGGATTCCATTTTGCACACGCCCAGTCTCTGATAGATATGAAAAATCCCATCCTGAAAAGGTTTGATTTTTTTCCTGTATATAAGTAGAAAATAATTCGTCTTTTATCATGATTGATCTCCTCCAGATTTTCTTTTAACAATTTTAATTGTTTAGTAGAGGAGGTCCTCTTATACGTTTTTATATATTGTGTTCTAACAAATTCATTCTATTTTTTCCTCCCTTATATATATTCTCTTAATAACTTCATTTCTTCAAAAGTTTCAATATTCCTGCTGTCATCGAAGGGAATTTCAAAGAAATGTCGAACAATGAATGAAACATCAGAAAGGGGAGATTTCATGAATAGGTTAGTTCCGCACAATATTAAGTTTGCTAGTCGCATGTTTGAGCTATCTAGTGCTCCTCAAGTAAGCAAGGCACTAGGATTATCTGTGAAAAAGATTCAGGATACAATTAGCTTTATCGAATTTATTAAAAAAGAGGAAGAGGAAGGTAAACAGTATTCGCGGGTCATATACAGTGAAACAGAAGGTTTAATTGGCGTGATCACATTAAAGGATATCGATCATAACAAAAAGAGCTGTCATATTGGTACTTGGATTGGATTTGACTACTGGGGTAAAGGATATAATGAATGGGCGAAAAAGGAAATTCTCATATTTGCTTTTCAACAGCTTAATTTAGAGCTTGTATTTGCTGGGGCAAAAAAGGACAATATTCGGTCCATAAAGGCACAAGAAAAATTACCTTATATCACTTTTAATGTGGAATCGATCTTTTCAGATGAGCATGTAAAAATTGAAAGGCAAACCCAGTCTCCATGTGTTCTTCATGTTATTCAAAAAGACAATTTTATGAAATGGTACAAAAATGAATAAACAAAATGCTGCTCCACATAAGACAATTGGAGCAGCATTTTTAACTATAAAAATAACAGCATTAAGAAGTGAGACTCATACCAATGACACCAATTAATATAAAGAGCAGTGAGAAAGCCTGAAATTTATTGATCTTTTCTTTAAACCAAAAAAGGTCAGCTAATGTAATCCCGATGGTACCAATTCCTGTCCAGACGGCATAGGCTATTCCTGCGGGTAAGGTTTGCATAGCGGTTGAAAGGCAATAAAAGGACAGTGAAAAACCGACGACTATTACAATAATTGGCCATTTTTTCTTCCATCCATCTAAGTATTTCATGGATATAGTAGCAATGACTTCCTCTATTCCTGCAAGCAATAGTAATCCCCAAACCATTATTGTTCACTCCTTTCATTATTAGTAGTGGTAAATACCTTCATTCCAATGATTCCAGTAATTAAAAATACTAGGAATATTAATTGCTTAAAAGAAAATGGATCTCCTAAAATAACTCCAACAAAGTAGGTTGCAGTTGTTCCGATTCCAACAAAAACTGTATAAGCAGCAGCAACAGGAATTTTCTTATATGAACGAATGAGTAAAAGAAAGCTTATGATGATAACGACTAGAGTGATCAACCAATCCATTAGGCTATCTGCATGTTTTAATAATGTCGCCCATACGACTTCAAGAGCGCCAGCTAGTAATAATAATAACCATTCCATATTTCTCCCCTTCTTTCCAAATGAATGACTATCATTCATTTTTTATCTAAAAAATATTGGATGTAAGTATCCAATATTTAAAAAGCTGATAAGGATCTTTTTATAAAGTTATAAATTTCCTTTTGATATTCTTCTTCTAGTGCATCATGTTCTTTACCGATAAAATATCTTTCCGCAGTGTTTTCCATGAGATTAATGATCATTTTCGTTGTAAGTTTAACATCAATCGTATCAATGATTTCTTGATGTTTAATGGCAAGATTGATTTTTTCTTCAAACCATTGGTAGAAAGGCTGGTAGATGATCTCCCATTTTTCCATCGAATGTTCAATCGCTAAACCTGAATAACAGAGAATGATGATATCTTTAAAATCCTCCGTAGTTTCAAAGGTCGTACGAATTACTTTTTCTAAAACTATCCAAAATGAGTCCTGGTCAGAAACGACTAGCTTCATTTTTTCAAATGTAATCGTCAGTAAATGATCAGCTATTGCAGGAATTAAGGAACTTTTTGATGGGAAGTATAAATAAAAGGTTCCTTGTGCAATTCCCGCACTTTTAACGATATCTGAGATGGACGTATTTTCATATCCTTTTTCGGAAATGACTTGAATCGCTGCTTGTAATATTTTATCGTATTTTTCTTCCGATTTTTTGGTCATTGAGTATCACCCTTTTTATGAATGACTGTCATTCATTTATGATAGCACAAAGAAAACTAAAAAGCCAACCCTTTTAGTTAAAGGCTGGCAACTAGTAATAATCGTTAAACGATAAAATAGGCGATTATACTTAAACAAACGGAAGTGATAAGCATAGCGATCAAAGGTCTTAATGCTTTTGTACGAAGATCTTTTAAACTAACATTAAGCCCAAGTCCAACCATAGCAGCCGTCAAGCACCAAGTAGTTAGGTTGGATACTCCGTTTTTAAATCCATCTGTCACAGGAATATGACTTCCTAGAATATAGCTTCCAAATAAACTCATGAGGATAAAACCAATTAAAAACCAAGGAAACTCAATTTTATTATCACCAGATTCCTGCCCATGGCTTTTCCGTTTCATAAAATACATAAAGATAAAGCATAAGGGAACAAGAAGGAAAACACGTCCTAATTTAGCCAGTAGTCCGATTGCAAGAGAATCCTCGCCACCAGGTGCTGCAGCTAAGGCAACATGGGCTATTTCATGTAAACTAATACCAGACCAAATTCCATAATCTACTGCAGATAAAGGTAAAAAGGGTCGTAAAATGGTATAGGTAATGGCGAAAATCGTCCCTACTAATGCAATAATGCCAACACCGATAGCAGTATCTTCATCTTTAGACTTAACAATAGGAGCAATAGCTGCAATGGCAGCTGCGCCACATACTCCAGTTCCAACTCCGAGTAATAAGGAAATATTTTTATCAGCTTTAAACACTTTAGCCAACCAAATCGTTAAAAGGATGGCAAAGGTAATCACTCCTGCATCACGAATTAAAAGTCCGATCCCATCATGTAAAACTGTATCAATATTTAATTTTAAACCGTATAAAATAATAGCAAAACGCAATAGTCGTTTAGAAGAAAAGGTTATACCAGAACGAATCATTTCAGGATACCCAAAAATTTGACGATAGATAACTGCAATAATAATGGCAGAAGCCAATTGTCCGACATGGTCGAATCCAGGCACCATGGCTAAAAAGAAACCGAGAAGAGCGATAAAGAACGTAAATGCAATACCACTGATCCAATATAGAGCGGAGGGTTTCTTTTTTGGTTCCATTGGTTCTAGTTGTAGAACTTTTTCTGCTTGCATAAATAACACCTCCAGTGATTTTTCTATAGTTTTAGCATAAGCCAATATTGACGATAAGGAAAATAAATATATATGATGTTAATTATAAGTAATAACTTATAATAGAGGGAAGAAGGATATGAATGGATCAACACTTACTTGTATTTGTAACAGTGGTTGAGAAAGGGAATTTTTCACGTGCGGCTGAGGAGCTTCACATGACACAACCAGCTGTCAGCCAGTATATACAAATGTTAGAACGTACTTATGGGACGAAACTTTTAGATCGGACGAATAAATTTGTGCGTTTAAACAAAGCAGGAGAAATTATCTATTATCATGCAAAGGAAATTCTGGGCCTTTATTCGAAAATGCAGAACTTAGTTGATGATTTGACAAATCGAGCAAGTGGTCCCCTTTCCATTGGTGCAAGTTATACATTTGGTGAATATGTGCTGCCACATTTTATAGCAAAATTACATGAGAAATTTCCGTTGATCAAGCCAAAAATTATTATTGGGAACACAAAAGAAATTGCAGAATTGGTGATGGGACATCAATTAGATGTAGGAATCATTGAAGGAGACTATAAAGATTCTAAATTAACAGTTGAGCCATTTGCGGAGGATATAATGTATGTCATCGCTTCAACCAAGCATCACTTAGCTCAAAAAAAAGAAGTGAGCATTTCCGATTTAGAGGAGGAAACGTGGATTGTCCGTGAATTAGGTTCAGGTACGAGAATGGCGGCAGAGAAAATTTTTCGCCACATGTCTATTGCTCCAAAGGATGTCATGGAATTTGGAAGTACGCAATTAATTAAAGAAACGGTTGAATCAGGTCTAGGGATTACACTTTTATCTCAACTAACTATTCGTAAGGAAATGTCTATGGGCCTATTAAAAATCATTCCAATCGTGGGGACTCCTTTTAAACGGAAGTTTTCCATTGTTTTACGCACATCATTTAAAACGAAAGCGCTTGAGGTGTTTATTGATTTACTGAAGAATTATGATGCTTTAAATTGACTAAAACCTTACAATGAAAATAGATAAGGGATGGGGGGAATCGTATGTATCAATCAAAGCATTTTACATTGGAGAAGATAAAGGAAGGAATCTATGCGGCCATTGTAACGGAATATGGAGGGGGGATTGGAAATGCAGGTATTATTGATTTAGGTGACCAAACAGTGATCTTTGACACCTTTAATACTCCTCAAGCGGCAAGAGATTTGAGAAAAGCAGCGGAAGTTCTTATAGGAAATCCAGTCTCATATGTCGTTAATAGTCACTGGCACGGCGATCATATCCGTGGAAATCAAAGCTTTGAAGATTGTAAAATTATATCCACAGTCTACACTAGAGAATTAATGGAAGAAATTCATCCACCACGCATCAAGCAGCAGCAACAAACAATTGATCAGTTAATTGAATATATCCAAACATTAGAACAAGAGCCAAGTCCACAGAAGGATGTCATTTCCCAACTAAAAGAAATAAAAGAGACTTTACCTCAATTAAAACTCGTACTACCTGATATCGTTTTTGATAAGCAATATAGTATAAAAGGAAGTAAGAGAGAAGTACAGCTAATAACATATGGTGGAGGTCACACAAAAAGTGATGCCTTTTTATATGTTCCAACGGAACAGGTCATTTTTATGGGAGACTTATTAGTCATACAAAATCATCCAATGATAGGTGATGGAAGCCCAACAGAATGGATTGAAATATTAGAGAAAATATCGAAGCTATCCTTCCATATCGCTGTTCCAGGACATGGACCAATAGGTTTAAAAGATGACTTAAATAAGTTAAAACAATATCTAGTCGATTTGTTTGATCTTCCAAGCGAAATTCCGAATAAATACAGTTTGTGGAATCATTCGGAGCATTTTAGTTCCAATATAGAGTTTTTAAAAACGTATAGAAGTAGTTTACTATAGTAATAAATAACAGAATATTAAAATTAGTTTATCGGTGTACTTAAAAGAATCTATAGTTCAGGAGAAGGGAAAAGAATGTGGAAAATTTATATTTTCGACCATTAGAAAATGAACTTGAAGAATTAATCTCATTTATGACAATGAATCAGTGGGAATATCATGGAAATACTATCAGTTCAGCGGAAAAAATAAGTGAAAGCTTTAGGAATGGTTGGTATCACGAGGACAGGGAGACTTTCTGGATTGAAATAGATGGGGAGAAAATAGGACTAGTAATAATTCATGATATTTCAGATACTATTCCTTTATTTGATCTTCGCTTAAGTGAAAAGTATAGAGGTAAAGGGATAGGAAAATACTGTGTACATTGGATAGTTAAGTACCTATTTCAATTACCTGAGAAAAAAATCAGGATAGAGGCTTATACTCGGGCAGATAATATTCCAATGCGTAAAACACTATCTCATTGTGGATTTGTAAAGGAAGGGTATTTACGAAACTCATGGGAAAATGACGATGGGAGTGTTTCAGATTCTTTATGCTATGCAATCATTAGAGATGATTGGGAAAATGGGACAATAACGCCAATCAAAATGGAGGAATATTCATTTTAAAAACCAAGGCTCTTTTCTCAAAATTTTGTGGCTCCTTAAGCTATGTTTTAACTAAAAATAGGTTCAAGCCCGTCAAGCTCATTAATTCCACTAAGAAAAGAGCTGCAAACTTCATAAGAACGTTGAGCCTTTATTAGTGTAAAAGCCGGCAGTAGGGAAGCAACAGACTTACGAAAACAGTCAAAATGGATTAGATGAAGGGATGAAGAAATGGTTCCAAGAGCAAATGCATTAGGATTATTAAGAAAAGATGATCAAATTCTTCTTGAAGAACAAAAGGGAGTCCATTCTAAAGGAATAGGCTACTTTTATCGTCCAATTGGGGGAACGATTGAGCTTGGTGAAAGATCTTATGAAACGCTTATAAGAGAATATAAGGAAGAGCTAGATGTAGAAATAGCAATAAAAAGGTACATACACTGCTTAGAAAATATTTATGAAATTAATGGACGAATCGGGCATGAAATCACGCAAATATATGAAGTTGAATTTAAGGATGAACTACTATATAAGAAAGATACCTTTCAAGTAGTAGAAGGCTCAAGGATTACTCAGGCTAAATGGATTTCCCTTGGGGATATCGAATCACTTATTTTATATCCGAATGGATTACAAGAGCTGATTAAACAAATAATGTAAGGGATGGTTATTTTAAAACCATCCCTTCCTTCTATTTATTCGTTGAATAAGTTTTTACTGCTGGCGGTTCATATGTATTAAATTGATCAAGTAAATCCTTTGAATCATTAGACACTAGCGCCATATGACGGTATTTTTCATGTAGAAACTGTTCCTTTGTCATATGGTCAAATAATGCAAGGAGAGGATCATAATAATGATTAATATTTAAGAGACCACATGGTTTTTGATGAAGACCTAATTGAGCCCATGTAAAAATTTCAAAGAACTCCTCTAATGTTCCAGGTCCTCCTGGCAATGCAATGAATCCGTCTGCTAAATCTGCCATCTTTGCTTTTCTCTCATGCATCGTATCAACAATAAATAATTCAGTTAATTTCTTATGGGCTATTTCTCTATTTTCTAGAAAAGTTGGCATAACACCAATTACGTGACCACCCTCTTCTAGAAGTGAATCTGCTACGGCACCCATGACTCCAACACTAGCTCCACCATAAACTAACGCAATGTTTCGCTTCGCTAGTTCTTTTCCAAGTTTTTTTGCTTCTTCTATATAGATACTAGATGCTCCGCTACTAGATCCGCAAAATACAGCTAACTTTTTCATATGATCTCCCCCTTAAAAATATCATGAACAATTATATAAAAGTTTCAGTATTTTGTTAAACTTAAGGTATTGAAATGGAGGGAAAAAAATGGATGTTACTGAATTTCAACAATGGGTGAAGGATTATTATGATAGCAGGGGATGGTCAGAATTAGATATTTTTATTCGAATTGGCTTTTTAGCAGAAGAAACAGGTGAGGTTGCACGAGCAATTCGAGCCCTAGAGATTGGGAGAGATCGACCAGATGAGGTGGATGGTTCTTATGAAGAGAATAAGCAAGAGTTAACGGAAGAACTAGGAGATGTTTTAGGGAATATCATCGTCATTGCGAATAAGTACGATATTCCACTAGAAGAAGTATTTCATGCTCATAAACAGAAGTTATCTGAACGTTATTCTCGTAATTAGGAAGGAGTACAAAGTTAGTATATTAAGGGGGAGTGACATGTTAATCGGTCATATCGCAGAAATTGTTCGTTATCCTATAAAATCATTTCAGGGAGAGAATGTGGCAAAGACAAAAATCATGGAATATGGTTTGTACGGAGATCGTAGCCATGCCTTTAAAGATGAAACAAGGCGCGATAAGTACCTGACTATTACGCAATTCCCAGAAATGGCTCAATATATAGCGAGATTTATAGGGACAGAAAAGTTGGATGAGTATCCTAAAGTCGAAATTACGACGCCTACTGGAGAGATTCTTCATTGGGGAGATGAGAATCTTACTCAAGAAATACAAAACAAATCGAAACGAGTGGTTTCTCTCGTTCAATATAGTCCGACACATGTCCCAGTGGGGGCGATTGAAGAAGAGAATATACTGTTAGTTACGGATGCATCTTTAGCTGCATTGGAGCAATTATGGGGAGAAACAGAGGTGGATTATCGGAGGTTTCGTCCAAATTTACTCCTATCATTAAAGGAAAAAACTCCATTTATCGAAGAAAAATGGTTTGGAAAAAGAATAAAGATTGGAAGTGCAGTTGAACTTCAACTAAAAAGGCATTGTGAAAGATGCATGATTATTACAGTAAATCCTGAAAATGCGGAAAGAAATTCTTCTTTGCTGAAAACGATAGTGAAAAATCGAAATAATCACTTTGGTGTTTATGCATCTGTCATAAAAACAGGGGATTTACAGATAGGTGATGAGGTTCATCTACTTGATTAACACCAAATGGGATTTGAAATAAATTATTCCAATGTAAAGAAAATTGGGATATTATAGATAATAGTATAAGAAAGGTGGGATACGTGATGAAGCACTTAGAGAACAATCACCATTTATATTTAGGGGAATTAAATAGCTAATCGAGCATTCTAAAGAGGAATGCTCGGTATATGAGGAGGAGCATTCTTGTTAAATAAACTTGGTTTCGATTTATGGGCAAACGATTATGATCAAACTGTTCAATTAAGTGAAGAAAGTAATCTGTATCCATTTGCTGGATACAAAACCATCTTAAATACGATATTTAATGAAGTGATGCAGTGTGGAAATCAGTCTGTCTTAGATATCGGATTTGGGACGGGAGTATTAACCAATAAATTATATGAAAATGGACATGAAATTACCGGAATTGATTTTTCTAATAAAATGATTGAAATTGCACAATTAAAAATGCCGTCTGCTCTTTTAATAGAATTTGATTTTACAGAAGGTCTACCCGAGCAGTTAAACGGGCAGAAATATGATTCAATCATAAGTACGTATGCGTTACACCACTTAACGGACGAGAAAAAAATAGAATTCATTAAAAGCTTGCTGCCTTTATTAAAGAAAGAGGGGAAAATCTATATTGGAGATATTTCGTTCCAAACAAGACAATCCCTCGAACAATGTAAAAAGGATAGCTTAGCCTATTGGGATGATGATGAATTTTATTTCGTGGCCGATGAAATGATTTCATCTTTAAAAGCGTTATGTCAGTGTGAATTTCACCCTATTTCCCATTGTGGTGGTGTATTTATTCTTTCGGTTTAGTACAAATGTGAAAAAGGAGATGGATGACTCATCTCCTTTTTCTACTTTTAGGAGAGGAAAGTGAAGAATGAAATTTTATATCGCTTCAGGTTTGCAAAATAAAGAAATAGTAAGGGATGTTGCCAACCAGTTAAAAGAGAAAGGGCATATTCATACTTATGATTGGACGAAAAATGAGCATATATCAACTATTGAAGAATTAAGAGAGATAGGCCAAAAAGAAAAAGATGCAGTTTTAGAGGCGGATACGGTCATTGTTCTTTTACCAGGAGGGAAAGGAACGCATATTGAATTGGGACTGGCGCTTGGCCAAGAAAAAAGGATCTACCTTTATTCAGCAACTTCAGATATCAATCAACCTCATGCAACAAGCACTTTTTATCATTTACCAGAAGTAGAAAAGGTCATTGGATCAATCGAAGAGTTGGTTAATCGCGTAATTTCATAGATTCAAGCAGTGTTGATAAGGATCAGCAATTATAATAGAAAACTACTTACTTAATCGATTAAAGATTAAATAATAGGATAAAGGAGAGTTACGATGAAACGAGTAGATGTGGCATATGTTCTTCTATATGATGAGCAGGAGAGTAAAGTATTAATGGTAAAAAATAAGGGGGAACAATCATCCTACTATACTCTTCCAGGTGGTGCAGTTGAACCTGGAGAAACTCTCGTTGAGGGGGCTATTAGAGAAGTAAAAGAGGAAACTGGTTTAGAAGTAGAAGTCAATGGAATAGTAGGAATTCATGAAGCATTCTTTAAAGCCAGGGGACATCATGCAGTCTTTTTTCATTTTAGAGGGAAATGGATTGGTGGAGAAATTGAAATTTCTTATCCTGATGAAATTGAAGAAGTGGTATGGATGGACTTGGAACTGGCGCAAAGATACATCGGTATTCCGGAAACAAAGGATCTACTCAAAAAGAATACATCCATTTCCTACATAAATAAAGGAATTATTTAACAATAAAGGTTTCAAACTTATTTGTGTCGAATAAATAATTATAACTAAGCTGTAATGATCTAAATGAGGGAGAAATTATGGACTTATTACTATTCTTTTTTTTACCCTTGATTGGAATGCTATGGTTTTTGAATTTAGTTACTTTAATAAAGAAAATAAAAGAAGACAAAGCTTGTCAAAATCAGATTATCCTTGGTGCTACACTTAGCTTTATTTTTATAGGCGTATTTATGTTTTGGATAGTTGGTCTTTATTAAAGGTTCTTGTCTCAAACATTACTACTATATAGGTAATATTTTCAACTGATGGCTCTTTTCTCAAACATTGTTGCTATTTAAGTAATGTTTTAACAAATAACTATCGGCTAAAAGACCACTACACCTTTCATTTTACTTATTAAAAGGACAATCATTAACAAGGAATCATGAAGATAGAGGAGGAAGAATGATGATTAGATATCCATTATTAGACAAAAATGCAACCATCGGTGTTACTGCCCCTTCTTCTGGAATCGAAGTTGAATTGCATAATATGTTCAAACAGGCCTGTACACGTATGGAGGAATATGGTTTCAATATCATTTGTGGTGATACGGTTTGGACACAAGATAAGGCGAAATCTGCCCCTGCTAGAAAAAGAGCGAATGAATTGAATCAAATGATCGCTGATGAAAAGATTGATTTGATTATTCCTCCTTGGGGTGGAGAATTATTAATTGAGATTCTTGAAAAAATTGATTTTGATAATATGAAAGAAAAATGGATACTCGGATACTCAGATGTAAGTGTGTTGCTGTTGGCAATTACATTAAAGACAGGGATTGCAACTGCTCATGGAGTGAACCTCGTTGATTTGCGAGGAGAGTATTCCGATCCAACTACATCAATGTGGCAAACAGTTTTAGCTACTAAAGCAGGTGCCTCTGTTCTTCAATCATCATCTGAGAAATATCAGAAAGCATGGCGACATGATCAACCTTCACCATGTGTTTATCATTTAACAGAACAAACTGAATGGAAAACACTCCATAGGGAAAGTGTTCATATTCAAGGAAGATTACTTGGTGGATGTATCGATGTGATTAGGCACTTAATTGGTACACCATTTGGGGATGTCCAGAACTTTAGGAAGAACTATATAAATGAAGAGCCGATTCTATGGTATTTGGAAAATTGCGAGTTAAATACAGCTGATTTACGCAGATCCTTAGTTCAGATGAAATTAGCCGGTTGGTTTGATCAAGCTTCGGGGATTATGTTTGGCCGTAGCCCAGCGAATCAACCAGTTGATAATTATACAGCGATAGATGTATATAAGGAACTTGAAAATGAGCTACAAATTCCAATTATTTATGATATCGACTGTGGTCATGTTCCACCGCAAATCACACTCATTAATGGTGCATTTGCTGAGGTTAAAGTAGCAGATGGTAAAGGAACAATTAGGCAATATTTTAAATAAGGCTCTAAAGGCGGGAGTGTTATGGTAATCGCGGAGAGAATGATGGATATAGAGGATGATGTCATCCAAGCCTGGGAGAAGAAGGTAGTGCCTGAATATGATGTATTTTACTTTCCCACACTTGAGGAAGTAAAAAAATACATGCCTGAACATACCCTTGTAATCCCTCGAGAAGAGTTTAGTAAACATAATTCATATCAAACCATTGATATGATTAATAGCTATGAAATGTGGCAGATTTCTAAAGAAGCAAACTACGTTTGTGTGGTCCCGGAAGATCTATTTCCAATGATTGATAGGAGAAAGCAGCAGGCTATTCTAAATACTCAGCAAGCATTTTGTAGAGGGCTTATTTTTGACTGGGAACTAATAGAGCCTTTATTTCAAAGCCAATCATATATGATGCAAAAAGAAATAGAGGGCATCATTGAACCCTATATACTTCAGAATCAACGGCGATATCTTGCGTTTCAAAGGCAGATGTGGACTCGCTTGCCAGGTTCCTTTAAAAGAGAGTTATTAATTCAATTGGCAGAATTATATACAACCAACTCTACGCCAATGAATATGGAAGTTCAAAAAGTAGTCAATCAATTTCAACATATAATACCGTACTTTAATCGTTTCTCTAAAGAAAATGGCCCCAATTGCTGCGGCAGTGTTAGCTGCAGCAACCGAAAATCGACAAAAATGCCAATGGCTGATTAATCAATGGATTCATCCTGAAACATTTCAACTAGGATTAGAATGGAGAGGATATAAAGAAGTAACCACTTCTATGAATCATTTAAATCCAAAGGATATTTTGATTTGGCAAGACGAGAATGGTCAGATGATCCATACAACCTTTTATTTAGGGAGAGACTATTTCTTTAATAAAGACGGACAGTCAATATTTAACGGATGGCAGATTATTTCCCTTGATCATTTAATAAAGTCTTGGGGAGCTAACTCGATTCATATCTATCGAAGATGAGAATATAAGTGAGGGAAGTGCAGATGGAGAATGATGCATTATGGCAGGAAGTAATGGAAGAATTAAAATTATCGATTGAGCCCAATGCTTTAAAGACATGGTTTAAGCATGCAAGAATACATAGGATTGATAAATCAGAAATGGTGATTTATGCAACAAACGAATTTGCGGCAGATTGGATGAGGAAGCATTTTCTACAAGACGTAAAAAGTGCAGTGAAAAAGGTACTCCCTACAATTGATAAAGTGAAAATATCCTATGAAGAGAATTCTCAAGAATAAAAAGGAGTATAGATATGATACGCAGAGTGAATGAAAAGGATGTAGATGCTTTAATCCATTTAATGTATCAATATATTGTTGATTTTTATAGACGGCCTCGTCCAGATGAGAAGGATGTACGAGAACTGATCAATATTTTATTAATACATCCTGAAAGAGGAATTCAATTTGTTGCTGAAGAGGATGGAAAGCTAATTGGTTTTTCCACTCTATATTTTACGTTTAGTACGACAATGGTAAAGGAAATAGCGATATTAAATGATTTGTTTGTTGCTCCAGACGCTAGGGGGAAAAAGGTAGGAGAACAGTTATTTAAAGAAAGCTTAACATTTTCGAAGAATCATGGCTATGCGGCAATGACTTGGGAGACAGCACATGATAATTACCATGCTCAGTCATTATATGAGAAAATGGGCGGAAAACAAACAAATTCGGAATGGCTAAATTATGAGATCAGCTTTTAGCCTGTTTTATTAGTTAGTAGGAAAAAAGGCAGCGGTTTCGTATACAATAGGGTGATTTGAGACGAATCCGTGCCTTTTATAACATCCTAATTCATTTGCTTTTCACTTTGTTCTCCATGAATGTATTGCTTAAGCTCGATTGATACATTGTCCAGGTTGATATCTTTTTGAAGAGAATTTCCTAGGTATGTGTTTGTATCAATTTTTACTATCACAGTATCCGAATGGTTTTCATTTTTTTCATTGTCGTGAACTAAAATATTCAGTCTCACCTCATACCAGCTTTTAGGTGGATCCACCGTGTGGTCATTATTGATTGAAAGATGCTTTACACCTTCCGACTTCCATGTTGCCTTATTTCCATGTTCCTTCTTAACTGCTTCTGTTACATAGGGAGTGACTAAATCGACAAAAATGTTTTCCGTTGTTACATTAATCTTCGTTTTCTTGGCCGGTTTAAGCGTCTCTGCATTGACCCCAATTGAACCGCTTCCGATAAGGAAAAATACCAAGAATAGTATTGTGAATTTTTTCATATATATCACCTCGAAATTAATGTTTCCAAAGGAATTTTGAATATACATAGAAAATTAAAAGGGGGAATGGAAATGAATCTAATGGATCAAGCCTTGCTTTTGAGAAAGGAAGGACATCTCAAGGAATCCAACGAAATGTTAATCCAACTAGCTGAACATGAACCAGATAATCCAATGGTGAATTATCAATGTGCATGGAGCTTTGATGTGATGGGGAAAGAAAGTGAAGCGGTTCCTTACTATACAAGAGCGATTTCACTGGGACTTCAAGATGAAGCATTAGAAGGTGCTCTATTAGGATTAGGCAGCACCTATCGTACATTAGGACAATACGAAAAATCGAAGGAAATTCTGACAAAGGGAATTGAGCAATTTCCAAATAACCGTGCAATTCAAGTATTCTATGCATTGACTTTATACAATTTGAATGAGCATCATCGTGCAATGGAAATTCTTTTGAGGAATTTAGTAGAAACAACTGTAGATACAAATATTCTTGAATATAAAAAAGCATTGGAATTTTATTCGGATAAATTAGATGAAGTTTGGAAATAGGGGGAAGTGTATGTTTATTGTTAATGTAGAAGGTGCCATTTTTAAGGATGGGAAATGGCTTTTGATTGAGCGAAGTATATTGGAAGAACATGCAGGGGGAGAATTATCATTAGTTGGGGGCAAGGTGGATAGAGAGGGACCTTCATTTGACATATTAGAAAGAACATTGCACCGAGAAATTGAAGAGGAAGTGGGTATAAAGGTAAAAATCCACGGTTATGTGAATAGCTCCTCTTTTTTAACGGATATGGGAGAACATGTAGTGGATATCGTTTTTTTATGTGAGCATGTATCTGGTGAGGCATATGCCAAAAGTCCGGAAGAAGTGGATGGCATTCTTTGGCTGACTACTGAACAAATTGTAACAAATGAGGAATTGCCTGATTATTTGAGGAGAAATATCCAACATGCTCATTGTTTATTAAAGGAGAACATGAAATTAAATAAAGAACAATGCTTATGAGTGAAATTTTATAAATATAGGGGACTATCAATGGATAGAATCAAAAGTATACGGGAAGCAGAAAAGAACTATCACGATTATTGCTATGACCAATATTCATTATTTACTGAAGGATCATGGTTACATAAACCAGTTAAAACAGTGTTGGATTATATGGATTTTTTAGAGGGGGTCGAAGAGGTAAAGATTCTCGACCTGGGTAGTGGAATAGGAAGAAATAGCATTCCGATGGCTCAAAAACTAGACAAAGGGAAAGTGGTTTGCGTCGATATACTTGATTCTGCTATACAAAAGTTGAGCCTTTATAGTCAAAGATTTGGGGTAGAAGATAAGATTTATCCGATAAAAGAAGATATTGCTTGCTTTGAAATTCAAAAATGTGCGTTTCATTATATTGTCGCTGTATCGAGTTTAGAGCATGTTGACTCGGAAGAATGCCTGGATCTTGTTCTAAATCGAATGGTGAAAGGAACAATACGAGGCGGAATCAACTGTTTAGTCGTAAATTCAAATGTCCAAGAGATAGATATTAAAAGTGGTAAGAAGTTAGAACCAATGATGGAGGTTAATCTTTCAACGGATTATTTGCTAGAGAAATTGAGAGACACATACTCTAAATGGGATGAGCTTACAATGCAGGTAAAACCACTAGAATATAAGATTCAAAGAAATGGGAATGATATTTTAATGAAAACCAATGCGGTGACCTTTGTTGTTAGGAAAAGATAGATATGCAGGGGGATGGATTCATTGAGAAAAGATGTACAAATATTAGGCTATATCTTGTTTCTAGCTGGTGTTTTCTTATTTGGAATAATGCACCTTGCGTTTGCGATTTATGTACCACATCTAACTGGATGGGGTTCCCCGCCCGGTAAGCTTGCAACAATACTTGATCAGATTAATGGTTTAGCCCCATATTTTCTTGGAATCTCATTTATGATCATTGGCGGAATCATTATTTTATTTAACTTATTTAAACAATACTTTCTCTAAATTTATTTAACTAATCCGTTTTCTATTTAGACATCATTTAACATAAAAAAAACAAATTGTTACAGAGGATAATAAACAGATACAAGGATTAACAAGGGGGTAGGGGAATAAAATGGATCAATTACATGGAAAAATCGCTATCGTTACCGGAGCTAGTCGAAGGGAAGGAATTGGTGCGGCTATTTGTTTAGAACTTGCCAAAAGTGGAGCAGATATATTTTTTACCCACCTCCGTCCATATGATCAAAAGATGGATTATTATATTCCGGAAATAGATTTCCCTAAAGAACTAGAACGGCAAATAAAAGAAATGGGCAGACGAGTGGGTTCTATGGAATTAGATATAAGTAAGCCAGAAGCTCCTTCCATCCTTTTAAATGAGGTTGAAGCTCAACTTGGGCTCCCCGCTATTTTAGTAAATAACGCCACCTATAGTGTGGATGTTGATTATCGAACGATGACAGCTGAGATGCTTGACCTGCATTATGCAGTGAATGTTCGCGGTACTTGTATGCTTACGGTTGAATTTGCAAAAAGAATCGAGGGCAAACAGAGTGGAAGTGTAATCAACCTTATCTCTGGTCAAGATAAAGCACCTGAGCCTGGAAATTTAGCATATGTAGCAACGAAAGGAGCAATCTCTGCCTTCACCTTATCGATTGCCCCTGATTTAGCCAAGCGGTTTATTACAGTGAATGCAGTGGACCCAGGTCCAACAGATACGGGATGGATGAATCCGGAGCTTAAGGAGTATCTATTACCGAAGTTTCCTATGGGGAGAATTGGACAACCTGAAGATGCTGCACGCTTAATTGCTTTTCTTGCGAGTGATAACGCTAGATGGATTACAGGCCAAATTATTCATTCCGATGGAGGCTTCTGGGATTAGTTAGAGGTTAATTGAATCACCTTAACAGAGATTAATTTACATACTATAAATGTTTCTACATTAACTTCATGTTCTTTTTGAATTAGTTGTTTATTTTGTACTTTTATAGAGGAATAGATTTTTAAACTCTTAAAGGTTTATCGATTAAGTTACTGTCGCAGCATTTGAATAGATGACTAATCTAAAAGGATCTTTATTAAAGTTGCCGAACGGGCTATTTTTTTAAAATGTTTCAATCAAAGTAGAGATGATTTAATAATATGATTAAGCCTGATCATATTGTCTTAGTAAGAGAAATGGTGATGCATGGAGTTTGTTTCCTTCAACCGAATTAAATTAATTATAATATGAGCACTAGGAAAACATCATCTAAGAGGATATTCTTATTTAAAAATTTTTAAAGGTGGAGATTCATATAAATATTGTTATGGTTGATGTAAATGTTACGATGAGTAATCATCAGTTAAGTGAGCGTGAAATGAAGATACTAGAAGTATTATTACTTAATTTGTCTGCTCAAACAAACGCTCAAATAACTAAAGAGGGCATGGCGCTAAATCCTCTTGAGAAAAAGAGGAAGGATGAAATTTTTCATTATCAATTGGCTTGGCAATCTTCTATATTGCCTGAGCAGTATCAACAAATACAAGAGGGCTTGAGTAGACGTTTTACAAATGCGATTAAAATGTGCGGATTGTCAGATATAGATATAAAATTTAAAGAACATTCTTATTCAAATAGATAATTATTTTTTATGATAATGAAGATTTGCTCTACAATGGGGTAAATCTTTTTTTATGGCTGTATAGACAAATATCTAACAGGGATTTTATCGAATCATGCCGAATTGTTAGATGAATACTATTCAAAATTGAGAGGACTATCAAAATGGAGTTTATCATCAATAAAGAGAGTTTAAATCAAGCCATAGTCGATGTAAGTAAAGCGGTCTCCTCAAAAACACCGTTTCCTATTTTGACAGGAATAAAGATGAGTGTAGATGAAAATGGAGTAATCTTAATCGGTAGTAATTCAGATATTATTATTGAAAAGTATATCCCATTAATGCGTGATGGTAAGCAAATGATCCAGGTTCAAAGTGAAGGAAGTGTGGTCGTCCCCGCAAAGTTTTTGAGCGAGATCGTTAAAAAAATGCCAGATGATCTGCATATTAAGGTGAATCATAAAAATGTTGTAACCATTCAATCGCGTGAAATAATAACGAATATTAATGGATTAAATTCAGAGGAGTATCCAAATCTACCAGTATTCAATGGTGAAGGACATATAAGAATGGTAGGGAGTAAATTGTTCGATACAATCAAACGAACTGCCTTTGCAGCTTCACAAAATGAGATGAAACCGATTCTAACAGGTGTGAATATGTCTTTCTCTCCTAATAAACTAGTTTGTGCAGCGACCAATTCTCATCGCTTAGCATTATGTGAACAGCCAATCGAATCTAATCTTCAATGCTCAGTTGTCATCCCAAGATTTAGCTTGAATGAGTTAATTAAGCTTTCCGAATTTGAATCGAGTGTCATAGATCTGTATATTACCGACAATTATTTCATTGTAAAATCTGAAGCTACTACTCTCTATTCACGACTAATCGAGGGGGCATATCCTCATATAGCTGGTCTTATACCGAAAGATGGTAAAACAAAAATTATATTAAATACAAACCAATTCCTACAAGGTATTGACCGCGCTTGTCTATTCGCCAATGAATGGAGAAATAATAATGTCCATTTAAGTATCGAAGGGGAGAAGTTGAAAATTTCTTCGAATGCTTCTGAAATAGGAAAGATCGAAGAGACACAAGCGATAATATCAATGGATGGTTTAAATGAACTAAGTATTTCATTAGATGGACGATTCCTAATGGATGCTTTAAAGGCAATAAGTGATGAGGAAATCAAAATAAGCTTTGGAGGAACGATGAAACCAATTTTAATTGAACCTGTCGGGAATTCCGCTCAGCTTCATTTAATTTCACCGGTGAGGTCTTATTAGATCAATGATGATTAAAGCTTTTTATAATAGTGAAAATGGTTCATATAAAATCCAGTATTTATTTTAAACAAAGGAAATATGGAAGTATAATAAGGGAATGTAATGTTTAGTACTACATTAAAAAAAATCAGATAGTGTTTAACCATTGCTTTGTATGTGAAAAATAGGAATAAAAATTCGGAGATAGAGGAAATGGGGAGAAGCAAATGATTAATCAAGTCGGTCAAATCATGTTATATGTAAATAATCAAGAGGAAACAGTTAAATTTTGGACAGAGAAGTTAGGATTTGTCATTGTTTCTGAGCAAGATAATGGTCAAGGAATGAAATGGTTTGAGCTCGCACCAACTAAAGAGGCAGAAACAAGTATTATTCTTCATAATAAGGAAGTCATTGCAAAGATGGAGCCAGAATTGAATCTGGGTACACCTTCGTTAATGTTTTTCTCCAATGATGTGGATCAATTATATAAGGAGCTTAAAGATAAACAGATTACTGTAGGGGAAATGGTTCATCTACCTACGGGCAAAGTATTTAACTTTGCTGATAATGAAAATAATTACTTTGCGGTAATGGAGAAAAAGTGAATAATGAATAGAGAGGGAAAGGGGCGATAAACCGCCTCTTTTTTTGTATTTCACACATACGAAAGTTGAAACCATTTTGATCGTCCATCCGTATGAAGTAATATCCTATCATTTTTCATCAAGGGAGTTTTTCAATTGACGAAAGATAACAAGAAGAAACAAAATCATTCCTTTAGTTATGGTATAGCAATAGGTCTTTCACTTGGAGTAGTTTTTGGATTACTTTTCGATCAACTTGCTTTAGGTCTGGGAATTGGTATTGCCTTAGGTGCAGCATTTGGAACCACTCAAAAGAAATAAACGCTGTTTGTTTGTTCCTCTTGTAGCAGCCCAACTACGCATTTGCTCCGATTAAAGGATTCTACAGGTTCTTATGGCATAGTAAAATATAACTTTACTTAAATGTTTGAGATAAGAGCCAAAATAAAACACCTGGATAACCAAGTGTTTTGAACGATTTAAACTTGTTGTATATTAATGAATAGACGAGAATCATCCATAGAATCATCGTAAAAATAATGGTGACTACTCCTTGTAATAACGTTGCTATCGTTTGTGCTTTATAAGCATCTGTTACCTTCATTCCACTGAATTGTGTCACCACCCAGAAGAAGCTATCATTGACATGACTGACAGTCATTGCACCAGCTCCAACAGCCATGACAACTAATGCAAGTGGTATTGCACCGTCAATTCCCATTAATGGCAGCATAGGCGCAATTAATGAAGAGGTAATGACTAAAGCTGCTGTGGAAGAACCTTGAGCCGTTTTTAAGGCAGCTGCAATAAGGAATGGAATGAGTAAGAACCATACTCCTCCGAAAGTATTAGCGAGATCCCAGCCTTGAATCACATCGGCAATCCCAGTATTTTTGATGACTGTTCCAAAGGCGCCGCCAGCACCAGTTATTAAAAGAATAGGAGCAGCATCATATAATCCTTCACCAACCCATTTGGTTAAGGTTTCTTCAGTATAGTTTGGCAATAAAGTAAAGGCTGCAATTACACCTGCTAATAAGGCAATGACAGGCTGCCCCAAGAATATAAAGAAAGCTGCAATATTTCCATTACCACCAACGACCGTGATGATAGAACCAATTCCGATTAAAATAATTGGTAAGATGATCGGTAAAAAGGCTTGGAAGGTGGATGGCATTTTACCAAATGATTCTACAATTTTATCATAATCGTATTCTAGTTCATTTCGATCATCTTCAACTTCAATTTTACTTGCCACTTTTTTTGCCCAAAAGTAGCCAACAATTGTTGCAGGAATAGAGACAATTAGTCCAATAAGGATGATTGTACCTAAAAATCCATCGGCACCGATATTGCCTGCTGCTGCAATTGGACCAGGAGTAGGTGGAACAAGTGTATGTGTCGCATATAATCCGGTGGCAAGTGCTACAGACATGGAGGCAACAGCGACTTTAGCTCGTTTTGCTAATGCTTTTCTTAGACTCGATAAAATAACAAATCCAGAATCACAAAATACAGGTATCGAAACAATGTATCCAATTAAACTCATAGCAAGCTGTGGTCTTTTGGGACCGACAATTCGGAGAATGACCTCTGCCATACGTAAGGCAGCACCTGATTTTTCTAAAATCGTACCGATGATGGTTCCGAATACAATCACAAGACCAATACTAGTCATTAATCCACCGAAACCACCGTTAATATTTTCTACAATTTTTGTTAACGGCATACCAGAGGCAAATCCAACGAAAAGCGTTCCGAGTAAAAGGGATAAGAACGGGTGAAGCTTGAACTTAGTTGTTGCTAAAACAATTAATAATACCCCAATAATTAATACTAAAAATAACATGATATTCAGCTCCTTTAATATTTTGTTATCTGATCGCCTAAATTTGTGAATCTACTTAGCTGTTTAGTGTGGCAGTGTAAGTTCTTATCACTTGTTCAGCGGTTGCTGCTAATAATTCATTTGCTTTCTCTATGGCTTCCTCCAATGATATAGGGGAGTTTACAATACTATGCACACTTGTTATTCCGTAAGGATATAATCGTTCAATTCCCCCACCAATTGATCCAGCAAGGGCAAAAACAGGTATGCCATGTTTTTTCGCAATTTGTGCGACGCCCATAGGTGTTTTACCGGATGCAGTTTGGGCATCAATTTGTCCCTCACCAGTAAATACACATTGTGCTCCAGTTAATTTCCTTTCCAATTCTGTATACTCAATGACGATATCAATTCCTCTTTTAGTAATGGAAGGAAAGAAGGCTTGAAAGGCTCCACCAATGCCGCCTGCAGCACCTGCTCCTGGCTTATCATGTAAACGAGTCCCAGTTGTCTTCTCTACTAAATCTGCCCAGATTGATAGATGGTGATCTAAAAATGTGATCATTTCAGGTGTTGCGCCCTTTTGTGGGCCAAAAATGTGGCTGGCACCATTCCTTCCTATAAGAGGATTCTGTACGTCGGAGGCAATAATAAAATCACAAGTCGAAATTCGTGAATCAAATTCCTCCATATCAATGGCAACGATTTGTGATAACTCGGCCCCACCATAGCCGACTGGCTTTCTATTTGAATCTAGCAATTTTACTCCTAATGCTTGAAGCATCCCAATCCCACCATCATTGGTAGCGCTTCCACCAATTGCGAGAATAAATTTTCTACATCCATCATCCAGCGCTTTTTTGATGAGTTCACCCGTGCCGTATGAAGTAGTTAGAAGTGGATTCCTTTGTTGAGGATGAATTAGACAGAGTCCAGAGGCACTTGCCATTTCAATTACACATGTTTGTTGATCTCCAAGAATGCCATAAGAAGCTTGAACCTTGTCTAATAATGGCCCTGTCACAGTTACATCCACTTTACGTCCATTTGTAGCAGCTACTAAGCTATCCATCGTGCCTTCTCCACCGTCTGCAACGGGAACAACTAAGGTTTCCGCACTAGGAAGCGCTTTCTTAATTCCGCGATTTATTGCAGAGGCTGCCTCAAAGGCTGATAAACTACCTTTAAAGGAATCAGGTGCGATTACAATTTTCATTAAAAATTACCACCTTACTAAATTACTTTTAAAAATATTATAATCTTGCAATAATCGTTATACATCGTACAAAATGTATGAAATTTTATGTGATTTTAGAATATTTTTTGTTTATACTATACAAAAAAAGAATAAATCCATCTTTGATAAAAGGGCATCGTATCGATAAATAGAACGAAGTGAGCCAATGAAGCGTCATTTTTTCTTTATGCCCTTTTTCAAACATAGGGCGAGAAGAGAGCTGAAAATCCTTCTTACCCTTTATTAGGAGGGCTGAAAGGTGGCTTTATACTAAATAACAAACTATACGAAACAGGCCTATATGTAAAAAGGGAGGATAAAATTGTTAACACAGGGGATAGCGACAGAAATCGTAAAACAAACCACGTTAAGACTGCGCCGAAATATAAATATTATGGATGAAAGAGGAACGATTATAGCTTCAAGTGATCCTACAAGGGTGAATAAGGCCCACTTCGGAGCAATGGAAGTTTTACGATCGGGCAAGCCATTATATATATATGAACAGGACCCTCATAAGTGGGAGGGTTCACTACCTGGGATCAATCTTCCAATTGTGTTTCAAGAGAAAATCATCGGAGTCATAGGAATTACCGGACATCCGGATGAAATAGCTGAGTTCAGCGAATTAGTAAAGATGATAACAGAAATGATGATACAGCAGTCATTCATAACCGAACAACTTGAATGGAAGCAGAGACTGAAGGAGCTGGTTTTTGAAGAGTTAATGAAGGAGTCAATAGATAAAGAATCCATTCAGCAAAGACTTCATTTGATTGGAGTAAAGTTGGAATCACCCTATCAGGTCGCAACCATCGAAATTGGGTCAAGTCAATATAATCGAAGGGAATTGATTCAACTTTTAGAAGGAATTTTTCATTCTCAACATGCCATGATCGGCTTCTTAAGTGCAAATCGTTTATTTCTATTAACCTCTGCACTACCTGAAAAAAAGGTGAAAGAAAAATTGTTAACGATTATTCAACGGCTAACGTCTAAAGGAACACAAATTAGAATTGGAATTGGATCTGTGGTGGAAATGGATACTTATATTCGTCATTCCTTTAGCGAAGCTATGTCAGCTCTTGCTTTGGGAAGTGAGACTCAAAGTTTGATTACTTACACCGAAATTGAAGCAATGGTTCTTTTAGATCGACTGGATAAATGGACAATTAGGCAGTTCTGTGACAGAATATTAGGAAATTTATCGGAAAAATTAATAGAAACACTGGAACATTTCTTTGCCAATCATTTAAATTTAAGTGAGACAGCAAAAAGTTTATATATTCATCGAAATTCACTAATCTATCGAATGAAGAAGATTAAAGAGGTTACAGGATATGATCCACAAAAATTTAATCATGCAACAACCCTGCAAATGGCGATTTGGATTTTACATATGCAGAAGAAAGGGTCATAAATTTACTAGATATTGGAGGCTACCATGAAAGTACAAGGCATCAACCATCTATTATTTTCTGTTTCAAATTTAGAAGCATCCATAGCATTTTATGAAAAAATTTTTGATGCGAGAATTCTAGTGAAGGGGAGGAGTTTAGCTTATTTTGATTTAAATGGGATATGGTTAGCTCTTAATGAAGAAAAGGATATTCCGCGTAACGAAATCCATCAATCCTACACACATCTTGCATTTTCAATAGAAGAGGAGGATTTTGATAAGATGCTGGAAAAGCTAAAGTCCTTGCAGGTGAATCTTCTTCCGGGGCGTCCAAGAGATGTGAAGGACAAAAAATCTATTTATTTCACTGATCCAGATGGTCACAAATTTGAGTTTCATACGGGAACACTACAAGATCGTTTGAAATATTATCGGCAGGAAAAGGGGCATATGGAGTTTTTTGAATAGGAAAGGGCTATTAGTTAGCCCCTTATTATCCTTAGAAGCTTTAGCGGGAAACCTATATATTAAAACTTGGAAATTATATTTATATATCTCGATTGCAAAAAAATACGAGCAAGTCCTACTCTAAATATTCCTTTCCTCTTTTCATATCTGTTATTAATTCTGGATTATCCTTTTGCATTTTGCGCACAAATGCTTCGCGTTCCTCTAAACTTTTTCCTTTGATGGCTTGAAGTTCATTTTCTGTTATACCTACTACCTGCATGAAATCCAATCTCCCATGGACAGTTTGTTTTCCGTGAATCTCGGTATCCGGAACAATAATTAATGCAGTGATTTTTGATGGGTATCCAATACGAATCGATTCACCATTTCCAGCGACATAGTCAAAGGGATTAAACCAGGCTTTTGATTGATTAGTATACCTAGCTAAATTGGAAAGCATATCTATTGCCCACATACATTCTTCATTGTCTTCTTCAGGTAATTTTATCGTTAGCTCATAACCCCATTTGCTATATTCTCCACCGAAGGCTTCCTCATTCCCGTAAAGCTCACTTAAACCAAAGGTAACAATATGTTTATATCCTTTATCAGATGTATAGATACTATAGCCATCGATATATTCATCCCCACCAAAGATTGCTCGAGCTACCATATTCGTTCCATAATGTGCTGGCTCTTGTGTCCCATACACTTCTGAAAAAGAAGCATCGATTGCATCCCAGCCGGGAGAGAAATCATCTTCTTCCATTTGCTGTTTATATTCTTCTAGGTTCATACTATTTCTCCTTTTCAACTTGATAGGGGGATGTCAATTTTCGACAATCCCCCTAATGAATGTCACCCTTTAAAATTATAAAGTGGGCGAATGATTTCTTTAATTTCAACTGAATCGTGGATATCTTTTTCGATTTCCTTTGCTGGTTTATACGCTTGTGGTGCCTCATCCAATGTTTTCTTTGATACCGATGTGGTCCACACATTTTTCATCGCCTTTTGATAGCTCTCAAGACTAATTTGTGCCTTCGCTTTTGAGCGGCTTAATATCCTGCCTGCTCCATGTGGAGCGGAATAGTTCCAATCAGGATGTCCTTTTCCTGTTGCAAGAATACTTCCATCACGCATGTTTAATGGAATAATAAGTGGCTCTCCCATTTGGGCGGAGGTTGCCCCTTTACGTAGCATAAGATGATCGATATCAATGTAATTATGAACACAATCAAATGAATCAATGACATCTTTATGCCATTTCATTCCCTTTAGAATGGTTTCTGCCATCTGGGCACGGTTTGATTGGGCAAAAGCTTGCGCAATTTTCATATCATGCAAGTAGTTCTGTAAGTCTTGTGCCTCTAAATAGGATAATTCATAGGGCAATTTCTTATCGTTGCGAATTTTCTCCAGCCTATTTGCTTCGTCAATATGGCCCTTTTGATGTGCAGCCTTCATTTCTTCCTTTAAATGTTTACGAAGTGCGGATAATTTTTCATAAGCCACTTCCTGATGATACTCGGCAATCTCTTTGCCAAGAGATCGACTGCCACTATGGATGACTAAGTAGATTGCATCTTTTCCTTCATTTATTTCAATAAAATGGTTTCCGCCACCAAGTGTGCCGAGACTACGAGATGCCCAGCCGCGATGTATAGGTGCGATAATTTCATTTAAATCAAAGTCAGCGACAGGTTTATCGTGAGTGCCATGCCCACTTGGGATCCGGCTACGAATGAGTTTGTCTAGTTTTTCAAAATCAAGTTTAATCCGACCTTTTTTAATTTTTACTACAAACAGACCACAGCCGATATCAACCCCAACAAGGCTTGGAACAATTTTATCCTGTATCGTCATTGTTGTTCCAATCACACAGCCTTTTCCTGAATGGGTATCTGGCATAATGCGAATGGTACTGTCCTTTGCGAATTCTTGATTACATAAGGTAATGATTTGACCAATTGTGGCATCATCTAATAAATCGGTATAGCAAATAGCTTCATTATATTTTCCTTTAAGTGTTAACATATAATCATTTCTCCTTTTTTCTTAAGTGCGAGAAATGATGTATTTCTCGCTTTTACGTATGCGCAGTTCTCTCTATTGTCATTGTCATTGGAATCCCTCCTTAAAAAAGTAAAGTGTTTTAGCCTAAAAATTGATACAAGTTTGTTGGGTTAATTACATCCTCACCAGCGTAAATTACCCAATCTGTTAAATGGTCAAAATTAAGTTCATAAAGATTTCCTTCCTGCATGTCATCGATAAAATAGGGTTGATTAATGAGTATTCCTTTAATCGTTGGTTCTGCTATTTCCTGCATGTCAAACCACATATGTTCTTGCTCTTCCTCTGAGTAAGGGATGCCAAACTTCCCAAGGAATCGAAAGTTCTCATTTTCTTTTTCTATATTGAAAATTTGGTTAAAGTAACCAAAGCTTTGCTTAGCGTTAAAGGAAATACGTGCAGTCTCACTATTGGTTTTGTAATACATTAATTCCTGGTTATCAGCATACTCTTTGAAGAAACATTCCATATATCCTGTTTCTTCCTTATATTCGAAGAGGAGACAGGACGGCTGTTGATGGATTTCATCACGATCCTTCATCCCACCGATAAACTCATAGCTCGCATCCATCGGCTGTAAGCGAATTTCACCAGTTTCGATATCAGTTAAATCAAATGACAATGTTTGTTTTCCGACATAAGATAAGCCTTCCTCCCATGGAACAGCAATTACTTGGATATAGCCGGATTGACTTTGGCCAACTAATACAGGCTCATTGATTGGAACATTTCCATTTTCAATGGCATTATTAACAAAGGTACTAAATAGATCAGGGATTCCATAATATGAAGAGAGTCGATTTGGAATAATTAACTCTACATCAGTTAAACCAGCTCTACTTAAACCATGTGTATGGAACCAGAATTGGGAAGGCTCTTGTTCCTCACCGCCTTCATAGATAGAGTGGATAACGTATAAATCCTGTACGTCTGGTAAGATAGTATTTTCAATATGGTATTGAATATAGCTTCGTGAAATCACTTTTGATGCTGCACTTAAATCTAAAGCAAATAACATGTCTGGTGCTATTCTCCAAAGAAAATCTAATTGGTAGTAGAACCCACTCAGTACATCTCCGTTAAATAATGTTCGAACAAACAGCTCTGAACCACTATATGCTTGCTTAAATGCCTCTTCAGTAGTTGTTTGATCCTGGCGATAATATTGTTCATATTGAACATCTTCTGGAGTAGGCTGAACATGAATTTCGTAAGGTGTCACAGAATCATCTGATTTTATTTCTATTAATATACTAGTTTCGTCCTCATTAAGGATGGAAACTTCATCATAAATTTCAAATAACCTAGCTTTTACCACTTCTATAGATAATACATCGGGAACAACCGCGATGAGATCAGAAAAGCTACGTTCTAATGTTCCTTCCCTTGCTGCTCGATAAGCATTAGTTTGTACTTGCATTTGTTTCTCCTCATTTCCTTGTAAGTTTCGTTTATATAGTTAATAGCTTAATTTCATCTAAGCGATTTTTATAAAAATCAGTACCATTACGAGAGTCAAGTTGTTCAGTATAATTCTCTGTTTGCTTCAACCACTCAACATTATTTTGTGCTAAGAAAATAGGGTAGGCAGATTGTAAGAATAGTATTTTTCCAATTGTAGTATCCACCTTTTGAATGTACTCAAAGTTTTCATTAAAAACAGTCGCTGCCTCATCATTTCGATTGGTTTTTAATAAATATAAAATATAATTTCCAATCTCTTCAGCGAACTCTCCATTTTCTTTGACCATTTTGTATCCCTTTTTGTAGCACTTTTCTGCTGCCTCATTTTTATCCATAGTATGTAAGGCTAAAGCCATATAACTAAATGTAACATGAGGGACCTCTGCACAAGTTAGTGATTGCATGAGAAGGGGCTGTGCAACCTGATAGGCCTTTTCTAAATCTCCTGCAAACAAATGATACTCCACTTCTGCATTTACTTCGCAAGCACGACAGTCAGACATCCAATCAGCAGGTGTTTCTTTCCATTTATCAAAAAATTGTTTGGCTGTCTCTAGATCACCCATTTTCATCGCACTATAAAGACGTTCGCGATAATAAGGTTTTAAAGAATAATTTCGTGCTTTAAACTTCTCCTTCATATCTGTTAACAGAGCATCAATTTGTGTTTTTGAAATCTCGGGAAAATCGACTACATGCTCCGCAATCCATTTATAGCACCAGAATAATTGATGTTCATCCACAGAGGATTCATCTTCCTCATATTTTTGCATTAACCAGCTAAATGCTTGTAATACCTTTTTGGGATAACCAGAATAATTGCATGTTTCAATCAACTCGAAACGAGCTTCGATTCCAGTCTCTATATCATTATGGCTATCCGCTTCCCGAATGACACGCTCTAGTATGGGAATTCTAGCCAAATCGTTATCTTCCATCATTAAAGTTTCTTCAAATAATTCGATATAATCTTCCATTGTATTCACCTCAATTATTTTTTTAGGCAGTGTTCGTATAGTTTATTGCTTTAGTCAATGCGTAACCTGCAAGTTTTACACCCAATAAAGGATTCGGAACGGGCTTATGGCGTTTTCCGCTATTTTCTCGTGAAATGAAAGGAGGCACCTAGATGGGGCGGTGTTTTCTTCCTTCATGCTATGTAAACAGGTACTTTGGTTACCGAGACCGTGAAAAATCGACCTAGAGGGTAACGAACCCTATGCAAAGGTTACCGAATCCATGAAAAATCCACCTATGGGGTAACGGACCCTGTGCAAAGGTTACCGAATCTATGGGAAAACCACCTAAAGGGTAACGAACCCAGCGCAAAGGTTACCGAGTCGTCGAAAAATCCACCAAGAGGGTAACCGAACCGACGCAAAGGTTACCGAATCTATGAGAAATCCACCTAAAGGGTAACGAACCCAGCGCAAAGGTTACCGAATCCATGAGAACTCCACCCATAGGGTAACGAAACTCGTGCAAAGGTTACCGAGTTGGCGAAAAATCCACCAACAGAGTAACCAAACCCACGCAAAGGTTCCCGAGTCCCCAAGAAACCACCTTCCCGGTATTTAAACTCTCTCTCTGCAAAACTTCAAATGCTTCTACGGCAATATCAAGGAAAAGCCAGCAATAGGGTTATTACAAAGGCAATAAGTAAAGTTCGGAAATATTAAACAAGTTTCAATAAGTACAATAAATTTTGATTCATCATCTCTAATTCATTATTTTTTAAAGGATAATGCCCTAATAGTAAAGCCTGTATATAAAGAATTTGTACAATTACACATAGCTGTTCAGCTGTTTTATCTGATGTTAAGATGTTTTGAATTAATACATTATTCCAATTTAAATAGAGAATAGGTCTTGCAGGCTCCTGAGGCTGCAATGACATTAATAAATCACTAAACAAGGAATTGGATGATTCTGCAATACGTTCTAATTCACGATCCTCTTGTGATTGATGGGAGTGAATAAAGAGAGTTGGTAAATGATTAGGTTCAAAACGTCGAAGTTCAACATTTACTTTAAAATCATTCATTTTTTGATTGATTTCGTTAATGATTTGAACAAAGAGCTCTTCTTCTTCAGAATTTAATTTTTTTAACGTATCTGTCATTTCTAAGGGGTCAATTAAGCGAAGTTGATGATTAGATAATAGTAGGGAAAGTTTGTTTAAAATATAAATATCGTATGTGTAGCCACCATTAATTAAGTTCATTTGCTTCGCTCTTGCAATATCCTGGATTTGACGAAAGGCATCAACAGTGTCTGTATAATAGACCGTTTCATCGGTTTTTAAGATTGTCTGCAGTGATTGTTCACCATTTAATGTTCTCATTGGTAGATAAGGATATATAAATGATAAAAAGTCATCATCCTGACTAGCTAGTGCTTTAAATCCTAAGTAATGAATATGCATTAATTTACTTAAAGTAACATCGGGAAGGTCAATTATATTTTTCTTGATTGCTATTCCGAGACTCTCTCTCACCTGTTCTAATGCATCGTTTTGATAGAAATCTTCACGGGAGGCAATAGGACTAAGCTCATCTGTCCATAAAATACAATGAATGAATAATGCCCAATCGGGTAATAAATGCTGGCTTTCTTTTGTCACGAACATCCGATTTAGAAAGACTGCATTTGATTTCTTGGCATTCATGTGGATTGTATGGGGAACAATATAAGCAATACCATATGTCCGACCTGTTTTATTCTCAATAAAAAAATAATCTTGATAATCCATACCTAATATCTCTGAACCAAAAGCTAAGATGTCAGTACTAGACATTTGATGCAGGAGACTTTTATTAGCAAATTGATGGCTCCAGCGATTGATTTCTTCTTCGAAGCCATTATATGCAAGAATAATGTTAGGCTCTAAACAAGCCCCGTATTTTTTTAACGTTTGGCGCAAGGTGCTAATTTCAAAACAATCACCTGGTAAATTGAGCTTTTCTTTTCTACGTATATAGACCTTTGTTCCTGGAGTAAAAGTCTTTCCTTCCAGCTTGCGAATTTCATAGGTTCCATCCGCTTTTCCGCGCCATTCTATCGTTTCGTTATTTTTTGCTGAGGTAGAAACCATGACTATTTCATCACTGACGATAAAACAAGACAATAAGCCTATTCCAAAACGGCCGATGAAATCAGAATTGGTATCTCCGAATGTTTTTTCACCTTTTGATGAATTAGCGATTGTTGCTAAAAATTGATGAACCTCTTCTTCTGTTAATCCAATCCCATTATCTTCAAAAATAATGGTAGGAGGTGAATCACCACTTTCTGTAAGTGATACATGAATATAAGGTTTAAAATCTTCATGATAATTACGTCTTGCGGTTAATGCATCGTTCGCATTTTGCAGTAGTTCACGGATATATACATCTTTTTCGTTATATAGATGGTTAGATAAAATATCTATCATTCCCGTTAAATGAACTTGAAATCGTTGAGTATCATTCATGAATGTATTCCTTTCTAAAAATATGAACTGATTTTATGCCTATATTATTGGTTGATTCTACCATTCTATAATATTTATCATATGGCAAAAATAAGGTGATTACAACGGATTATGGAAATGACGATACTTTTTACCTATATGGATATTTATTGATGAGAGATGTGTATAGAATTGCATAATTCCAATATCAGACAGACATACTATTTATCAATATGATTGGTGTAAGGTTGTATAGGTCTAATTGAGTATATATAGGTAATATAGCCCTGGATCAATATCAGGAGGAAATAGATGTAATGTCAAATCATATTAAAATGAGCTCAACCGAACTTGGGTCCCTTTGGACAACATACCATAAAAAGACAATGATTCTACGGATATTAGAGTACTTTATTGAGAAATCAGATGATCAAAGAGCAAAGGAACTGATGTCAGGTTTGTGGGAAGGGCTTCATCCGAAGGTCATCGAAATTAAAACGTTGCTTGAAAATGAAGGTGCAGCCGTGCCAATTGGATTTACAAATGGAGATGTAAATCTTAGTGCACCTACATTATTTGAAAATGGCTTTGATATTATGTTTTGCCGAATATTAAAAGAGATTAGTATGGGGATGTATGTACTACATATGACGATATCCTATCGTGAGGACATCGTTCAATTTTATAAGCAACTAACGGACTTAACACAGACCTATTACAATCTGTTTACACAATATCTACTTGAAAGGGATCTTCTCCCGAGACCAACCTATACAATGATGCCTAAAACTGTTGACTATATAGCAGATACACAATACATGAAGGGAACAAATATTTTTGGTCAAAAAAGACAAATTAATGCAGTCGAATTTGGTTTGATCTATCATTCGTATGAGACGAATGATTTGGGAGCAAAATTAATGAGGGGTTTCGCTCAATGTTCCAAAGATGATGAAGTGAAAAAATATTTTACTAAAGGAAAAGCAATTTCGAGTGAAATCATAAAGGAATTATCAAATATTATGAATCAAAATAATATTAATCCCCCTGTGACCTCAGGTGGAACACTGACAAGTTCAACAGACGCTCCCTTTTCCGAAAAGCTGATGTTATTTTGTACGTATTTACTAAGTGGTTTTAGTCTTGGAGGGCAAGGATTTAGTGTCGGGTTTAATTTACGAAATGACTTAATTGTGAAGACCACTGTATTTGGTAAAGATATATATGAATATAGTCTGGAAGGGGCAAGACTGATGATGGAGAAGGGATGGCTTGAAGAACCTCCAAAAATGGAAGTGTAACTTGTCGTGTTTGTGTAAGGGGCGAAGAGTATGAGGATTCGATTTGGATATGTCGCCAACGCAATGGGGCTGTGGAATGCTAGTCCTTCAAGCACGGTCACCTTTACTAGATATTCTAGTTTACCTAAGGATAGCAGGCTGGAGAAGCTCCACTTGACTACTGCACGAAATCTCTACAATACAAAACGAATTCTTCATTATAATATTGGCAATGAAATTGAACTTTATCGATTCTCAAGCTCTCTCGTTCCATTAGCAACGCATCCAGAAGTCATGTGGGATTTTATTACCCCGTTTAAGAGAGAATGGGAGGACCTAGGGCACTTGGTGAATCAATTCAATTTACGTCCTAGTTTTCATCCCAATCAATTTACCCTTTTCACAAGTCCAAAACAAGAAGTGACACAAAATGCTCTAAAGGATATGGAATACCATTTTTCTATGCTTCAAGCGATGAATGCATTAGAGAGAGGATTAATTAATATTCATATAGGTGGGGCATATGGCGATAAAAAGGCTACTTTAAAAAGGTTCCATCAAAATTTGAAATTAGTACCTCAGAAAATTAAAGAAGTGATGACATTAGAAAATGATGACAAAACATATAATGTTGAAGAAACACTTCTGGCTTGTGAAAAAGAGGGGATACCAATGATTCTCGATTACCATCATTATATGGCTAATAAGGATGGGGTTGAGTTAATTCATTATTTACCACGCATATTTAAAACCTGGGAAACTCGGCAAATGGTTCCAAAGGTTCACCTTTCATCTCCGAAGTCTGAGAAAGATTATCGTTCACATGCTAATTTTGTTTCCGCAGATTTTGTCCTTCCTTTCTTTAAGTTGGCAAAGGAAATAGATCGCGACTTTGATGTCATGATTGAGGCAAAGCAAAAAGATTTATCTATGTTTAGACTTATTGAGGATCTAACTTCTATTAGAGGGGTAAAAAGGATTACAAGCTCTGTAGTAGAGTGGTGAGCCCTTCCCTTGAATATTGTTCAGCAATATCAAGGTTGAAAAGCCCTCTTAGCTTACAACATAAGTTGCAAAAGCTGTACCAAAGTTATAGGAAAATCTAAGTGAGGCTTTGGGTAAATATACAAGTGTTAAAGCTGTAATTGGTGGCAATGACTATAATTCAGAGAGTTGGGGTACTGCTCAGTATTATGGTGCATTTAACAGTAGTGTTTTAGCGTGGGACAATACAAAAGGAAAAGCTTACATGATTGTTACTCATGATAGAAATGTAAATATTCCTAACTTAAAACTCATATGACACAAATGGGATTTGATCCAGTAAATTCAATTGTATTAGATGGTTCTTGTTCAAGTAAAATGCGTGTTCCGGTTAATGGTGTTGTGAAATATTATGGTTGTGGCACTCAAAATCGTTATATTGGAAATATGATTCATGTCTATGGAAGTGACTTTTTTGGTTAATTAATGAAGGATATAGTTGAGAATTTATATACTTTTATCTATGATTGTTATTGTAAACCAGACCTGTAAGGTACTGGTTTACAATAACTCAATGAGGTAACATAAATGAAAAAAAGTTATAAAGCAAAGATACTACTATTACCGATAATAGTGGCATTAGTTACTATGTTAAGTATTCAATTCATTGAGAGAGATTCCGAATCGGAGTTAATACATTTAACAATGTTTGAGAATTTAATGATATTTGTAATGACTTTTTTTGCAATCTATCTATTTACTATTATTATTGTAGTACCTATTGATTTTTTTATATCCAAAAAGTTGGAAAATAAAATAATAACATTTATTTTATTTAATATAATAGGTTTAGTTTTAATAGGTTGCATTAATATTTGGGTATTTAAAAGTTTAGAAATGAAGTCTCTATATCTAATTTTCCCATTGTTTTCGATTTTATCATTACTCCAATTTGATTCTAATATGAAAAGGAATATATAACAAAAAGAGATTTGGTCTTTTTACGGCTGTTCTAACTACCCTGATTGCAAATTTACTTTATCTGATAATTTTTAGAAAGAAGAAGCTTACAAAAACCAATATAAAAGACTTGTTGGAAGGAAAAGAAACACTGGTTAAAAACATCAAGAAAGCCGATAAAAAACCTACAACGCCATTGTAAAGATTAATGAAAAAGGATTTATCGACTTTTTTTCTTTTGCAAAATGACAATCTAAAGGCTTCCTTAAAGCAGCTCATCATTTATTTTGGCTTTTTTCTCAATGTACAATTTAGTTAAACGAATAAAATCAGTTTGAGGATCGTCAACCCTCTTCAAAAAGAATAAGGTTTTACAAAGCAAAATCTATATGAACATAGCCTAAGTAAAATATTCTATCTTTGCTTCAGGAAAGTAGCGATGAATGTATCCACCCAATGTATCTTTTATATCCTCTTGCTCTTCGCTTGTGTATACATATTTCCCAATCCCATATCTTCCCCATTTCCATTTCCGCTTTGATTCATCCAATTCAAGCTTAGTCATCGGATAGTTTTCTTGGATGACTCGTTTGGCGGGCTTTGTAAAGCGATGCTGAATCATCTCGAAGGTCAAATCTTTTTTTGCAATAGCGGGAAGGGTTGCCTCTAGCTTTTCGAACATTTCATGATAACCGGATTTCCAACCATCATGTAAGTAAATAGGGGCGACGATAAACCCTAATGGGTATCCAGCCTCAGCAACCTTGGCAGCTGCTTCAATTCTTTCATGAAGTCTGGACGTTCCTGGTTCAAAATATTTAATGATGTAATCGTCATTTACACTAAATCGAAAGCGGGTTTTTCCGTTATGTTTGGCATCAAGCAGGTGATCCACATGTGCAAATTTAGTAACAAAACGAAGTTTCCCGTATTCTGATTGCCCGAAAAATTCAATCGCTCTTTTTAATGAATGGGTAAGATGATCTAACCCTACAATATCTGATGTACAGGATGCTTCGAATCTAGTGATCTCTGGAGCTCTTTCCTTCATATATTCTTCTGCTGCATCGAAGATTTCATCTACATTTACATAGGTTCGAATATAGGGCTTGCTTCCCATCGTTGTTTGCAGATAACAATAATGACAATGCCCCATACACCCAGTTGCAAGCGGAATTGCATATTCTGCTGAAGGCTTTGAAGTATCGAACTTCAATGTTTTTCTTAGTCCAATAACAAGTGTGGACTTGGCCATGCGATATTTTTGAAAGTGATTTTCGCCAGGCAAATTCCTTATTTGATTATGTGATGTTGTTTGCCGAATTTCGATTCCCATCGATTCAAATTTAGACACGAGTTCTCTTCCAAGCGAATATTCTAAAGCTTGTGGCTCAACATAAACGAGCTGAGGAACGAAGGGTTTAACCATAATGGCCATCCAATTCATCCTCGGAAAAACCAAAGGCTTCTTGATAGGCTTGTTCTGCCTCACTCTCTGATGGAAATACAGCAAACTCATCGGTTAATGGATAGTATGTTTCGTGTAAAAACAGTGCCAGCTGGTTGGGGCTTTCCGGATTTTGTACCACTGCAGCTTGTTGTACATTCGCAACATCTTGAGCATGAGGGTTACGAATAATGACATAAACAACTTCTCCAGGCTTATATGCTTGATTATTGTCCATTTTTTCACCTAACTTCTTTTAGAGTCACTGTCAGTATGCCTATAGAAGAGGAAATTATGTAATTATTTTTGCAGAATTTTGAATGGGAAAAAGTGAATCTAGCTCAATAAATAAAAGGATAATTTTTAGTTAGCTGCAGATGATATCAAGTAATGGAGGTGTTTTTTATGAGAAATAATCATAAACAAAAGCAAACCAAAATGAATAGCTCTGAGGGAGCAGGTTCTTTATATAATAAGCAGCATGCAGGAAACTTACCTGATTATGGTGGGAATATTGTAGACCCGAATGCAAAAGGGAATATATCTAAAGACTAGGAATGTCAATATGGTGTGATAAGGAGGTGTCTAAAAAATTAAGGGTTAGCCCCCTGATAGACACCTCACTTTTCGTTTGATCCTTATGTAAATGGAGGAATTATGAAATGAAAAATCAGCAGACTGTAAAAACTCTCAATAATTTTTTAAAAGGTCAATTTATGGGGATTCATGCTTATGAACAATATATCCAGAAAATAACCGATCAAGAAACAAAACAAAAGTTCCAAAGAATTCAACAAGAACTGAAAGATGATGCAGCAAAAGTGGCCGAAAGAATTCAAAACCTTGGCGGAACTCCGGTTCATGACGAAGGATTAGTGGGCTCTATACAGGGTTCTATACATAACTTAATGATTCCAGATCAATTAGATGGAATTGTAGAAGATGCTATTAAAGGAGAAAATATGGGAATTCATAAAACTGAAGAATTGATTCATGATGAATTAGATGAAGAAAGCTTGCGATTAATTAAAGAACTTTTAAATAAAGATAGGGAGCATATTCAGATGTTACAACATCTAAATCTATAAGATTTGTTAGAGGAGTTCTTGTTAGAAGGAGAGGCATGAAGAGAATATGTCGTTTTTCATTGGTATTGCTAGTGTGATTGTTCCAATCATTATGTACATACTGCAACATTACTGGAGAATGCTTCGTCTACTATTTAATAGTATAGCGTTATTATCTTTCCTTATATTTGGAAATATTGCTGCTTATTCAATCTTAAAAGTAATCAAAGACAAAACCGTTTTTATGACTACTATCCATTCCGTATTTCTAAATGTTTATTTCTTACTTACAGGTGCATATATTGGGGTTTATATTCTATACCAAGTATTGTTCCTCATCTTGAAGGAGCGAAGTAAAAGTAAGAGATTGTCTCCTAAATAAAAGAGCAAGTATATGAGGTGATAGAATGATGATTGTCCGTCTAGGTTATGTAGCAATGAGTATGGAATTAAAAAATGCTTCCCCATCAAAGACGATGACGTATGCACAATTTCAACGTATCCCTGATCGTGAAGCCGCCCTCCGAAAACTGGAACGTATCGCAAGCAAAAATTTAGAAAATACACTTAGGCTATTAAAGCATAATGCCGCATCTGACATTCATTTTTATCGACTAACCTCCCGATTGATTCCTTTGGCTAATCACGAGGAGCTTCTAGACTGGGATTACATAAAGCCTTTGAAAGGTTTACTGAAGAAAGTAGGGGAATACGCTAAATCCCATCAGATGAGGATAGATTTTCATCCGGATCATTTTGTCATACTTAATTCTCCGAAAAAAGAAATTCTAAAGAACTCCATTCAAACATTAAAACTTCATTATTTACTATTAAAAGGAATGGGAATCAATCCAACCCATCGCTGTGTGATGCATGTAGGGGGGAATTACAAGGAGAAAGAGAAATCCCTTGAAAGATTTATTGAGAATTGGATGACGGTTCCTTTGCCTATACAAAAAATGATCATGCTTGAAAATGATGATACATCTTTTACTGTAGAGGATACTTTATATTTATGTGAAAAGTTGGGCATTCCCCTTGTTTTTGATTATCACCATCATCTAGCCCTTCATCAACATGAACAATGGGAGGAGAGTTGGGAAAGGATTATACAAACATGGAAGGATTCACCGCTACCCATTAAAATGCATATTTCGAGCCCTAAAAGTGAAAAATCCTTTAGGCATCATGCTGATTACGTTGATATTGATATGTTCTTTCGTTTTTTAAATCAAATCAAAGGGAGCGTTTCACATATTGATTGTATGATTGAGGCGAAAAAGAAGGATGCTGCTCTATTTAAATTAATGAATGAAGTGAAAAATAGAGGAGGGGTAAAGATTATCGATGGCTCTTCATTTCAATTATTATAGTCACCGGGAATAAAACTTGTGTTTAAAGTAGTTGGCAAAAGGGATGAAATTCAGTGGATTGTTTTTTAATAAAATGCATGTTCTATATTTCATTCCTTTTTATTGATTTTGTTTCTTGAGCCAAGGAATGCTTGGAAATGATATGAATGATGTACTCACTCAAACAAACGTAAACATATTTTGCTAGCACTTATAATCTATTTGAAGATTTTTTACTACTATTCTTGTTATTTTCCTATTTTCTTTAATAATTAATAGAGGATATTGTGCAAAGATTACCGTAGTCATCAACGATTTCAATTCATGCGCAAAGAGTATGGAAGAGCATGATGGCTCGTTTCAATTTGTATTAATAACTACTTTTCTTTGCCTCTTACTGTTTTGTTACTGTATTTCTTAGGTAAATCAGTATTAGTTGAGAAGAAGAAAAATTATTGTTGACATTACAAGAAATACTATAGTAATATATCAAAGTAACAAATTTGAAACAAAAACAATTTATTAGATAAACTTTTTAAAACTATTGACAAAAGATTAATTATCTAGTAAAGTATTATCTTGTCGGACATACGACAGAAACACTTCGGAAAAATTATTTTAAAAAAGTAATTGACACTTCGAAGTTGAGATGTTAAAATGAATAACGTCGCAAAAATAGTTCTTTGAAAACTAAACAAAACAGAAACGTCAATGAATTACTTTTATTTATAAGAGCTATATCAAACATCTTTTTGGAGAGTTTGATCCTGGCTCAGGACGAACGCTGGCGGCGTGCCTAATACATGCAAGTCGAGCGAATCTGACGGGAGCTTGCTCCCTGATGATTAGCGGCGGACGGGTGAGTAACACGTGGGTAACCTGCCTGTAAGACTGGGATAACTCCGGGAAACCGGGGCTAATACCGGATAACTTTTTTCTTCGCATGAGGGAGAATTGAAAGGTGGCTTCGGCTATCACTTACAGATGGACCCGCGGCGCATTAGCTAGTTGGTGAGGTAACGGCTCACCAAGGCGACGATGCGTAGCCGACTTGAGAGGGTGATCGGCCACACTGGGACTGAGACACGGCCCAGACTCCTACGGGAGGCAGCAGTAGGGAATCTTCCGCAATGGACGAAAGTCTGACGGAGCAACGCCGCGTGAGTGATGAAGGTTTTCGGATCGTAAAACTCTGTTGTTAGGGAAGAACAAGTATCGTTCGAATAGGGCGGTACCTTGACGGTACCTAACCAGAAAGCCACGGCTAACTACGTGCCAGCAGCCGCGGTAATACGTAGGTGGCAAGCGTTGTCCGGAATTATTGGGCGTAAAGCGCGCGCAGGCGGTTTCTTAAGTCTGATGTGAAATCTTGCGGCTCAACCGCAAGCGGCCATTGGAAACTGGGAGACTTGAGTGCAGAAGAGGAGAGTGGAATTCCACGTGTAGCGGTGAAATGCGTAGAGATGTGGAGGAACACCAGTGGCGAAGGCGACTCTCTGGTCTGTAACTGACGCTGAGGCGCGAAAGCGTGGGGAGCGAACAGGATTAGATACCCTGGTAGTCCACGCCGTAAACGATGAGTGCTAAGTGTTAGAGGGTTTCCGCCCTTTAGTGCTGCAGCTAACGCATTAAGCACTCCGCCTGGGGAGTACGGCCGCAAGGCTGAAACTCAAAGGAATTGACGGGGCCCGCACAAGCGGTGGAGCATGTGGTTTAATTCGAAGCAACGCGAAGAACCTTACCAGGTCTTGACATCCTCTTGACCTCCCTAGAGATAGGGATTTTCCCTTCGGGGACAGGAGTGACAGGTGGTGCATGGTTGTCGTCAGCTCGTGTCGTGAGATGTTGGGTTAAGTCCCGCAACGAGCGCAACCCTTGACCTTAGTTGCCAGCATTCAGTTGGGCACTCTAAGGTGACTGCCGGTGACAAACCGGAGGAAGGTGGGGATGACGTCAAATCATCATGCCCCTTATGACCTGGGCTACACACGTGCTACAATGGATGGTACAAAGGGCTGCAAGACCGCGAGGTTTAGCCAATCCCATAAAACCATTCTCAGTTCGGATTGTAGGCTGCAACTCGCCTACATGAAGCCGGAATCGCTAGTAATCGCGGATCAGCATGCCGCGGTGAATACGTTCCCGGGCCTTGTACACACCGCCCGTCACACCACGAGAGTTTGTAACACCCGAAGTCGGTGAGGTAACCTTTTGGAGCCAGCCGCCGAAGGTGGGACAGATGATTGGGGTGAAGTCGTAACAAGGTAGCCGTATCGGAAGGTGCGGCTGGATCACCTCCTTTCTAAGGAATATGGAAAACCACTTACGTGGTTAAGACGTTTTCTGTTTGTTTAGTTTTGAGAGAATTATCTCTCATATTTGTTCTTTGAAAACTAGATATATAAGAAGTAACCAAGTAATAACCGAGAATCGCCACTTTATGGATAAATCCATTAAGTAGTTTTAAATAACCTTTTAGGTTAAGTTAGTAAGGGCGCACGGTGAATGCCTTGGCACTAGGAGCCGATGAAGGACGGGACTAACACCGATATGCTTCGGGGAGCTGTAAGCGAGCTTTGATCCGGAGATTTCCGAATGGGGGAACCCACTGCCCGTAATGGGGTAGTATCCTTACTTGAATACATAGAGTAAGGAAGGCAGACCCGGGGAACTGAAACATCTAAGTACCCGGAGGAAGAGAAAGCAATTGCGATTTCCTGAGTAGCGGCGAGCGAAACGGAAGAAGCCCAAACCAAGAGGCTTGCCTCTTGGGGTTGTAGGACACTCTATACGGAGTTACAAAGGAACGAAGTAGATGAAGAGGTCTGGAAAGGCCCGTCAAAGAAGGTAACAACCCTGTAGTTGAAACTTCGTTCCCTCCAGAGTGGATCCTGAGTACGGCGGGACACGTGAAATCCCGTCGGAAGCAGGGAGGACCATCTCCCAAGGCTAAATACTCCCTAGTGACCGATAGTGAACCAGTACCGTGAGGGAAAGGTGAAAAGCACCCCGGAAGGGGAGTGAAAGAGAACCTGAAACCGTGTGCCTACAAGTAGTTAGAGCCCTGTGCGTATTTTCCTTTGGAAAAACGCCGGGTGATAGCGTGCCTTTTGTAGAATGAACCGGCGAGTTACGATTTCATGCAAGGTTAAGCTGAAGAGGCGGAGCCGCAGCGAAAGCGAGTCTGAATAGGGCGATCAAGTATGAGGTCGTAGACCCGAAACCAGGTGATCTACCCATGTCCAGGGTGAAGGTAAGGTAACACTTACTGGAGGCCCGAACCCACGCACGTTGAAAAGTGCGGGGATGAGGTGTGGGTAGCGGAGAAATTCCAATCGAACTTGGAGATAGCTGGTTCTCTCCGAAATAGCTTTAGGGCTAGCCTTAAGGTAAGAGTCTTGGAGGTAGAGCACTGTTTGGACTAGGGGCCCTCATCGGGTTACCGAATTCAGACAAACTCCGAATGCCAATGACTTATCCTTAGGAGTCAGACTGCGAGTGATAAGATCCGTAGTCAAGAGGGAAACAGCCCAGACCACCAGCTAAGGTCCCAAAGTATACGTTAAGTGGAAAAGGATGTGGAGTTGCTTAGACAACCAGGATGTTGGCTTAGAAGCAGCCACCATTTAAAGAGTGCGTAATAGCTCACTGGTCGAGTGACTCTGCGCCGAAAATGTACCGGGGCTAAACGTATCACCGAAGCTGTGGATGGACACCAATGCATCTTTTCCTTCGGAAAAATGCTGGATGTCCGTGGTAGGAGAGCGTTCTAAGGGCTGCGAAGCTAGACCGTAAGGACTGGTGGAGCGCTTAGAAGTGAGAATGCCGGTATGAGTAGCGAAAGAAGGGTGAGAATCCCTTCCACCGAATGCCTAAGGTTTCCTGAGGAAGGCTCGTCCGCTCAGGGTTAGTCGGGACCTAAGCCGAGGCCGAAAGGCGTAGGCGATGGACAACAGGTTGATATTCCTGTACCACCTCTTCACCGTTTGAACGATGGGGGGGACGCAGGAGGATAGGGTAAGCGCACTGCTGGAATAGTGCGTCCAAGCAGTTAGAGGGGTGACAGGCAAATCCCGTCACCATGTACCTTGAGCTGTGATGGCGAGGGAAATTTAGTACCGAAGTTCCTGATTCCACACTGCCTAGAAAATCCTCTAGTGAGGTGAAAGGTGCCCGTACCGCAAACCGACACAGGTAGGCGAGGAGAGAATCTAAGGTGAGCGAGAGAACTCTCGTTAAGGAACTCGGCAAAATGACCCCGTAACTTCGGGAGAAGGGGTGCTCTGTTAGGGTGCAAGCCCGAGAGAGCCGCAGTGAATAGGCCCAGGCGACTGTTTAGCAAAACACAGGTCTCTGCGAAGCCGTAAGGCGAAGTATAGGGGCTGACGCCTGCCCGGTGCTGGAAGGTTAAGAGGAGAGGTTAGTCGCAAGACGAAGCTTTGAATTGAAGCCCCAGTAAACGGCGGCCGTAACTATAACGGTCCTAAGGTAGCGAAATTCCTTGTCAGGTAAGTTCTGACCCGCACGAAAGGCGCAACGATCTGGGCACTGTCTCAACGAGAGACTCGGTGAAATTATAGTACCTGTGAAGATGCAGGTTACCCGCGACAGGACGGAAAGACCCCGTGGAGCTTTACTGCAGCTTGATATTGAATTTTGGTACAGCTTGTACAGGATAGGTAGGAGCCTTTGAAACCGGAGCGCCAGCTTCGGTGGAGGCATCGGTGGGATACTACCCTGGCTGTATTGAAATTCTAACCCGCACCCCTGAATCGGGGTGGGAGACAGTGTCAGGCAGGCAGTTTGACTGGGGCGGTCGCCTCCTAAAAAGGTAACGGAGGCGCCCAAAGGTTCCCTCAGAATGGTTGGAAATCATTCGCAGAGTGTAAAGGCACAAGGGAGCTTGACTGCGAGACCTACAAGTCGAGCAGGGACGAAAGTCGGGCTTAGTGATCCGGTGGTTCCGCATGGAAGGGCCATCGCTCAACGGATAAAAGCTACCCCGGGGATAACAGGCTTATCTCCCCAAGAGTCCACATCGACGGGGAGGTTTGGCACCTCGATGTCGGCTCATCGCATCCTGGGGCTGTAGTCGGTCCCAAGGGTTGGGCTGTTCGCCCATTAAAGCGGTACGCGAGCTGGGTTCAGAACGTCGTGAGACAGTTCGGTCCCTATCCGTCGTGGGCGTAGGAAATTTGAGAGGAGCTGTCCTTAGTACGAGAGGACCGGGATGGACGCACCGCTGGTGTACCAGTTGTCTTGCCAAAGGCATCGCTGGGTAGCTATGTGCGGAAGGGATAAGTGCTGAAAGCATCTAAGCATGAAGCCCCCCTCAAGATGAGATTTCCCTTAGTTTATCTAAATAAGATCCCTGAAAGATGATCAGGTTGATAGGTTCGAGGTGGAAGTGTGGCGACACATGGAGCTGACGAATACTAATAGATCGAAGACTTAACCAAATAGATTTAAGGTTATTACACTTCTTTATATATCTAGTTTTGAGGGTACAAATCCTTTAAAATATAGTCTGGTAATTATGGCAAGAAGGTCACACCCGTTCCCATCCCGAACACGGAAGTTAAGCTTCTTAGCGCCGATGGTAGTTGGGGGCTCTCCCCCTGCAAGAGTAGGACGTTGCCAGGCTATAGGCCCCTTTTTGGGGCTATTATTTTGCCTTATTTTAATGTGGCCCGTTGGTCAAGCGGTTAAGACACCGCCCTTTCACGGCGGTAACACGGGTTCGAATCCCGTACGGGTCACCATATGGAGGATTAGCTCAGCTGGGAGAGCACCTGCCTTACAAGCAGGGGGTCGGCGGTTCGATCCCGTCATCCTCCACCATATATAATGCCGGCCTAGCTCAATTGGTAGAGCAACTGACTTGTAATCAGTAGGTTGGGGGTTCAAGTCCTCTGGCCGGCACCACTTAGGTCATTACGAGCCATTAGCTCAGTTGGTAGAGCATCTGACTTTTAATCAGAGGGTCGAAGGTTCGAGTCCTTCATGGCTCACCATTGTTTTTTGTAATGCGAAATAACTTATCTTTTTGTTAAACGAAAAACATTTTTCATAACGCGGGTGTGGCGGAATTGGCAGACGCACCAGACTTAGGATCTGGCGCCGCAAGGCGTGGGGGTTCGACTCCCTTCACCCGCACCATATAATATTTGCGGAAGTAGTTCAGTGGTAGAACACCACCTTGCCAAGGTGGGGGTCGCGGGTTCGAATCCCGTCTTCCGCTCCAAAGAACTCTTGCCGGGGTGGCGGAACTGGCAGACGCACAGGACTTAAAATCCTGCGGTAGGTGACTACCGTACCGGTTCGATTCCGGTCCTCGGCACTTAGAATTTTTGCACAGCAAAAGATTCTTCCATAATAGTTATAGTAAAATACAAGTATGCGCCCGTAGCTCAATTGGATAGAGCGTTTGACTACGGATCAAAAGGTTAGGGGTTCGACTCCTCTCGGGCGCGCCATGAACGGGAAGTAGCTCAGCTTGGTAGAGCACATGGTTTGGGACCATGGGGTCGCAGGTTCGAATCCTGTCTTCCCGACCAGGAAACTTCATGGGGCCTTAGCTCAGCTGGGAGAGCGCCTGCTTTGCACGCAGGAGGTCAGCGGTTCGATCCCGCTAGGCTCCATATTAATTTTAAAATGGCGGTGTAGCTCAGCTGGCTAGAGCGTACGGTTCATACCCGTAAGGTCGGGGGTTCGATCCCCTCCGCCGCTATTAATGTTTTTGGAGTAAAGGACCCTTAGCTCAGCTGGTTAGAGCAGACGGCTCATAACCGTCCGGTCGTAGGTTCGAGTCCTACAGGGTCCATTTATTTGGAGGAATACCCAAGTCCGGCTGAAGGGATCGGTCTTGAAAACCGACAGGCGGGTTACACCGCGCGGGGGTTCGAATCCCTCTTCCTCCGCCATAAATATTCCTTTAAAAAAATTTTTAATAATATCGTCGCGGGGTGGAGCAGTCTGGTAGCTCGTCGGGCTCATAACCCGAAGGTCGCAGGTTCAAATCCTGCCTCCGCAATCATTTCAAGTATTCTTGAAAGAATTTTGGTCCGGTAGTTCAGTTGGTTAGAATGCCTGCCTGTCACGCAGGAGGTCGCGGGTTCGAGTCCCGTCCGGACCGCCATTTTATAATTGGCTCGGTAGCTCAGTCGGTAGAGCAATGGACTGAAAATCCATGTGTCGGCGGTTCGATTCCGTCCCGAGCCACCATTAAGATAAATTTAATCATGTTGATACTTTTCCTCTTTTTGGGGATAATAACATAATAGTTTGCCGGCCTAGCTCAATTGGTAGAGCACGACCGAATAAACAACTTTGAAATACATCAGCGTACAGCTTGAACCGCTGCTTGAATAAGCAAACTGAAAGCTGGACGACCATTACAACTAATCTCTTTTTGGGGATAATAATTTATTAATGCCGGCCTAGCTCAATTGGTAGAGCAACTGACTTGTAATCAGTAGGTTGGGGGTTCAAGTCCTCTGGCCGGCACCATTTTTCATTTGTGGAGGGGTAGCGAAGTGGCTAAACGCGGCGGACTGTAAATCCGCTCCCTCAGGGTTCGGCGGTTCGAATCCGTCCCCCTCCACCATTTATGGCGGATGTGGCGAAGTGGTTAACGCATCGGATTGTGGTTCCGACATTCGTGGGTTCGATTCCCATCATCCGCCCCATTATTAATACTATTTTATTGGGCTATAGCCAAGTGGTAAGGCAACGGACTTTGACTCCGTCACTCGTTGGTTCGAATCCAGCTAGCCCAGCCATATTTTATTTCAAGATAAGAGATCTGCGGGTGTAGTTTAGTGGTAAAACTACAGCCTTCCAAGCTGTTGTCGTGAGTTCGATTCTCATCACCCGCTCCATACATAATCACTCATAACGGGCCTATAGCTCAGCTGGTTAGAGCGCACGCCTGATAAGCGTGAGGTCGATGGTTCGAGTCCATTTAGGCCCACCATCTATAAATATTCCTGTTCCGCAGTAGCTCAGTGGTAGAGCAATCGGCTGTTAACCGATCGGTCGTAGGTTCGAATCCTACCTGCGGAGCCATTTTTTATATGGAGAAATACTCAAGTGGCTGAAGAGGCGCCCCTGCTAAGGGTGTAGGTCGGGTAACCGGCGCGAGGGTTCAAATCCCTCTTTCTCCGCCAGAATAAATGCGCCTTTAGCTCAGCAGGATAGAGCAACAGCCTTCTAAGCTGTGGGTCAGAGGTTCGAATCCTCTAAGGCGCGTAAAATCATAAATAAAAACCTCTACATAAATAAAGTGTACCCTTTGTAAAGGACATTTAAAAAAAGACTAGGCAACTTGAAGAAGATGATGACTGTATTGTGCAGGTGTCATCTTTTTTAAGTTCCATTGACCTCGGTAATGATTGTAATATGTCATATAACTCTGAACCTCTCTTTTTACTTCTTCTAATGATTCACACGTTTTAAAATCCGTTTCATCTTTAAAATGTCCAAAGAACGATTCTTGTGGGGCATTATCCCAACAGTTTCCACGACGTGACATAGATTGCCCTAGTCCCATTTTCTTTACCATCTTTTGAAATTGGGGGTTGGTATAGTGGAACCCTTGATCTGAGTGAATGAATGCGCCTTCGGCCAGCTTTATCCCAGTCTTTTTCAACTTCTTTAATGTATTTAACGCAATATCTAGTGTGATTTTATCTGATGTCTCATATGCTAAGATTTCATTGGTTTCGGCATCTTTTATAGTGGACAAGTAGGCACGTTTTCCTTTTCCATAACTTAAATATGTAATGTCTGTTAATAATACTTTTCTAGCGGTTCCTTGCTTAAATTCGCGGTTTAATAGGTTCGGTAAAGTTCTATGTTCTTTTGTTGCTTTTGCCATTCTTCGATATGGGTTTGCTTTTCGAATTGGGCAAATGATTTGGAATTTTTCATGATACGACGAATTCGTTTTAGGTTATATGTAATTTGATACTTCTTTTCTAAGGTCATCTTGATTTGACGTGCGCCTTTCTTACGACGACGAAAATTATAAGCTTTTAAAATGATTTTCTTTACTTTTTCGTCTGCCCTCATCACGAGCCTGTCTATTAAGTTGTGCTTCTTCTGAAAAATAACGATAATAACCTGATCGAGAGACACCAACTAGTTCACAAAGATAGCTCACCATCCGCTTTAAGTTATATTTTTAATGACCAATTGGATCAATTCAAATTTCTGTTCAGCTGTTAGTTTTTCCTTTTCTTCACCAACATCCTTTCTGCTAGATCGATCTTTTTAGCAGTTCATTTTCTGCACGTAATAAGGCGTTTTGTGCTTCTAATCGTGCATATTTTTCTTCTAAACTTAATTCACGTTCAAGTGGTCGTCCAGAATGGTATTTTCGAGTGTCTTCAAGCCCAGCTACACCATTTTCTTTATAAGCTTTACGCCATCTCTTTAAAGATGAACTCGCTCGTTCAGTCCCAACGATTTCAATATCAAATCCTGCATCTTCAAATATTTGACGTGGAAATTTTCCTTCTTCATACTCTTTAATAGCTAATGCTTTAAATTCATCAGTGTAAGTAATTGCTTTTTCACTAACAGCTTTTACATAAGGATGTTTCATCAATAATTTCTGTTCTTGATCTGTAAATAATATTTTCGACATTTTCATCCGCCCCATTAACTATTTCTTTCATTATAAATAAAAGTACCCCATAAGGAGGACTTTTTTTAAGTGTCCATCTTATAGGGTACATTTTAAAAAAGTAGAGGTTTTTATTTTTCCAAAATCCTTCATAGTCTCATAGTAAAGCAAATAAAGTATTAAAAAATCTATAAAAATATGTTTCATTCCTAGAGTTAAAACACATAATGAATGCAAACCCCAAAAAATGTGTCTCACGCGCTGGGCTTAACACACACTATGAATTCAAAACTTCAATAATGTGTTTCACCCATCAGTGATAAGACACATAATGTGACTAAACCCTAAAAAATGTGTCTCACTCGCAGGTGTTAAGACACATAAAGTGCCCAAATCCTCAAAAATGTGTCTCACCACCTGTCTTAAAACACATAATCTGTCCAAACCCCAAAAAATGTGTTTCATCCGTCAGTCCTAAGACACATAATGTGACTAAACACCAGAAAATGTGTCTCATTCGCCGGTCTTAAGACACATAATGAATCCAAATCCTCAAAAATGTGTCTCACCCACCAGTTTTAAGACACATCTTAAATCACCGAGATTAACATAACTGTGGATAAATATAATTTTTTTCATTGTAGTGAATATCTCTCACAGCAAATTCATAAGACTTAGTATTTAAAAGGGGGGATAATGTGAATAGAAAACAAAATTATCCACATGTTTCAGCAAGAGATTCACAAATTTATCGAAAGCAAAAACATCTTATGAAGGTTTCGGGTGAAGGATTGGTGAACGCTCAACCGGATATGGGTGAGGTCACATTAGGTGTAGTGACAGAAAATAAAGATGTCAGTACAGCACAGTCAGAAAATACAAGAGTGATGTCAAGAATTATACAGGCAATTTTACAAATGGGAATAGCCAATGAAGAGATAAAAACTGTTGATTACCGTATCGATGTCCAATATGAAAATGAAAATGGAAAAATAATCAGGCAGGGTTATAAAGTTACACATCTCATTAAGGTAATAATTAAAGAGATTAATTTAACAGGGAATGTTATAGATGTAGCCGTGCAAAATGGGGCTAATATGATAGCATATATTCAATTTACATTAGCCCAACCAGAGGCATATTACCATCAAGCTTTGTCCCTAGCGTTAAAGGATGCCCAGCAAAAGGCAGCAACAATTACGAAGCAATTAGCCATATCCTTTTATTACATTCCAGTAAAAATCACTGAAATATCTTCGGCCCCCTCAACATCACCTTTCCATGTAGCGTTATTTGCAAAAAGTGAAGGAACTCCCATTCAAACAGGGCAAACTCAGATAAAAGCTATGATTGAAGCAGAATTTGTTTATTTTTCATAAGAAAGATGAAGTACTAGAAATTTTATTTCAGATAAAAAAGGATTTTCTCATGCAAAAGTTGAATTGATAATATTCTAGAGATTGGGGGTTTTTTGCATGAGAAAGGGAATCATTCGACCTTTAGCGATTTGTATTTTTCAAAAAGGTGATTCAATTCTAGTATCGGAAGGGATTGATCCGAAAACAGGAAATTATTTTTATCGTCCAGTTGGAGGAGGTATTGAGTATGGAGAAAGGAGTTCGGATGCAGTCATACGAGAAGTTAAGGAAGAAATTGGTGCAGACATCTGTCATTTAAAACTCTTAGGTACGTTAGAAAATATATTTACGTATGATGGTGATCTAGGTCATGAAATTGTTCAAGTATATGCAGCTGACTTTATTGATTCCTCCTATTATAATCTTTCAATATTTAAAGGAAAAGAAGATAATGGGATTGAATTTGATGTTATGTGGAAGCCTTTATCAGATTTTCAAAAGGAGTCTCGATTAGTTCCGGAAGGTCTCTTTGAATTACTAAAATCAAAAGTTTCTAAATTATCCTCCTAAACTGTTGCAAACATACGTTCTGTTTTGGTATAATTCAATTGAATATTCCAATTGGAGGAGCTATATATGATTACAGTGGATAAGGTTGAATTACAGTTTTATCAATCTGAATGGTATGACTTGATAACTGATTATCATTTACCTGAAGAACAAGTACGTTTTACTGCGTTACCAATTGAAATGCTTGAAATTTCTCATGAACGTCATCCAATCATGATTGTAAGTAATCATGTTCCTGTTGGATTTTTTGTGTTGCATACTAGTGATAGAGTGAAGGAATATACAGATAATCCGAATGCAATGCTATTAACTGCTTTTTCAGTCAATCATTCACAGCAGGGAAAAGGTTATGCTAAAAAAGGACTAGAGCAATTACCGATTTTTATTAATCGAGAATTTCCCAATTGTGATGAAATTGTTTTATCGGTTAATAAACTAAATGTACATGCTCAAAAAGTGTATGAAAGAGTCGGGTATATTGATACAGGGCGTAGAAGACCTGGAAAGATGGGAGAGCAATTAATCCTAAGTCTGTCATTATAATAAAGGAAAAAAAAAGGGGCTGTTTCGTCTTTTCCTTATTAAACAGCCTCATCAATATTAAATATATTCTCTAATGATTAAGTCAGAATTTACCGGTTTAAGACCAAGTTCCCGGGACCAAATAGAAAGTTGCCCAATATGATGAATTTCATGTGAAATAAGGTGTCTGATAACTTTCCCATATGGAAAGGATAGAACCGAGCCATCTTTTCTTGTGATATAAAGGAGTTTATCCTCTTGTTCTTTATTCCAATTCATAAGAAAGTTTTTGGTAATCATTCTGGTAGATTGAGAGAATTCACTAACCTCCTCAAGCGTCGAGAAAGAATTAAATTCCTTTTTCAATACTGATGTTCCCTGCATTTGATGAATCCATAACTGCTCACAATCAATCACATGAAATAAAGTTTTTAAGAAACTACCCATACCACCATTACGCATGAAAGTTAATTCCTCATGAGAAATATTTTCACACCATTGAAACCAATCATCTCGAACTTGCCAATTATAATAAAACAAATCTATCATAAATGATCATTCCCAACCTAGTGAACTGTCTCTATTTTACTCAATAGATTGAAAAATTAATATATTTAATAACCATTTTTAAAAGAAACGGGTGATTTTTTTGTGCATTGAATCCGAAGTTGCAAATCAAATTTATAGAATGATGCAGCTACATGAAAATTTTTCTATGGGTTCATACGAAGAAATGAACACTATGTATTCTGATGATTTTCAGGGCATGCTGTATATTCCTCATATGGGAGAAGTTGAGCATTATAATGCAGAGCAGATAAGAGCAGGAAATAAGGAAGCTGCAGAATTCTATAAAGGAAAAAACATAAAATTTATTTATTCAGGTTTAGCGATCGTACCTCAAACAGAAATACAAGCGGCTGTTTCTTATGAGGTGATATTTAAACAAGAAGACAAGATGATGAAGGGGTTATCTTTGGAAGTTTGGCGGAAAGAATTAGATGGCAAGTGGAGAATGGTACGTTGGTATGAAGAAAAGGGAAAGCTTCTGTAACTTAAAGCGCAAAAAAACTTTGTTGCTTTTTCTAATAGAGTAAAAATCTTACTAGTTTTTATAGGAATCCGTTATAGAAAGAGTACGAAAAAACTTATTTAATATTTTTTCATGGAGGTATTGAATGAGAAATATTCTCTTTATCGCGTATCCCCTGTATGCAGATTTTGAGATCGCTCATACATTGTTTTTCTTAAGAAAGGTTGGAAAAGTCAAAGTAATTACTGCAACTGTCGATGGAAAACATGTAGAAAGTGTTGGGGGATTAATCACGACACTACAAATAACATTAGCAGAAGCGAAAGTAGAGGATTATGATCTAGTACTTATCTCAGGCGGGGATGGAATTGAGACAATCATAAATGATTCATTGTTATCTGGGTTTTTACAGAATGCTCATTTAAAAGGAACTCCTATTGCAACCATATGTGCTGCTGCTACTTTACTAGGAAAGGCTGGTTTACTAAAAGGAAAAAAGTTTACCTGTACAGACAATACGTTTACTCATTTTAGTGAGGTATTCGAAGGAGCTACTTATACGGGGAACAATATTGAGGTGTTAGATAATATCATCACGGCTAAAGGCACGGCATTTGCGGAATTTACTATAGCTGTCGGCGATCAAATGAAAATGTGGAAAAATGATGCGCAAAGTAGTGATGCATTACGTTTTTGTAAAGGAGAGGTTTGACAATAACCTTACAAATAATCGAATCAAAGGTTTTGCGTGTGTCGAATTGGAAGTTGTGGAGGCGATCATCATTACTATTAAGATCAGGCCTATTGATCACTTACTCAATCACGAAATATCCGATTTAATTCTAGAAAGTAAACAAGATGGTTTTCGATTTTTAAACAAACTTTTAGAAGAATATAGAAGTGGGGCGAATATTTTTAACCAACCAGGTGAAGGGATTTTTGGGGCATTTCATAAAAATGGAGAGTTAATTGGAATTGGTGGATTAACTATTGACCCTTACTCAAATGATAAAAATATTGGGCGTATAAGAAGATTTTATGTAAGCAAATCGTTTCGAAGGCAAGGGGTAGGTAATCTTCTTTTGCAAGAAATTCTAAGCTATGCGAGGGGATTTTTTAAAGTCGTTGTTCTTCGTACGGATACTTATCCAGCGGATGAATTTTATGTTTCATTTGGATTTAAAAAGACAAATACTTTTCCTCAATCGACCCACTATTTTCTATTGGATAGTAAAACGAAAAGATTGGTTGAAATATAGAAAACATTTAAATTCATAAAAGGAGAGATGAGAAGATGAAAGAATCATTAATTAGAGTAGGGACGATGTATATACCCGTATCAAATGTAGAGCAATCCACTGAATGGTATATGAATAATTTAGGGGCGGAGTTAAGTTATAAAGATCAGGACAAAGCGATATTGAACTTTGCCAATCAAAGCTTTTTTCTTGTTAATTCATTAGAAAATCAAACTGCTAATTTCATTGATTACTACGGTCATGAACGTTTTTCTGTTACTTTTGAGGTAAATGGTCTACAAGCATTGGAAGCCTTACATGAATCTTTCGTCCAAAAAGGAATGAAGGTGGGGGAGATTGAGGATAGAGGGCATACTGGAAGGAACTTTGTTTTTTATGACCTAGATAATAATCAATTCGATGTATGGAGCGAGCTAAGTCCAGTTTATAAACAGTTATTTCAGTTAGAAAATTCAGAAGCAACTGGTGCAACTTACACAGATGTTTGCTCGTTTTGTAATAGAAGTCGAGCGGAGATCGGTGAGCTAGCAGTAGGGCCTAGTGTCTCAATCTGTAAGGAGTGTTTGGAATTTGGCAAGGAAGTGTTAAAATCGCATCAAAATAATTGATAAAAATTTTTTGTTTTGCTTTCTTCATTTTTTTACGCAATTAGGATATTCTGATAAAGCATTACATATGAAGGAGGAAGAGAAATGAAAGTAGCTGATCACGTAGAAATGATTGAACTCAATATTGAAGGTTTTAAGATCAATCCAACACTCCTATGGGATGATGAAATGGCGATATTGGTGGATACAGGAATGCCAGGTCAGCTTTCAGCTATAAAGGCTGCAATGCAACAAGTGGGAGTACCTTTTGAAAAGCTGAAAGCGGTCATTTTGACACACCAGGATATTGATCATATTGGCAGTCTTCCAGAAATCCTTCAGGAATCACAAGGGAAAATTGAAGTATATGCACATGAGTTAGACAAACCTTATATCGAAGGAACTAAGCATATGATGAAGGCAGACCCTACTAAAATAAGTAAAGAGGTATGGGAGACGCTTCCGCCTTCGATGCAAGCTTTATATATGAATCCTCCGAAAGCGAAGGTCGACCATACGCTTGTGGATGGGCAGGAACTGTCCTTTTTTGGTGGAATCCAAGTCATTTTTACTCCTGGCCATACTCCGGGACATATTAGTTTATATCTTAATGAAAGTAAGACGCTTGTCGTGGGAGATGCCATGGTCTTAAATAATGGAGCTATCAATGGTCCCGTTCCGCGAAATACACCAGATATGGAAACGGCTATACATTCTCTCAGTAAATTTCTAGACTATGATATTCAATCTGTTATTTGTTATCATGGCGGATACACGAATGAAAATATCAAAGAACAGATCCAAGAGATTGTTCAGAATAACTAATTTAAATGGGACTGTCGGGCATTACCACAGTGACAGTCCCTACTGTTTTTATACAAAGTTTACGAAACGGACTCAGTTTAACAAGTTTTTCCTTGTCATTACCCATTTAAATTCTTTCTACTTAAGGTGAGTCTCTTAAGAAGCTACGAAGTGCCGTAGACAAGTTCTAATATATGAAAAAGGGACGACTTTTCGATTATATGAGAAAATATAAAAGCAAAATTAGTACAAATAAGGTTGAGACCTAAAGGAAAAGAATCCCAACCTTTTTAGATTTTAATGTGTAATTTTTTGTAAATATAATTTGCGTGATTCTTTAACTTTTTTTCTTTACTGCTATCCAAATTTCACAATATACATTTTCCGATGTACTATTGTACTCTGTGAAAGAAATTCCAGGTAGTTCTACTAATTTATAATCTGAAGAAGGCAGCCATTCAGAGTAAATTTTTGCAGTAGTTTCTTGAAGTGTAGTAGGAAATGGACCTTGATTAGGGAAGATTGCCCATAAACTTTCTTCAATTGTAATTTGCTCTAAATGATCAAATGGATTTTCTTTTGTAGTTGCAAAACCAATCATATGAGTTAAAGATCCTTTTTCCTCTAGGTAGCCATCATCAAAATCATAAGACACATTCAAAACTCGATGAGGATATAAATCGGCTAATTGGTGCATTTCCTTTTTTTGTTGATCGGAAATAGACTGGGCGAGTTCTAAGATAGCTTTATTCTCACCTTCGAATTGAATGGGCACTTTTTTTGAAACACCTACTATATTAAATTTCTCTTTCTTTTCGATTTTGAATTCCATAGATTTTCCTCCTCTTATATCGATATAAAATGAAAATTTGGGAAATGATTTTTGAATTTTGTTTTTAGCTACTTCTGAAGGTAAAAAACCACTCCATTCACGAAAGGCTCTTGAAAATCCTTCGATTGATTGATAGCCATATTTATAGGCAATATCTGTCACTTTTGCTCCGTTAATTAATTCAACATTTGCAACTGATAGCCTTCTGTTTTTGATATATTCACTCAATGACATTCCAGCCATATACGAAAACATTCTCTTAAAATGATAATCAGATAGTCCTACAATTTTTGATATCTCTTTACCAGAAATATCCTCTGTTAAATGCGTTTCTATATAATCCATTAAGTGATTGAATTCCTGTAACATTCATTTCCCTCCTTTACAAATACATAGTATCTTTAAAATCTAAGATTCACTCGATATTTCTTATACGGAATTCATCGGAATCCTGCTGATTCGTCATCGTCAATTCACTAATTTTATATCATCCGATTCTTTTTCAAAATATCCTCAAATGAATACATGAATAGCATCCCACTTTTCTCGACGTTAAGTTTTCTATGTGATTTAAAGATATCGTAATGTATGAATAAACAAATGCATAAAAAGGGACTACTTACTTTGACGAGTCATCCCTTTTTTTATATCATAAAAAATTAGAATAGTCTTAAAAATGGAAGGGGGAAATCCGGTGGTTGAACAATTTTTGGATAAGGTTTGTTCGCTATTCGAGAGGCATCTAAAGTCAAATTTAATAGGAGTTTATTTACATGGATCACTAGCAATGGGGTGTTTTCAACCTCAAAAAAGTGATGTAGATATTTTAGTTATTGTGAAAGAGAAACTTTCTAAGGAGAAAAAGAAGGGGCTTATTCAAGATATTTTGCAATTGGAGGACTATAACCTAGAGATGAGTGTTTTAGTAGAAAAAGATATCATCGATTTCAAGCATCCTTCACCATTTGAGCTACATTATTCACAGGTACATAGGGATAGATATTTACAAGATCCTGATTATCTTTGTGGGGATACCGTTGATCCGGATCTGGCAGCGCATCTTGTTGTTACCTATGAAAGGGGAATCTGTCTTTTAGGAAAACCAGTGAAATCTGTCTTTAAGAAGATCGATCGAAGCTATTATATTCAATCAATTGTTTTTGATATTGACAATTCGGTTCAAGAAATTATCTATAATCCCGTGTACTATATACTTAATCTATGTAGAGTGCTTTATTATTTATCAGAGGGTGTAGTCTCTTCTAAAAAAGAAGGCGGTGAATGGGGAGAGAAAATGGTTCCTCATGAATATAAAGAATTAATTTCAAAGGCTCTATCTCAATATATAAATCCAAAATTTAGTGGATTTGGAGTGAATGATATATTACTAAAGGAATTTGCCACGTATATGTTGCAGGAAATTAAGTCATTTGAGCTGACTTGATTGACAATGGATTATCCCTTTTTGTAAAATAGATTTTGTAAATCGTTGATATGTCAACTAATTAGGGTGATCTATTTGAAATATGAACCATTAAATAATTTAGGTGTATTCATTCATTCGGTTGATTTAGAAATTACTAGCTTTGTGAATAAAAAGCTTGCGGATTTCCAGTTAACATCGGAACAAAATTTAATTATGGCTATTCTTTGGGAACAAGAGGGAGTATCTCAAAATGAGATTGCCTTAAGGTTAAATAAGGATAAATCAAGTGTTGCTAGAATGATTGTTACTCTTGAAAAGAAAGGTTACATTCATCGAACAATTTGCCAAAAGGATCGACGCTCGATTGAAGTGTTTCTCACTGAAAAGGGAAAAATGCTTGGGAAAGAAGTTATCCCGATTAACCAGAATATTATTAACACAATAAGTAAGGGGATGACTGAGGAAGAAGTCATTCAATTACAAAGACTTTTGACAAAAGTTCGTGAGAATGTGGCTGAACTTTAATATGGTTTGAGACGAATTAATAGTTGATATATCAACTATTTTAAATAATTGGAGGGAAAAGACATGAAAATAGTTGCAATCGTTGGAAGTATTCGTAAGGAATCATATAATTTAAAACTAGCAAAATATATACAAACAAGATATGCAGAACGCTTTGACCTTGAAATACTAAATATTAAGGATCTACCACATTATGATCAAGATATTGAGATGAATCCCCCAGAGGTTGTTACTGAATTTAAAGGAAAAGTAGCTGAAGCCGATGCAGTCCTTTGGGTAACTCCTGAATTCAATTATTCTATTCCAGGTGTGTTAAAGAATGCGATTGATTGGTTATCTCGTGTGGAAAAAGTCATGATTGGGAAACCATCTTGGATCATGGGTGCAACAATGGGAGCTTTAGGTACAGTACGCGCTCAACAACATTTACGTGATATTTTATTCTGTCCAGGTGTAGGATCTCCTTTACTTCCAGGAAACGAAGTATACGTAGGTGCTGTTCATGAAAAAATTGATGAATCAGGGAATCTAACACATGAACCAACAGTTAAGTTTATTGATTTAGTTGTTGATAATTTTATCAACTGGATGAACCAACGATAATAGAGAAACACCGTTCCAATAAGGGAACGGTGTTTTTGCTCTTACATTACTTCTTTATATAAATGCTTCAAATAACGCCAACGAGCTATAAAAAAGTAAATGATCTGTGCTGATAAAAATGCAATAAAGATCATTAATGATGATTTCAATACTGAAAAGTCTACTAGTCTTTGCAAGGCAAAAAAGGCAACAGAGCTATGGATAAGGGCCATGACAAAGGGCAAGAAAAATAACAGTACTAACTGCCGTGAAATAATCTGTTTCATTTCTTTTCTACTCAAACCAACCTTTGAAATCATACGATATTGCTGTTCATCTCGGTTTAAATCTGCATAAAGACGGAAATAGATGAAGCTTGCTGCAAAAGTAAAGAACACGATTCCGATTAAACCGCTTAATATGAATAATAGTCCATTCTCTTGCTTGGAATATAACCAGTTTAACACAAGTGCACTAAATCCATAATCATCCATCTCTTTATTTAATTTTTGTGCTACTTCCTTGGTCTTTGGCCAATCTTTTACAACGAATCTAATTTCTTTAAAGTAATAGGATTCTTCTTCCTTCTCGAGACGGGAAAACTTCTCATATATTTCATCAGCTACAACGGCTGTGTTGTCGCCAATATTAGGTAATACGATATAAGGCAATGTCTTTTTGACTGAAAATGTGGTGGAAAAATCCCCTTTTTCAACATCTAATTGTTTGAGTTTTTGTCCCTTAATTCTCCAAGCATTTTTCTGAGTGACAGATGTAGGTGTAAATATCGCTTCATTCTTTTTCACAGTTTCTGTCTGGTAGCCTAGTGCTTTAGCCAAAGAATTATAATCACTTAGCTTTATAAGAGTTACCCCATTTGAAGAGAAAAGGGGTGTGTAAGATCCTATTTTAAATGGAAAATCTCCTTTCTTTAGTTCTGTTTCAATCTGTTGAACCTTTTGCTTTTCAGTTTTTTCATCTGTAGATGTGTAGCTGAATGCATAAGGATTGGTCATTTCGGACAAACCTGAGTTTCCTAGCGCTAAGCATGTTCCGATTCCAGTAAATGCTGATGCAGAAATGACAGCTACTAAGAAAAACATCACTGCATTATCCTTTATTCGATACATTAATTCCGAAATAGTTAACATATTTGTTTTCTTAAAAAAGAACTTTTCTTTTTTCTTTAAGTTGTGGATGGTATAGACACTGAACTGTGTAAATAAAAAGTAGGTTCCTACAATTGTTAGGGCAACTCCAGAGAGTAATAACTTAAATGAAAAAACCTGCATGATGGCAAACCAAAGGACCATCCCATATCCTAAAACAAGGCACAGTACAGCAAGAAAAGATAGCCATGGGGAAGCCTTTGGTTCAGGCTTTGGCTTCTCTTCTGATTTTACTAGTTCCACTACTGTTCCTTTGCGAATCACTCTAGAAGTGAATAATGAAATCAAAAGAAAGAGTAAGAGAAATGCTCCAGCAGTCATGAAAGCTGCTTTTAGAGGCAAGTAAAATTTCAAGCCAGCTTGAATAGCAAGAATATGTGCACAGATAATTAAAAGAAGCTTCGAAAAAACAATCCCTACAACAATTCCCACAATAATAGAGGCAAATCCAATGATCATATTTTCAACGAAAAGCAGGCGATGAAATTGCTTCCTAGACATTCCAAGAATCATTAGAATACCAAACTCTTTTTTTCGTAGTTTTAAAAAGGCACTGACAGAGTATAGCAAAAAGAAAAATGAAAAAATGAAAATAATCACTTGCGCAGTTTTAATCCCCATTGATCCTAATGAGGCAATCATTGGGCTAGTTGCTTTAAGCTCTCCCTGTAAATCAGGATGAAATAAGAGCATGGCATAGATGAAAAAGATCATGACCGAGAAAGCACTACTTAGGAAATGAGCTAAATAGGTTCGCTTATTACGGAGAACGTTATTAGTTGCGAATTGTCGCATGTTCATTTGATGTCCCCCCTAGAATTGATAGCCTTTCAATTATTTTTTGATAGAAATCAGAGCGATTATGACTCGCTTGAATTTCGTGATCGAGTTGTCCATCTTTTATAAAGATGACACGATCACAGTAGCTAGCTGCTAATGCATCATGTGTAACAAGTAACATGGTAGATTTTTCTTCGTTGTTCAGCTTTTCTAAAAGCTCCATGACATCTTTTGCCGCCTTCGAATCGAGATTTCCAGTAGGCTCATCTGCCAAAATTAGCTTCGGATGGTTGATCAAGGCACGTGCAATGGCAGTTCGTTGGGCTTGCCCACCTGATATTTCATATGTCCGTTTATTTAAAATAGCTGTAATCCCTAGTTTTTCGGCAAATGTATTCACCTTTGTATTCATTTCATTTAGATCGACCCCATCAAGTGTAAGGGGAAGAACAATATTCTCCTTTACAGTTAAAGTGGGAAGAAGATTAAATGATTGGAAGACAAAGCCCAATTCACGTCTGCGGAAAATAGCTAGTTTTTTATGGGATAATTGAAAAGGATTCTCCCCAGCAATCTGAATTTCCCCGGAGGTAGGTCGATCAATCGTTGAAATCATATTTAATAAAGTCGTCTTTCCACTCCCAGAAGGGCCCATAATTCCAACAAATTCCCCTTCATTAATGGAAAGGTCAATTTGACGGAGAGCTTCGTAATCAATATTCCCTTTATATACTTTGCTAAGATTCTTTACAGTCAACACTTTCATCTATAACTCCTCCTGTCTGATGTGTATGTATTACGTAGTTCATACACTATGTGTGTATTATATGTTTAATACACCATGAGGTCAACCGAAATTTTTATATTTGGCTCTTTTCTCCCACATTGTTGCTATTTAAGTTAAGTTTGATTTAATAAGCGGTACTAAAGAGTGAGTGGAAATCCTGTGAAGGAGGAAAGAGTGAGTTTGATTACCTTAAAAGAAGAAGCAGAGTGTTCAAGGTAACGAAAGAGCGAGATTGGTTACCGAGAAGGAGTAAAACGGTTGTCCCGGGTAACGAAAGGAAGCGTTTAGTGACCGAGAAGGAGGAAAATGAGTGTGCAGGGTAACGAAAGAGCGAGATTGGTTACCGAGAAGGAGGAAAATGGTTGTCCAAGGTAACGAAAATAGTGTTTAGTTACCGAGAAGGAGTAAAACGGTTGTCCCGGGTAACGAAAGGAAGCGTTTAGTGACCGAGAAGGAGGAAAATGAGTGTGCAGGGTAACGAAAGAGCAAGATTGGTTACCGCGAAGTGAGAAAATGGTTGTCCAAGGTAACCAAAATGCGAGTTTGATTAACGTGAAGGAAAAAAACACCGACCCGTATAGGTGCCTCCTTTCATTTCACGAGGATAGAACCGAAAACTGCGTAAAAACCTCTGGAATCCTTTATTAGGTGTAAAAGCTAGCAGTTGAGTTTTGCCACTAGTGGACAAGCTATACGAAATTTGATTGAAGATTTTACAAAATTAGCAATAAAAGTCAAGAAGGGAAAGAAAATATTTAGTACTCTATGAATAAGGGAGGTGCAAAACTTGAAATACCAGCAAATTATTCAGAAAGCTATTGATTATATTGAGGAAAACTTACACCGTCCGCTTTCGATTGATTTAGTAGCTAGTGTTTGTGGATTTTCAAAATTTCATTTTTTAAGAGTCTTCCAGAATGAAGTTGGTATGACGATAGGTGACTATATTCGAATAAGAAGATTGACCAATTCTGCAAGAATGTTAATAGATACGAATGAATCGATTATTAATATAGCTTTTTATTTTGGCTTTGGGGCACCTGAAGCATTTACACGTGCATTTAAAAAGTTATACCATATGCCACCAGGGGAATATAGGAGAGCAATGAATATTATTTTGAATAAAAATGGAGGAGAAAACATGGAACAACAAAAACAAGAAATAAAAGGTTGGTTTCTTACAGGAACGAGTCCGCATAATTACGAGATGGGGCTAGATACAAAAAATGTCCACCAAGGAAAAGCTTCAGGTTATATCCGATCAAGGTCAGTGGCAACCATTGAAGAATTTGCAACAATGATGCAGCAGTTTAAAGCAAAAAAATACATTGGACAAAGGCTTAAATTTTCTGCCTTTGTCAAATCTGAAAAGGTAGATGGATATTGCGGATTATGGATGAGAATAGACAATGCGGCGGGTGATGTCCTGCAATTTGATAATATGAGTAATCGTCCGATTGTAAAGGATACCAATTGGAATCTATATTCCATTGTGCTTGATATCCCTGAAAATAGTGCAGTTATCGCTTTTGGCGTCATACTTTCTGGACGAGGTCATGTTTGGTTAGATCAATGTAAGTTTGAGGTAGTTGATGAAAAAACACCAACGACGAATATTGAAATGGCTTATGAATTGCTGGATGAACCAGTGAATTTGTCATTTGATATGTAGAGCAAAGAAAGGAATCGAGTGTTATGGAAAATTATTTTCATCATTTTAAAGCGATTCTAGCCGGCATCATGATTGCTTTATTAATTACTAGTGCCAATTATTTTCTGGGAATGTTGATCCATTTGATTACGGATAGAGGGCAAAGAGATTTTTTCTCTACAGGCTCAATGATTATTTTTACTCTCATTTTTATCAGCAGCTATGTGTATATGCTGCAAGAATTTAAAAAATCATAAATGAATTGCGTTGCTTCATGGAGGAAGTAACGCTTTTTTTATAGAATAAGAGAATAGTACTTTTTTAAGGAGACATGAGTGTTGAAAGCAAAAAGTGTGATTTGTCATGAGTTTGGAAAACCAGAGGACGTTCTTTATGTGGTGAATAGAAGAGTTAATCCGCCGGCAGAGGGGGAAGTTCTCGTTCGGATGTTGCTGAGTCCGATTAATCCTTCCGATTTAATTCCGGTAAGAGGCTCGTATTCTCATCGTATTTCATTGCCAATGGTGCCTGGGTATGAGGGAGTAGGGGTTGTGGAGGAAGTAGGTACATCTGTATCTCAAAATCTATTAGGGAAGCGGGTTCTCCCATTAAGAGGTGATGGGACGTGGCAGGATTTTGTAAAGGTTCCGTCCGAATGGTTGGTACCGATTCCGCCATCTATTAACGATCAAACTGCGGCCCAATTATATATCAACCCATTAACAGCTTTGGTGATTTGTCAGGAAGTTTTATGTTTGGGATCCGGGGATGTTTTACTTATGAATGCGGCTGGTTCTGCAATTGGACGGATTTTTGCTCAGCTATCGATGATATTTGGCTTTCAATTTATAGCGGTTACGAGGAATTCGAATGATACACAGGAGCTCCTTCAACTAGGTGCAGCACATGTAATCGATACATCTTGCTCCTCACTTAAGGAATCGGTAATGGAAATAACGAGTGGGCGTGGGGTGAGTGCAGCAATTGATTCAATTGGAGGTATAGAGGGTACCCAGTTAGTTGATTGTTTGCAACCTCATGGAAACTATTTAGCGATTGGGCTTTTATCGGGAATTCCAATTCAGTGGCAGGAAGTTTCAAAACGGACGGCAGTCAATGTTAAATTATTTCACCTTCGCCATTGGAACAAGCAAGTATCGCCATATGATTGGCAAGAAAAATTTCATCAAATAATGAACTTCGTCAAGGAGCAACGTCTAAAAATTACAATGCCGGAAATATATTTTGATTTGTTAAACGTACGGGAAGCAGTAGTAGAAGCGGAATCCCCTAATAGGAAGGGGAAAAAAGTCTTTTTGAAAATGGGGCATGAAGATGGATCAGAAAAGTAAAGAAAAAATTCTTAAATATTGGGGAGTTCAAGCAGGAGAGATATCTAAACTTTCCGAGCAAGCCATTTTAGCATTCCTGTAGATCGTTAAATATCAGGTTTGAAAAAAATAGAGCTCCTCAGTAAGATACGAGTATGAGACCAATCAAACTCAAGTCTTAAGGAGGAGCCTTACTATGAATTTTAAAATGCAGAACAAACAAAATCAACTAATAGAAAGAATTTCCGATACTCATCTAATTGTTGGGGTGGATATCGCTCAACAATTTCACGTTGCACGTGCAGTTAACTACCGTGGCATCATTGTCGGTGATCCTCTCACATTTGAAAATAATGAAGAGGGTTTTATGAAACTATTAAACTGGATGCAAGATTTACAAAAACTTAAACACTTAAATTCAGAAATAGTAGGAATGGAGCCTACAGGCCATTATTGGATTAACCTATCTAAGTGGTTATTTGATAAAGGAATTGAGGTAGTTACTGTCAATCCTCACTCAGTAAAAAGGAATAAAGAGAATCGTGATAATACTCAATCAAAGAGTGATAAAAAAGATGCGCTAGTGATCGCAGATATGGTCAAAAATGGCTACTATTCTTTCGTTCGCCCATCATCTGAATCATTTGAGAAACTCAGAGTTCTTATGTCTAATCGTGATGTGATTGTAAAACGTCTCGTCATGACCGTTAATCAAATTAATCGATGGGTAGATGTTGTGTTTCCAGAGTTAAGACACGTATTTAAAGATGTTTCGTGCAAAGGAGCCATTGCCACCCTTCGGCTGTTCCCCACTCCAAAAGAGATCTCTTCCATGACTTCACTCGATATCATGGCGGGGTGGAAGTCATTAATGAAAAGACAACCTGGTCCCCAAAAGCTCAATTACTCATCAAATTAGCAAAATCCTCTATTGGAACTGGACAAGCACTCGATGCATATAAGTTCCACTTAGAACAATTACTAGAAGAATATGATCTCGCTGTAAAACAACTCGAAAGAGTGGAAAAACAAGTAAAAGAAGTGCTTAACCAAATCTCATTTGCCAGGAAACTACTTGCGATGAAAGGAATAAGTGATATTTCTTTAGCTGGAATATTAGGTGAGGCCGGTGATCTGAGTGGATTTTCTCACGGAAACTCTTTATTACGACACGCTGGATTACATCTAGCTGAGGCGAGTTCAGGTAAATGGAAAGGTAAAATTGTGCTCTCTAAACGTGGTAGATCGAGATTAAGACGCTTCCTCTACTTAGCCACAATGAGCCTAGTGATGAATAATCCTGAGTTTAAAGCCATCCATTCCCATAATGTGAAGGTAAAGAAGATGAAGAAAATGAAATCAATCATGAAACTAATAGGAAAACTCGCAAGGATATTTGTGGGAATAGCACGACGAAACGAATCATACTGTCCAAGTAAGGTTCAGGTTCAGGAATCCATTCACTTAGCTGCCTAAACCGAAGGTTCAAAAGTTGAAGATGCATCTAATAAACTAGTTAACTTTATTTTGAATGTTGTCTTATTCGTAGGATTTCAAATATGTACGGAGTACCAGGTTTCTTAAACAAAAGGGCACTGTGACCCATCAGTTTAGCATAACTGGCCTCCACCCCTTGGAAAGGCATGACGAAGGAATGAGAGGGCAATTGACCCGTTGAGACATGGGAGGGAAAGCCTCCAGGGGCGGCGTGGAGATGTACATTATATGGTAAAATATGGAGTGGTAGCTGGCTCCTTTATTTAACTATGCCTTCACGAAGCCTAAATTATCAGAACTCATTTCAATTTCCCGTAAATCCAATTACAAGGGTTATGAATTCCTGCGAATAAATGAGCATTCGAGAGATATTCGTATCAAACTGAGGGAGTTAAAGACATTACTAATGAAAAATATGTTTTGAAACGAAAGTTGGATATCCAAGTAACAAGAAACGAACTTGCTATTTTACAGTATTTACAAGACTTTGATATCAGCGTTTCTACTCCCATGCTAAGTAAAAGAATACATATATCATTGATGATGAGGGGCGGTATTTTAGTTTATATACCTATTTGCCAGGACGAGTATTTTCTGCAAGGGAAATCATTGAAAATCCACTAGTACCGCAGCATTTTGGTAGAACACTTGCAATGCTCCATCAGTTGTTAAGTGATCATCCCCTCATCAGTCAATTTCCAACTAGAGATGTATATCAATCCATCTATCATTTTGCAAGAAAGGCAATGGACAAGGTAGAAAGCCGAAGTGATCGGTTAGATCAAATTTATCAAGATTTGGAATCAGAATTTCAACTGAAAGTAAATAATCTTCCTAAACAAATTATTCACCGCGATGCCCATCTATCAAATTTTATTTATGGAGAAAAAGATTTACTAGGTGTCATCGATTATGAGCTAGCTGAGGTGAATGTAAGAATTTTTGATCTTTGCTATTGTGCGACGAGTGTTCTTAATGAGGTTTTTCATGATAAAAAATTAAGCACAGAATGGTTTCCTTTTGTAGAAAAATTAGTTGATTCCTATCATCAAAAAAATCCATTAAGTAAGTTAGAATATGACGCAATTTGGTATGTCATGCTTGCCATTCAATCGATTTTTATGGCTTATTTTGCTCAGATTCCCCATCTATTCGATCACAATCAAGCGATGTTTTTATGGCTTTTTGATAGAAAGGAACTTTTCAAAGGAAGTGTTAAACATGCTAAATAATAAAGAGGATATCCTCAAATTAATCCAAGAGGATGTATGGATGATGGATATTTTACGTGCAGTACAAACCCTTCATTTACCTGATTGGTGGGTATGTGCAGGATTTGTCCGGTCGAAGATTTGGGATACGCTTCATCATGTTAAGGATCGGACCCCATTAGCAGATGTTGATGTCATATATTTTGATCCGGAGAGGATAGATGAGCAGGAAGAAAAGAGGTTAGAAGGAAAGCTGAGGAGCTTACTTCCAGATGTACCATGGTCTGTGAAAAATGAGGCAAGGATGCACACGGTTAATGGTATTCCACCATATACTTCCTCAGTGGATGCTATAGCAAAATTTCCTGAAACAGCCACGGCTTTAGGGGTGAAGTTGGATGATGACCAGCAGCTTATTTTGGCAGCCCCTTGTGGAGTTTCGGATGTAATCAATATGTTGATCAAGCCAACTGCTTATTTTAAGGAGAATGAAGAACGAAGAAGCATTTATGAAAATAGAATTGTTGCGAAAGATTGGCAATCTGTTTGGGAGAACATTACTGTCCATCATTGGTAAAACATATTAATAGGTGTAATGGGACTTTGGATTTATAATGTTCCTATAGGAGGGATGGAACATGAATGAAAACAAAGCAATTTTCCAACGAGCAGTTAAAGACCATTGGTATGTAAACTATCAGCAAAATGGGTATCCACACGTTCAACAAGGATTTGTATTGCATCCTGAACGATTAAAAGAGTTTGACCCTTTTATACTGATGGCAGATGATTGGTTTAAACGTGGTACTTTTTCAGACCATCCTCATCGAGGATTTCAAACGATTACTTATGTAATAGATGGCAGGCTGGAGCATATTGATAATGCTGGCGGCCACTCTATACTCGATGCAGGAGATGTTCAATATATGAATGCCGGCTGGGCAGCACGGCATGCAGAAGAGGCTGTAGATGATGATTTAATCCACACATTACAATTGTGGTTGAACCTACCAAAGGAGTTAAAGAATACGAAAACAACGTATCAGGATATTCGTTTAGAAGATGTACCACATGTGCCTTTTGATGGGGGAGTTGTAAAAGTCTATTCTGGTGATATCGAGGGCGTAAAGGGACCACTTGATAGTATGGTGCCAATCACTATGTCTGAAATCAATGTTGCTGCTGGAGCAACATATATACATCGTATTCCCGAAAATCATAATGCCTTTCTATATGTGTTATCTGGGGAGGTTGAATTAGGTACAAATGAAATAGCACTAGGCAAAACAGGTGTGGCAACATTTACCTTTAATGAATCCGGGCAGCAAGGTAGCGAATTAGTAATCAAGGGAAACCAACGTTCAAAGGTATTAGTCTATTCTGGGGTTCCTATAAATGAAGAGGTAGTGGCGTATGGCCCGTTTGTAATGAATACAATGGATGAGATTCGCCAAGCCTATCGCGATTTTAATGCTGGAAAGTTTGGACCACCAGCGGAGTAATGGCGGATTGTAAAAGTCCTTGTTAAATGCTATCTAAATAGAACCACTGTTTGAGAAAATAAGGGGAAGTCCCCCTTATTTTTTTTGTTTTGCATATAGATAAAGTCCATAATCCTGCATGACGGATGTTTGCCCTAATTGCCGAAGCATCGTGGCAATGTTTCCACGATGATAGGAACCATGGGTAACAATATGTAATACAGATTCAGAAATAGACGTTTCGAGTATTCCAGCATAAGGATTATCGACGACTAGCTTCTTTTCTATATCATCTAACTGGTTCAGAAAAGCTTTGTTTTGCTCCGATAATTCCAAGTAACCTGCTTCCATATCCTCAATAGCTTTCACTTCCAGCTGTTCACCTTTTTGGAAGGCATCACTCATTGCTTCCTTCATACTCATACCCTTTATAATCTCAAACCATGCATAATCAACTTGATAAATATGTGACAGCACTTTCGCGATAGAGGAAAAGCCACTATTTGTTTCCTGATGATAAATCTCTTGAGGAAGCTCCTTCAAACGTTCAATAATCACAGCATTTGCCCAAACATGATACTCATACATTTCAATGACAGGATGTTTCATATCATTTCTCCTTTTATTTTGATTTTTATAAAAGCCTTTACAGTGGACTTTTACAACTTAGGGAAGTTGATTTGGGATTTCAGTGTTACCTCAATTTTTATTCGTTAATCATTATCTAGATAGAAGTATTCTTAATTTTTATTTATATTAAATAACAGTCATTAATACTCCTTTATTTCTGTATTGATAGGAGGTAATTGGTCTTTCTTTGCAGAAGTAGATAATGGGAACTGAGGGAGGAGGCTTATCTTGATCCAAGCAGTGTTATTTGATTTATTTGAAACACTTATTTCGGAATGGAGAAATGGAAAAAGAGAGAAAGGCCATATGTTCCATGAAATTGGCTTGAATGAGGAACTATTCAAAAAAGAGTGGCATAAGCGTTTAGATAAGAGAATGGATGGTACATTTTCTAATTACCGAAGTGTGTTGATTGACATTTTAAGAGCCCAAAATATGCCGATTGATCTAAAAGTGCTAGACGCTGCGCAAAAGCAAAGAGAAAGAGTAAAATCACTTCCATTTGAACAAATCAATGAGGAAATCATAGGGTGCTTGTCCGAACTTAAGCGACAAGGGATCAAAATAGGGCTAATCAGTAATTGTACACCAGAGGAGATAACTGCATGGGAGGCATGTACACTCTCTCAGTACTTTGATGATGTCATTTTTTCCTATAAGGTGAAGTGTGCCAAACCAAACCCAGAAATCTATTTAATGGCATGCAAAAATTTAAAGGTTGAACCTGAAAAGGTTATTTTTATTGGTGACGGTGGATCAAATGAATTATTCGGTGCTGAACAAGTGGGAATGATCCCTTATCAAGCCACATGGTTTCTTTCTGAAAGTAGAAAGGAAAACATAAATATTTATCCTAAATTAACGCATCCTTCGGAATTAATTACGATCATTAGAGGTGAGGCATGAATTTATTTTGGTCAATTTTAATAGCATTTGCACTGGGAATCATTTTAGTGATGATTCCACCAGTTTATGGGGGAATCATTGCCTTTGGAATTATTGGAGGCTGTTTATTCCGTGGGATTGTTTTGCTTGAAAAACTGAATAAAAAACTGAATGTCTTAGTTCCGGATAAGAACAAGGTTACAGAAGTATATGAAAGCTATTTGGATGATAAAAAGAAAGAATTTTAAAGGGAGGCTTCTATGTACGGAGTTGTTGCGCATTTTGACGAAGAATCAGAGAGATATATTAAAGAAGTGTGGAAAGAACTTAGTGATCAAGCCATATCTACCTATGCTGAAGAAGTAATAGATAGAAGACCACATATTACACTTGCTTCTTATCAAAGGCTAAATATGGATCGATTTCTTCCTCTTTTTCAATCTTGTTATGAATCGAGTTCTAAGCTACCGATTACATTAAGTTCATTAGGAACCTTTATGAATACAGGGATGATATTTTTAGCTCCTACACCTTCTATTGAGTTATTAGTTTTGCATATGAAGCATCATCAAATGCTCGAGGAATTTAATGATCAACCCGACTCACTTTATCTCCCAACTAGATGGATTCCACATTGTACAATTGCAAATCGATTACCTATGCATAAGTTGAAAGAAGCTTTCGAGTATTGCACCAAGCGAATGAAACCCATTGATGCGCAAATAAGTGAGGTGGCTTTAATTAAAGTAGTGGATGAAGGTGGGGGAAGATCTAGAGTAGAAACGATAAAAGCATGTCCCCTCAGATAAAGAGGTATGATAGAATACATGAATTGCCTAGGTTAAAGGAATCATAAAATAGAGCAGAGATGACCTTGAACCTAGGGGGCTATCAGTGAAAAAGAAAAAAATTATTAAAATACGAACGACATCGAAACATAAGGGGTGGAGAGGGGTATTTCATATTAATCGTACCCCGAAATATCCATGGAAAAAGGCCATTTCAGCTGCAATAACGATGGGACTCCCTTTTTTGATAGGTGCTTTATTTGGCCATATTGAATGGGGCTTGCTTGCTGGTATCGGAGGTTTTACCTCTTTATATGTTCATAATGAATCTTATAAACAAAGAGCGATTAAATTAATCATTGTCAATATTGGATTAGTAGTTTCCTTTGCTTTAGGAATTATTTGTGGTTTTTCCTTTTTGTCTACTTCCTTGATTTTAGGAATCATTAGTTTTCTGTCGACTTTTATCTGTAGTGCCTATAAGGTTCCTCCTCCATCAGGCTATTTTTTTGTCCTTGTTTGTGGAATTGGTACGGGCTTGCAGATGACTTTAACTGCAGCATTACTTCCTATTGGCATCGCATTGATGGGGGGATGTCTTGCATGGTTGATTGGAATGTCGGAATGGTTCTTTGATATAAAGGAAATCACTCAAACAACAAGAAATCATACGTGGAAAGCTGCCTTAAATGATTCAAGTATACTATTAGCTTCAATAAGGAATGGAGCAGCTATTTTTGTTGCAACACTTATAGCATTTGCTTTAGGATTTCACAGACCTTATTGGGTATCCATTTCATGTGCAAGTGTGCTACAAGGTGCGACGATCTCGATTATTCTCCATCGGAGTTTCCAGCGATCAATAGGAACAGCAGTAGGTGTTTTTATTGCAGGTGGAATTCTTGCCCTACAGCCCTCCTATTGGTTATTGGGGCTATGTGTCATGACATTACAATTTTTAGTAGAAATGATTATTGTTCGTAACTATGCCTTTGCCGTCGTATTCATTACTCCACTTGCCCTACTTATTGCAGAAACAGGCCGTTCCGATACCGTTATTCCTGCCCTCATAGAGGCTAGATTGCTTGAAACATTATTAGGCTGTGCAATTGGATTAGCAACCGCCTATCTTATATGGAAGCGATCAGAAAAATCGTAAAATTTCCGTAAACGTTACTAAGTGTAAAACAAGGTAACATTTTTTCCTTGATGTAGAAGGATTAGCCTATAGATGTGACGAATAGGAACAGTAGAAGGACGTGTAAGGAGTCAAGTTGATGGGGTATATCATGGAATTAAGAAAGGTAGTCGGAAGTCGTCCGCTTATTATGACAGGAGCGAATGTCATCCTTCTAAATAAACAAAATGAATTGTTATTGCAGTTAAGAAAAGATAATCATTGCTGGGGGCTTCCTGGCGGATCAATGGAGCCGGGAGAATCCCTCATAGAGGTAGCGGCAAGAGAGTTACACGAAGAAACTGGATTAAAGGCAAAAAAGCTTAGTTTATTTCAGATTTTTTCAGGAGAGGAGCTCTATTATCAATATCCACATGGTGATGAGGTCTATAATGTTGTAGCTACTTATATCTGTTCCGATTATGAAGGAGAGTTACAGGCAGATAAAGAGGAAGTGGAGGAGTTACGTTTTTATTCACTTAAGGAATTACCTGAAAAAATTAGCCCTCCTGATTGGCCGGTTGTGAAAGAGTTTTTAAAAAAGAAAACTTCAATAATCTAATAAAAAACAAGAAGGCGATTGTAAACAAAGCAATCGCCTTTTCTATTAATAATTCTAGGTAGTTAAGGATAATTTATAGGAAAAAGAATGGAGTACACAAATGAAAAAATACAAACCTTATTTAGCAATGGCCTTAATCTTACCTATTCTCACGCTACCCTTCTTAGGAAGATCCACGTTCAAACGGTTTTATCCAAGTGTGTTATTCATATGTTCTATCGTTTTATTAGAGAGCATAGTTGCTTACAAACGAGTGTGGTGGTGGTTTTATAATAAAATTATGCCAAAGCCGATATCCGATATGTTTCTCATTATTGCAGGTCCTTTTTTTGTGGGTTCATTGTGGATACTCAAATTTACCTATGGAAAGTTTAAAAGGTATTTGGCTATCAATTTTATTATTGATACAATTTTCGTTTATATCATCATCAATCTTTTTAAGAAGATTGGTTATGGCTCCCTAGTAAGAATTAAAAGGTATCAATTTTTGTCCCTTTTTCTTTTGAAGGCGATCTTGCTCTCTATGTTTCAATTCGTTAGGGAAAAAAGAGGCACGGTTTTAAGATAAAATGACTTGACTAACTATACTATAAAAAATATAATAACTTACATAAAGTAACTTAGGAGGCAGAAAATCATGATGGAATTCCATCAAGCACCTCAGACTTTCGTTAGTCAAGTTGACTTGAAGGTTTCAGATTTGGAACGTTCTCTTGCTTTTTATCAACAGATCATTGGCTTTCAAATTATTAAGCAAACAGATAAAGTTGCCTTTTTAACTGCTGATGGAAAAACACCGTTAGTAAAGATTGAGCAGCCTGATAATGTACGTGAAAAGCAATCAAGAACAACTGGACTATATCATTTTGCCATACTTTTACCGAGTCGAAAGGATTTGGGGAAGATATTACAGCATTTTCTTGAAGTTGGTTATCCGCTACAAGGGGCTTCTGATCATTTAGTCAGTGAAGCGATATATCTAGCAGATCCAGATGGAAATGGAATTGAGATTTATGCAGATCGTCCTGCCTCAACATGGGTATGGAACGATGGACAGGTCCATATGACAACTGAACCCATTGATGCACAAGGTCTTTTAGCAGAGGGACGTGGACAAAAATGGGAGGGACTCCCAAGTGGAACAACGATGGGCCATATTCATTTGCATGTTTCAGAGCTAGAAAAGATTGAGGAATTCTATTGTAAGGGATTAGGGTTCAATATTGTCACTAGATATGGAAATCAAGCGCTTTTCCTATCTACAGGTGGCTATCATCATCATATCGGTTTAAATACTTGGAATGGAATAGGCGCACCTAAGCCTGCAGATAATAGTGTTGGACTGAAATGGTTCACATTGCAGTTTCCAAGTGAAGAAGCGAGACAACAGGTACTAGAAAATTTGCGAAGCCTGGAAGTTATGGTAAGTGAGGTAGAGGGAAGTTACTTTATCGAAGATCCTTCTGGAAATCGTATTCAGTTAAACATTTAGACACACATCAAGGAGACGATAAACATGACAAACAAAGATTTTTATTCTGCTATTGAAAATAGACGTTCTTATTATGGAATCAGCAGTGAAGCGGTAGTATCTAATGAAAGAATTCAAGAAGTGATTAATCATGCGGTAAAGCATACCCCTTCATCATTTAATTCACAATCAGCAAGAGTGGTTGTGTTAACTGGTGAAAATCATACAAAACTATGGAATATTACAACAGAAACATTAAGAAAAATTGTTCCAGCTGAAAACTTTGGTTCTACACAAGACAAGATGAATGCTTTCGGTAGTGGGTACGGAACAGTATTATTCTTTGAAGATAATACTGTAATCGAATCATTACAGAAGCAATTCCCATTATATGCAGAGAATTTCCCAGTTTGGTCACAACAATCAAACGGAATGCTTCAACATGTAATTTGGACTTCATTAGAGCTTGAAGGCTTTGGCGCATCATTGCAACACTACAATCCACTTATTGATGATGAAGTGAAAAAAGAGTGGAACATTCCAAGTGGATGGAAGCTAATTGCTCAAATGCCATTTGGTAAACCAACTGCACCAGCAGGTGACAAAGAATTCGCACCATTAGAAGATCGTGTGAAATTTTATAACTAATAAATAAGGAGCATGCCTAATGGCTATGCTCCTTTATTTGTAGATTTTATAGTATCCACAATATCATCCACAAATCTGGATATATGATTCCATTTTGGCGACTATTATCCACAACAAAAAATTGATGATCCGCAAAAAAACGAATAAATTATATCAATTAGGTGATATAATCCACAAAATAGAAGATCTCATCCACAAAACTGGAATAAGAGATCTTAATTTCAAATATATATCCACAAAAACAAGGCCAATTAATTTTAAAAGATTGATTATCCACAAAAATTTATTACAAAAAGAATGGACCATCATCACAAGTTTCAATTATCCACAAACTTGAAATTATCATCCACAAATTAATGTAAATTCAGCTTATTTTGTAAATGGAGCAGGTTGATAAAAATAATTTGGTTTTTTAATCTCATTTTTATACGGCTTATGAAAAATATGAGTAGTTGCAGGTGATAGAGGTGGTATGAGCCACACCCAATTTCCAGTGGGAGTTCTTCCCGCATCAACTTCATTTTCTTCAAATCGTTTAAACTGCTTTGCTGCTGTATGATGGTCCACAATACTGACACCGTCTTCTTTATATGAATGCAGTACAGCGGTATTCAATTCAAGTAATGCCCGGTCTTTCCAAAGTGAGGTATTGCTTCGCTTATTCAGACCCATAAGATCACTAATTTTTGGGAGCATATTATATCTAGATTCATCTGCAAGGTTACGTGCACCAATTTCGGTTCCCATATACCAGCCATTGAATGGGGCGGCAGAATAAGTGATGCCACCGATTTCAAGACGCATACTAGAAATGATAGGAACGCCATACCATTTTAATCCTAAGTCCTCAAACCATTCTAGCTCCGGATGGCGAATCGGAACCTCAAGAATCAATTCGCTTGGAATATCAAACCATTTTGGGGAATGATCATCGATTTGAATGACTAAAGGTAAAACATCAAAAGGAGTGTGCTTACCCTTCCAACCTAAATCTTGACAAGCTTTAGTAAATGCGAGGGAATCTGGATCCCCGATTATGCCATCATCTGTTTCGTAGCCTGCATAACGAATTAATTGATGATTCCAGATCCGGACAGAATGATGTTTGGTTTGCTGGTGGAAAATCGTAATCGTTGGACGGATTCGCCCTTTATTTGTTGCATACTCAATATGTTCTAGTAGAGCAGCATATATCGCTTTCTCGGTAGTTAGCTGTCTTTGGTCGATGACCTGTAAATTTTCCCAAAATAGTCTGCCGATGCAATGATTACTGTTCCGCCATGCCACTTTTGCCCCGTAGTCTAATTCATCATATGTATGATAATAATGTCCGTTTTCCTGAATCTCCCGTTGGATTTCATTCAGTCTTTGTTTAAGTTGATCTTCGGTTTTATTCGTTTCTTTGTAGTATGTACGAATAAATTCTTCTGCTTCTGTAAGAATATCTATGTTCAAAGTGGATCCTCCTATGATCAATCCTATTGTTTTCATCATAGAAAATCCGAATCGACAAAACAAGGGAGAATCCAAGATAGATATGATGATTTTATGTCAGAATCTCTATTCAGCTTTTATTATCTTCGTTAATCTCTTCGGCCAATGTACTTGCCCACCATAATTTTTGATCACCATTCACATAGTTTCTAATTAAATCCCGTAATACATATGGTTGTAAATTTGCTTTCTCTAATTCCTCTATACCACACCAAAAAAAAGAGAGGTGGGGTTCACAAGATGGTGGAGTAATATCTAGGGAAAGTTCACTACTTTTGACTTCGAATAGTTAATTAATTTCACAATGGAGTATTCCTTTTTTCTCCCACTTATGCTCGATTAATCCAAGAAAATGATCTGGTGCACAATCAATACCCATTTCCTCTTGAATTTCTCGTTTTAAAGTTTCTTTGGCACTTTCTCCAAATTCGACATGACCACCAGGGAGGAAGGTGTTTGTATCCCCCTTTGCTTGAGCAAGTAGTATTTTATTCTCATGGATAAAAACGGCTCGCGCTAAATGATGAAATGGATTTTTCATCGAAAGCCTCCTTATTTGTACTCTTCCATCCGGCGATTCTTCTTTCCATGATAAAAGTCATGAAGATCCATAATTGTCTCCTTATCTAACTCGCCAATCATTTTCGTTAATTCAATTCCAAAGTCAACAAAGGCATGCCCTTGCGCCGTCAGAATATGTCCATGAACGACAAAGGGCTGGTAACGATAATTCTCCTCCTGAAATCCTCCTAAAAACTCTCGTTGTTCCTTTGTTAAAGTTACCGTGTAAGGGATATCCTGCAAAACCTTTGATTTTGCTAGAACATATACACCACTGCAATCGCAGCAATAATTTTACCTTGTTCAGCAAAGTTAGCAACCCAGCGAAACAATTCATGCGCTTCTGCTATAGGCTTTAAATCACCACCTGGTATGATGAGAACGTCGTAATCCGCTCCATCAATCTCTTTTAGAGTCATATCAGGAAGCACATTTAGCCCTGCTTCTGACCGATAAGCATGATTAGCCAAGGCAAATGTATGTAAGTCATGAGTGCTTCTTAACATTGAAATAGCTGTGCTAATTTCAAACTCACAGAATCCCTCGAAAATAAATAGTAATGCTTTTCTTTTCATTCGATCACCCCTTTATATATTTCGGTGAAGAGGGGAGAATTCCTTTTTAGAAGAGATGAATAAAAAAAGAGATCTTATTCAATCAAAGATCTCTAACAAGTTATGTATCTTTCATATGAAGAGGTTTATCGCTCACAGGCAATTAAATCTTTATCACGATCTAAATGTGTATTCTTATTGTAGAGCTCCTTTGAAACAAAAGGGGTATAGCGTGTTTTCCCGCCTTTGTTTTTGACTGATGCAGATTGAGCGACACCACCACGATATACCTTATTTAGCTCTTTGCAGTTTTTATAAGAAATGATTTGTGTCTTAGCTTTAGATGTATCTGATAATCCAAAGGCAAAAATTAAAATACATGCAAGAGCTAGAAAAACTAGTTTTTTCATTATTGAATCACCCCCTATACAGATTAATATAATGAAAAGATAGAGGAGAAATCAAGTGTATTCAGAAAATTTGATAAAGTTGGGGAAAACAAAAAAAGTCAACATCGTTGTATGCTGACTTGTTGTTTCTATTCAAGTCGTTTGGTTACCGTGAACGCGAAGTTTCCTCCTTTAGGGGAATTAACCGCGCATTTTGGTTACCGAGTCCGCGGTGTATCCCCCAACCGGGTAACCAATCACGTCGAATGGTGACCGAGTTCACGGGATATCCTCCAACAGGGTAACCAATCGTGCCCAAAGGTGCCCGAGTCCATAGGAAATGCCCCAACCGGGTAACTAATCCTGCCCAAAGGTGCCCGAGTTCACAGGAAATGCCCCAACCGGGTAACTAATCCCGGCCAAAGGTGCCCGAATTCACACGAAACGCCCCAACCGGGTAACCAATCCTGCCGAATGGTGCCCGAATCCGCCTGAAATCCATCAACCGGGTAACCAATCCCGCCGAATGGTGCCCGAGTCCATAGGAAATGCCCCAACCGGGTAACTAATCCCGGCCAAAGGTGCCCGAATCCACGGGATATCCTCCAACCGGGTAACCAATCGTACCCAAAGGTGCCCGAGTCGACAGGAAATCCCCCAACCGGGTAACCAATCGTGCCCAAAGGTGCCCGAATCCACAGGAAATCCCCCAATAGGGTAACCAATCCCGCCGAATGGTGCCCGAGTCCATAGGAAATGCCCCAACCGGGTAACTAATCCCGGCCAAAGGTGCCCGAATTCACACGAAATGCCCCAACCGGGTAACTAATCCCGCCCAAAGGTGCCCGAATCCACAGGAAATCCCCCAACCGGGTAATCAACCGCCCCCTTTGGTTACCAAGTACACGCAGTTTCCTCCTTCACAGGATTCGCACACGCCCTTTGGTTACCCGCTAATTGATTCAAACTTTACGCTCAAAAAGAAAAATTTGAGAAAAGCGCCCAATTTAAAACGATCTTCAATGTTAATTAATAAAATCCCTCGTTCTAGTATCTGCCTTAATCCGAATATCGATGGAGCTGATTTCCTGGCTAAAGCTATCATTTTTCAAATGTGTAATATCAATATCCTTTTCAATTTTGATATTTGTTCTTTGATTTCCTTTTACTAGGACATCAAAGGGTCCAGCTTCTTTTAAAAGAGTTAAACCATTAGGGTAATCGCTAATATCATGATTATAAATTTGGATTGTAAAAGGGACAGTATCATTGCTGTGGTTTTCAAAAATCAATTGACATTGGGCATGCATGGTGTGCTTATTTTTTGTTTGGAAATGACATTGACTCAACTGTTGATCATAAGAAATAGCATAAATTCCACTGGAAAAATGTTTTTGCACGAAGTTAGTAACTGTGGGTGGGATATTTGCGATTATAATGGTTGTAAGAATTATCAATCGGTAACGGAACTTTTTTAGTGAGATCCCGAGAAGGATTAAACCTAAAAGAACCAAAAGGAATAAAACATTTGTAACATAATAGGTTTTTGCAGGGGTATACCAATTTCGGATAATTGTTTCACCTAAAGAGTAAGAGTTAGGATATGGCAGTATCAATACAATATATAAGCCCAGTAGGAAAAGAGAGAGAGTAAATAGTCTTCTATTTTTTATCATTTCATCCACCTTATTAAATGTTTGATTATTCTGTATTATACAGTCATTACCATCTAGTGTAAATCCTGTTTAAGTCCGTACAAAAGTAGTTCTTTTCACTCTTTCCTGGTAATAAGCTTTAAATAGGGATAAAAAGTGAAAGGAATGATTGCATGCAATTTTACTATAGAAATCAAATGCCATTACGCGTGCTTGATGAGTGCGAGTTTTGGAAGCAGCAAGAAGAAGAGCATACAGTCGTCATCCGGGAGCTAATGAAAGATTTAGAGACTGAGTTTTTTGATGCACTTTTTGAATGGGAAACCGCGTTTCGTGAGGCACATGGTCGGGTGGTACGTTTTATTGAAACAACCATCCGTACAACGGGTACATTTACTTATGAATTATATCGGGAATTAACAAAACTCGTATCTTTTTGTTTGGAGCAAAGTGTACAATTCATTGCTTTTTGTAATCAACTGATTCAGGAAAGTGAACCAATCGTCAACAATCCAACGGCAAAAGTAGTTATGAAGCATATTATTGATGAATCGGAGTATTTTGTCGGCATCGCTCAGGCAGTTTTATATAGTAAGTACATATAGAGACCTAGAAGGGGTCTCTTTTTTGTAGAATCTTTTTTCTTAAGTATTATTCATCCAGAATCGTACATAGTAAAAATGGGAACTTCTAAATAAAGGAGATAGGCTATGGTAGGACTTATTACTGCAATTATTATTTTTAATTTTATTGCATTTAAAGTAGCAGCAAAAAAACTATCAACTAATCGAATCGTACACATTATCGCATTTACCCTCGTATTGCAAACAATTTTCGATCTATATATTGAATTTAAATACCATGGATATTGGTATTTTACCAAGGGGATTGAGTATTCAGGATTGCTTGCTCATCTCCTTGTAGTTCCACCTGTAAATGTATTGTTTATAAAATGGTATCCACATCATGCGAAATGGTGGAAAGTATTTCTATATTATTTACTATGGGAAATCGGAACTTTAGGATATGAATTTTTAGCTCTTCTCCCAGAGCCATGGGGATATTTTCATTATGGCTGGTGGAATATCGGATATTCCATTATTCTTAATCCGATCTTATTGATCCTATTATATTTATATTACAAGTGGATAGTAAAAATAGAAAAAAGTGCATGTAATCATTATGAAAGAGGCTTATTATGAAGAAAAACTCACTGATATATGCGATCTTAACATTTATACATCTTGTATTAGTGATTATTACCTTTGTGAAAAAATGGGATAAAAAACCTTGGATTCTGCTCTTTTCAAGCATTGGACAAGCCTATGTTTTCGAATATTTCGTGCTTAATATATTGAAGAGTTATAAATATTATCCAAAGGTTTTTAGCAATAAATGGCAAGATACGATTATGGGGGCGATTATCTCTCAAGCATTTACAGTCCCGATTATGGCAACAGCCCTTGCTTTGTTTCAAAAAAAATGGACATGGAGTCTCGGAGCAACATTTTTATATGCTGGAATTGAATGGTTATTTATCCGATTAGGCTTATTCAAGAAAAACTGGTGGAAGACAATCTACACGCTTATATCTTTACCTTTTTTCTTTTGGGTTGTAAAAAAGTGGTCACTACTTCTTGAGGGAAAACCAGAAAAATGGACAGCGCGAATAACTGTTCTTCTAATCTTCTGGGTGAATTATTTGAATACAAATTTCGTATTAGTGGCTATCTCAAAAAAGTTTTTAATCCGAATAAAATGGAGCAAAAAGTACTATCAGCATTTTATCATTGCACCAGCATATTTTATGATCCAATCTGTGATCGCCTATGTTGCATTGCTAACTAAAAAATGGGCACTAGGACTAGGAACCCTTCACCTAATGGATCAACTATTATATCGTCTCAACTGGATAAAAGCCAAAAGATGGACTGTTTATTGTATGATCCCACTCCATTTAACAAACCTGTTATTAGTAAAATTATTTAAAAAACAAATGGAGTCAGGCCAAGAAGGCACCTGACTCCATTTGTTAATATGGTATCAGTAAACATGATAGGATGTTTGACTGGATGTGATTTCTGCGCAGATCAGTCCAAAATAAGTTGGAACCTCATAGGAATAAAGGTGAATATTGCGGGCTTCCTTTGGAATAGCACCTGCTAAAATGAGTGTTTGCCAAATTCCATCGGGTTTGGCGGCATCAATATATTCTTGATCAAACTCGGCCATTTTTTCGAGCTCATTGGAGCGAATAAATCCAACAACCTCTTCATCAAGTAGTGCTGCAGCGGGGTCAAAGCCATATGGACCACGCTCATCATGGGCATGTGCCCAGTCGCAGCTTGCAATTAGAGCGACACGTTTGTTCGATTTTTGGACCACCTGATTCATCATTTGACCAAGCTTAATATGCGTTTCAAATGATAAGTCTCTTGATGGATTGATAACAACAATTGGTACATCTGGCATAAAAGATAAAGGAACAATTGCACCCCAATCGAGTGGCAAGCAGGAAATGGGGCCAGAGGCTGTTCCGTAATTAATAGAGGCAATAGGAATGTTGTGCTCCTTTGCTTCTTTTGTAATGGCAAGTGCTAGATCACGATCGACATACCGTTCAAGCTCGTAAAATCCATCATTCTCTTCAACAAATCCATACATTTTTTCACTATTAGATACTGAAAAATACCCATCAATTCTTGTGCCATGAGGTGTAAGAACAATAATCGTGTCTGGCTTAGCATCATGCATTTTATGACCGAGCTTCATCATACTATCTCTTGTTAGCCTCATTCTTTCTGGTTTCGTACCACCTAATTCAGGTATGATTTCACTACCATGAGGGGCAATACAAGCAAACACAAAAGGATTCATCCTCATCACTCTTTCAGTAACATATTTTACAAATCTATTCGACAACATTAGCCGAGACTCCTTTAAATAGTAGGGAAAAATCAATTTGATGTTAAAGGGAGTTCGATAAAGAATGTGGTTCCTCTTCCTAACATGCTTTCTACGTGGATTTTCCCATCATGCAATTCGATAATCTTTTTCGTAATAGCCAGTCCTAAACCACTACTTCCTTCTTTTCGAATCCGCGATTTATCTGCTTTATAAAAGCGTTGAAAAATATGTGGAAGATCCTCTTTTGAAATGCCAATTCCTGTATCCGATATCTCGATATAACATTTTTCATTATCTGAACGGATATTTATTGAAATCGTACCTCCGGTTTCGCTAAATTTAATACTATTTGTAATCAGATTCGTCCAAGCCTGTTGAAGCAGCTTCTGATCGGCATGAATAAAAACAGATGGAAGCTCCATATCAATGGCTATGTCTTTTTCTCTCCAGCTCCATTCTGTCATAAACAGCACCTGCTTGATTTGTTGGGAAAGATCGAACCTATCCTTTTCAACAATTCCTTCCTCTTTATCTAAAGATGCAAGGGTAAGTAATTGTTTACTTAATTGTGATAAACGACGACTTTCATCCTCGATGATCGAAAGATAGTGCTTTCTCTTTTCCTCTGTAATAGTTTCTAGTTGTAAGGTTTGTGAGAATCCCTGAATTGAGGCAAGTGGTGATTGAATTTCATGCGATACATTAGAAACAAACTCCTGGCGCATGGCTTCCAGCTGCTCCAAGCTCTTGGTCATTGAGGAAAAATGACTTGCAAGCTGTCCGATTTCATCGCGCCGATGCACTTGTAATTGAATATTATAATTTCCTTTTGCAATCTTCTTGGTGGCCTCCGTTAATTTACTGATTGGCTTTACAATATATCTAGTGCTAATCACGACAAAAATCACACTAAGCAGAATAGTAACAGCTAGTAAAATGGCAAAAAAGATCCGCATTTCTCCAAACTGGACTTCAAGATTTGGGCGAATAAAAAGGGCATGAGGAGCTCCGTCAACGATTACAGGTACCCCAATTGTATTCTTCAAAACATTATCAAAAAAACCCGTCACGAACAGTTTAGAAGGAAATTGATTGATTCCATGATATGTTTTACCACTAACTACATCCTGAATAATATATTGATCCAATTCTTTTTTTCGAAAATCACCACCATAGAAGGTCCCATTTCCATCAGAAGCGACTAAATACATTTGATATCCTAACTGGCTGATATGGGACAAATATTGGTTTATATCTATACTGGAATGGTTCTGATAATAGGATTGAATATCCTTAGCCATTCTCGTTACCTTTTCATCATTATGAGGCTTTAAATAAAAATGATAGTAAGCATTGGAGAGGAAAAAGGAAAGTAGACTGCTGAATATCATCACAACGATTGTCGTGACGACGATTCGTAAATAAAGTGTTTTCACTGCTTGGCGACCTCCAGTTTATATCCGACACCACGTACCGTTTTAATACTAAAGTCATTCGCATGATTCTTAAAGCGCTCTCGTAGCCGTTTAATATGAACATCTACTGTCCGCTCATCCCCTTCAAAATCATGTCCCCATATAAGCTGAATTAATTCGTCACGTGTAAATATTCGGTCAGGATAACTTGCGAGTTGTGCCAATAACTCAAATTCCTTCATCGGCAACATCAGCTGTTTTTTGTTGCAATGCACTTCATAGCTTTTACGATCAATAACAATATCATTTAGTGTGATTTTTTCGGAATTCACCATTTGAAATCGACGTAATAATGCTTTCATACGAAACAGCAATTCCTTTGGCTCAAACGGTTTGGTTAAATAATCATCTGTACCGACTGAAAAACCCTTTTCTTTATCCTCTAGTTGATCCTTCGCTGTTAGTAGAATAACAGGGAAATCATAGTATTTCCTAATCTCTTCAGTTAACTGCCATCCATCTTTATGGGGCATCATCACGTCAACTACCGCTAAGTGAATCTGTTGTTTAGTGAGTAATTGTGATGCCTCATTTCCGTCCGTTGCTTCAAAAACAAAGTATCCTTCCGATTGCAGCGTATGTCTTAAAAGCTCGCGAATATGAGAATCATCATCCACAATTAAAATATTTAACATTTTCTAAGCACCTACCAGAGTATGTATTCAATAGTTTCATTTTGGCTGATTGTTGTCAGGATATCAAATGAAAAAAACATAAAAATAGGTCAGACCCCACAACACAATCGTGTGGAGTCTGACCCCAATTAGACTACCTATTAGCTGACTTCTTGCTTATCTTCGGTTTTCTTTTCAACCCAGTAATCTGCATTCTTGATGCCAAGTGGCTCAGGATCGAAAACTGGATCTTTTCCTTCTCGTTTTTGCCGTTCATAATCCTTCAAGGCGACGAGAGCAGGCTTCATTAGGATCAATATGGCGATAATGTTTAGCCATACCATAATTCCTAGTCCTGTATCGCCAAACGCCCATGCCACTTCAGATGTTTTGACACAGCCATAGAACACTGCTGCCATACTAACAATTTTAATGGCTAAAATAGCCCAACGATTATTTTTTCCACGCGTTAGATAAGCAACATTTGTTTCTGACATATAGTAATAGGCCATAATAGTTGTAAAGGCAAAAAAGAATAAAGAAATAGCGACAAATCCAGAACCAAATCCCGGTAATACACTTTCTACAGCTGCTTGTGTGTATTGTGGTCCAGGATCAGCTGTTCCCATTTTATTAAAAAGATAGGTTCCATCAGGAGCCTTTGTACTAAACATATTAGTAAATAGAATCATAAATGCAGTAGCTGTACAAACAAACCAAGTATCAATATAGACGGAAAATGCTTGCACAAGACCTTGCTTGGCAGGGTGAGAAACTTCGGCAGCACCTGCTGCATGGGCACCTGTTCCTTGACCTGCTTCATTTGAGTAGATTCCTCGTTTGACACCCCAAGAAATCGCTGAACCAACTATTCCCCCAAAGGTAGCTTCAGCACCGAACGCACTTTTAAAAATAAGAGCAAACACCGCAGGAATTTCTGAAAAGTTTATAAGAATAATGATTAATGCCACAATAATATAACCGAGAGCCATGAAAGGAACGACAAATTGAGCAACACCCGCAATCCTTTTGACTCCACCAAAAATGATAATTCCGAGCAATACAGCAATAATCGTTGCCGTTAGAATTTTATTCATACCAAATGCATTATTAAGTCCTTCGGCAATAGCATTGGCTTGTACACCAGGCATTAGAAAGGTTAATGAAATAATAGTTGCAACAGCAAATACGATTCCATACCATCTCATACCAGTCCCTTTTTCAATATAATAGGCTGGTCCTCCACGATACTCACCATCTTGTTTTACCTTATAAATTTGAGCAAGAGTAGATTCAACATAAGCGGTAGCAGCGCCAACAAAGGCAATCAGCCACATCCAAAAAACGGCACCAGGTCCTCCTAACCCTATAGCGGTAGCAACACCGGCAATATTTCCGGTACCGACACGCCCAGATAAAGCCACAGATAAAGCCTGGAATGATGAAATTCCTGCATCTGAGCTTTTTCCTTTAAACATTTGTCTTAACATATCTGGAATTAGCCGCAATTGTAAAAAACGGGTCGCAAATGAAAAAAACAATCCAACTACAATACAAATAATAATTAGCGGCGGACTCCAAAGTACATTATTTAACCATCCGACAAAATTATCCATCCTCATCCCCCTTGATTTTTTTTAGAGGAGCAATTCCCCATGACATAAATTATATGGGAAACAAATAAATAGAACAATCTAAAAATTGAAAGTATTCAATATATTGCAGGTTAAAAATTGGAATGCGGCTCAAAAAGGATAATGGGGAAACTAATTTTGAAAAATTGATATAGCAAAGGAGGTAATTTAATGAAGGCTGTAACATATCAAGGAATAAAGGATGTAAAGGTGAAGGATGTTCCGGAACCAACTATTCACAAGGAGGATGACATCATTGTCAAAATCACAAGTACAGCAATTTGTGGTTCTGATCTTCACTTAGTTCATGGGATGATGCCCAATATGCCCCATAATTTTATTATTGGTCATGAACCAATGGGGATTGTTGAAGAGGTAGGACCGGCTGTAAACAAACTCAAAAAAGGGGACAGGGTAATTGTTCCTTTTAATATCGCCTGTGGGCAATGTTGGTTTTGTCAGCATGATTTAGAAAGTCAGTGTGATCAATCAAACCCACATGGTGAAGCAGGAGGGTACTTCGGATATTCAGAAACGTTCGGGGGCTACCCTGGAGGTCAAGCAGAATATCTTAGGGTACCATTTGGAAATTTTACTCCTTTCCTAGTCCCTGAAGATTGCGAGCTTGAGGATGAAAAAATTTTATTCTTATCTGATATTATCCCAACAGCTTATTGGGGAGTTGACTCGGCAGGTGTCAAAGAAGGAGATACGGTTATCGTTTTAGGATGTGGTCCTGTTGGACTGTTGACACAGAAATTTGCTTGGATGAAAGGTGCAAAAAGAGTCATAGCGGTTGATTACATTCACTATCGTTTGGAGCATGCGAAGAAAACAAATCATGTAGAAATAGTTGATTTTAGTAAAATAGAGAACACAGGTGATTATTTAAAGGAGTTAACAAAAGGTGGAGCCGATGTCGTTATTGACTGTGTTGGCCTGGACGGAAAAAAGACAGTTCTTGAGGCAATTGGATCCGCATTAAAGCTACAAGGAGGAGCGATGGGAGCGATTGTTATGGCATCGCAATGTGTAAGAAAAGGTGGAACTGTCCAATTAGTAGGGGTATATGGGACACGTTATAACCAATTCCCATTAGGTGATTTTTTTTCAAGAAATATTACTTTAAAAATGGGACAGGCACCCGTTATTCACTACATCCCAGAGCTATATCAACATATTATTAAAGGAACATTTGATCCAACAGATATCATCACCCATCGATTACCACTCGACCAAGCAGAATATGGCTACTCTGTCTTTGACGAAAAAGAAGACAATTGTATTAAAGTAGTACTTAAACCCTAACACGAGATGAAGGCAGGTTGCTAGTGTAAAAGCCTAACTGCCAGCTTTTACACCTAGCCGCTCTTCTCTCGGTGAAATCAAATGCTTGGGAAAAGAGCCTTGATTGAAAAATGTATAAATGGTGTCAGACATTAATCATTTAACTTCGATGGCAAATGCATAGAAGGCATCACCATGTGATAAATTCTTATCTTTTTTATCCATCCACCATACTCCATAGGAATAATAATAAATTCCTTTTTGAGTAGGTGCGGTAAATTGATTGTTTTTAACCGGAATTTCCAGCTCCTCGTTCTTATTGATTTGTACAACATGAAATTGATTAGGCTGTGGATTATAATCCATTACAAATTGTATGGTTTCCCCAGGTTTGGTGTGTATGGGTTTTTGATCTTTTAGAAGCTCTACAGGACCTGCTGTATCCACACAAACTCCTTTATTGTTTGAAGACCAACAATATGTCCCCAATTTCGTCTTGTAGTTTTTTTCTCCTATATGAATCGAGGCACTTGGTGGCTGTGCATCCTTATGTTTTGATTCTTCACTCGAGCATCCTGCTAAACTAAATAACAATATTAAAAGTAGACCCATTCTCATCATCATCTGTGTTTTTTATCCCCCTTTACAAATTCAGACGTTCTTTCACCGGAAGAAGTTACAGTGAATCTGTCGCGTTTTTACAATACAGTTTTGTTTAAATGACTTAAATTTTTAAGTATAAACAAACTGTAAGGGGGATTAAAGGAATGTACCATAACATTGATGAATTTATTTTAGAATGGAAAGCAGAATCAGCAGCTACAAGCCGCTTACTGGATGTGCTAACAGATGAGTCATTGCAGCAGTCCATATTACCAGAATACCGTACATTAGGACAGATTGCTTGGCATTTAGTCTGGGTTATTGGAAGCTTATCAAGCGATGAGCTTCAATTTAAAAAACCGGATGGGGAAGAAAGAGCACCCTCGTCTGCAAAAAAAATCGCAGATGAATATAAGAAGGTGTCACAAGCATTGGTTGATGCAGTGGAAACACAATGGAAGGATGTTGACTTGCAAAGTTCCCAGGAAGTCAATGGGGAGGAATGGTCAAAGGCGAAATCCTTGCATTTGTTGGTCCAGCATGAAGTCCATCATCGCGGACAACTGACCGTGCTCATGCGTCAAGCAGGATTACGACCGCCTGGCATATATGGTCCCACATTTGATGATTGGAAGGATAAAGGACAAACTCCATATATTTAAATGGATTTATTAGCACTATTAAGAGGAAAAGTGTACGTGATTCAAAGCTAGCTACCAACCTACACAAATTGAATGTTCCCGCTACGAAGTGTAACAGGAAAACGATAAATGAACTAGTGATTATGGCGAAAGAAGTGGAAGGATCGCGTTATTGATTAACTATTTTTACAGCAGCAAATGATAGGAGCAGATAGGAGCTCTAATCCCCAGTACATTTTTGAATGAATTGGGGATTATTTTAGCTCCATTGAAAGAAAATGAAACTTTTTGTAATGGTGGTACGTAATTTTAAATGAAGGCTGTTTAGTAAAAAGCTTAACAGCCGGCTTCTACACCTAATTAAAGATTCAGCGGTGTTTTACTTCAATAGCAATAATGTTTGAGAAAGAGCCTTCATAAAAGATAAAGGAGGGAAGAGATGAAAAAATGTTTTGGCTTCATTTTATCTTGTTTTTTACTCATTAGTTTAATTGGATGTAGTAAAGCTACGGTAAAGGAGCAGGATGTTGAAAAGTTTATTAAGCAATATAAAATCGAACAGTATACAGTTACAGACCCCAATTCTCCTCCAGATGTATCCAACATCGAAGAAAAAGTAAGTAAGTACCTATCTAAAGACCTTCAAGAAAAGCATCATTTAAATCGTTTATTTCAAATAGCACCTGAAATCTCTAAGAAAACAAAGAAAAGTATCGAGCTAGAAGATGTAGAATTAAAAAAAGTAAATGAGAATAATGATGGAACAATCAATTATCATTACACATTAAAAATTAAGTTTTATGATGAAAAAGCTTCAAATGTAGTAGAAAAAAAGGGGGATTTAACCATTTCGAAAAATGATGAACTAAAAATCATCCAAGAAAATGAGGAGCGAGATACGAAAATTGGAAATGAAATTTTTTAAGTGAAAAGAATAGAACAAAAAGACGAGATGATCATTTTGTCTCGTCTATATTTGGTAAACGATCTAACGTTCATCCATTTTTTTGTCTCTGTTTATTATATTGACTTTCGGATATACTCCTCAGGGGAACGCCCAACAATGCTTTTAAAATCTCGTATAAAATGACTTTGATCATAATAACCTAAGTCAGCTATTAATTGCTGCCATGGTTGAGGGTGACCATTTGAAAGCTGATCTGCTACCTCAAGAAGCCTGTATCGTCGGATCACCCACTTTGGGCTAATACCTACATATTTTTTAAATAATCTTTGGAGTGTTCGTACCGAGAGATGAAAATGTTCAGAAATATCCTCTACTGTATTGATCAGTGGATCAGATTTCATTTTTTCGATAATCGCGTGAATTTGGAGAAGCGTTTCATCTTTGTTAGGTATTATGGAAAAAAGGAATGATTCGGCAAGATCAATCATTTCTTTTTGATCAGTAAGGGAGAAGATACCACTCTCTAATTCATTCATAACTTCGCCAAATATATCCTGAGAAGGGATGGCCTGTCCTGTAAAATGATCCATTGACTGTCGAACAAACGGATAAAAAGCACCAGGACGAAACTTGATCCCAAAAACCGTACCTTTTTCTTTGAGAAGGATTGAAAATTTTTTCATGACTACACCGTAAATAGAAGATTGGTTCTTTTCGAATACAAGATGCACAGAAGGATGTGGGAGATTTTCGGACAGATAAGGTTTCTGTCCCCTTAAATCCCAATTTACGATCCAATAATGTTCGATAAATAGATTAAGCTCTTGTGAAGGTGAGTACAAATCAAGTGAAAAATGTTCTTTTCCCGTCTGTACATTAAGCAACCCACTTGGTTTTTTATTATTCGTTTCCAACAGTATTCACCTCTTATGAGTGTCGGCACCATTATGCAGAAAAGTTACATGCATAAATGGTACCAGACACTTATTGCAATTCTAAGTGCTTCTTTAACCGGCTTTGTACATTTTGAATTTCCTCTTTAGGTACAATAAAGTAGTAAATTCCATCAATCTTTGTCCCTTGCCCTTTTAGTTGAAAGGGCTCAATTTTTTCACGAGCATCTTTATAATACTTTTGAATAGACTTCATTTCATCAAAAGTAATATTTGTTTCTACATTTTTTCCTAGAGCTTTAAACACATCATTGAATCTAGTTAAGGATGTAAAGCTCGCTCCTTTACTAATTACACCTTGGATGACCTGGCGTTGTCGTTCCTGGCGGCCAAAATCTCCGCGAGGATCTTCTTTTCTCATGCGGACAAAGGAAAGAGCCTCCTTGCCATCTAAGTGTATTTGCCCTTTCTTAAAATGGTTGCCTTCATAGCTAAAATTTAAATCATTATTTACAGTAATTCCATTGAGTGCATCAACTATATCTTTAAAGCCTTCCATATTCACCTTAATATAATAATCAATCGGTATATCTAGAAATTTTTCTACTGTATCCATGGACATTTCCACACCACCAAATGCATAGGCATGGTTAATCTTATCCTCTTTTCCCTTTCCAACAATTTCTACCCGTGTATCTCGAGGGATGCTAAGCATTTGCACGGATTTGAACGTCGGATTAGGATTAACCGTAAGAACAATCATTGTATCTGATCGTCCGCGATCACCCTTTCGTTCATCAACACCTAGCATTAGAACAGAGAAGGGGTCTTGCCTTTGAAATGTAATTTCTTCCACCCGAGTACTTTCTCGTTTAATGGGGGTGTGCATAGTATTGACTGCCTTCGTTAGAGAATGGTAAATGGAGTAAGCGTATGCTCCAGCTCCAACTAGTAATAACAGCAAAACAACGCCTACGATTATCCATCTTTTCTTTTTTCTTTTCTGTTTTGCCCGATCTGAACGCATGACGCATTCCTCCAAAGGGATTATTTTCTGTTTTCTATCGTAAGATTACCAAATAATCTGTCAATTGTGTATGAAATTTTTTTGCAAACGTTTAAGGCAAGAATCGATGCAACACTTTATACGAAGTGAGCCATAATAAAAAATGAAAAAAGTTATTAGTGTATATCACCATTCATTCATTGACAATAACAAAAATACATACCATAATTGGTATAGACAACTATATAAAAAGTATCAAGATAAATTTATTATTTCCTAAAATACACGGAAAATGAGGTGATTGCATTGGAACAAAAAGTGGTAATCAATGCAAAAATTTATACTGGTGAAGGAATCATAGACAATGGATTTTTACGTATCGAAGGGGAAAAAATCTTAGAAACTGGATCGATGAATGCCTATCAATCGAATCCAAATGTAGAAGAGATCGATGCTTCAGGCAAATTAGTGATTCCAGGGATGATTGATGTACATATCCATGGTGGCTATGGAGTGGATGTCATGGATGCGGATCCTGAAAAACTTGTTTTCCTTAGTGAACAACTGCTTAAGGAAGGAGTTACCTCTTTCTTTGCAACAACGATTACTCAAGATTATCCAGCAATTGAAGCGGCACTTAAGTCAGTAAAAGTAGCGAAAGAGTCCGGCAGAACGACGATTGAAGGGGTTCATTTAGAAGGACCGTTCATTTCTGAAAAAAGAGCAGGTGCGCAACCTCTTGAATTTATCTCAGACCCAGACATCGAATTATTTTTAAAATGGCATCATGCATCAGGGGATCAAATCAAATTGGTTACGTATGCACCTGAAAAAAATGGTGCACGTGAGTTTGAAAACATCATGATTGAAAATGGAATTGTACCATCAATGGGACATACGGATGCTGTGCGCGCAGAGCTTCTAGAAAGTAAGACGACCCATGCTACTCATTTATACAATGGAATGCGCGGGCTTCATCATCGTGAAGCAGGTGTTGCAGGGCATGCATTATTATCTTCACATATTCAAGCAGAGATTATTGGAGACGGGATTCATATTCATCCCGATATGGTCAATTTAACATACAAAATAAAAGGAGCTAAGGGCATTGTCCTTATCTCAGACGCGATGAGAGCAAAAGGCCTGCCAGACGGGGAATCAGAGCTTGGAGGACAAAAGGTAATCGTAAAAGACGGTGAATGTCGCTTGGAAAATGGCTCTCTTGCAGGCAGCATATTTACGATGGATCAAGCATTCCGAAACATCATTCAATTTACTGGCTGCTCAATTGAAGAGGCTGTTCAAATGAGCTCTGGCAATCAAGCGAAGGAATTCGGACTCCAACATAAAGGGTTTCTGAAAAAAGGCATGGATGCGGATTTTGTAATCATGAATCAAAATTTACAGGTAGAAGAAACCTATCATTTAGGAAAACAATATAGAAGAGGGGAATAATCATGGAACTTTTAACTTTTACAACAGTTGATGATGCAGCAGCAAAAGCATTTGATATAATAAAAGAAGGAATTGAAAAAGGCAGCATTCGTACTTTAGGTCTTGCCACTGGTGGAACACCATTGAAATTTTATGAGAAATTTCGTCAATCTAAGCTAGATGTATCAAATATTTCTACAGTCAATCTTGACGAGTATGTTGGACTAAAGGCAACAGATGAACATAGCTATCATAGCTATATGAACACAGAATTATTTTCTCATATGAATTTTAAAGAATCATTTTTACCGAATGGGATGGCAGAGGACCTAGAAAAAGAATGCTTACATTATGAATCCATTCTGCAAAATCATCCAGTGGACGTTCAGATCCTAGGGATTGGCGAAAATGGACATATTGGCTTTAATGAACCAGGCACTTCCTTTGATTCATTAACACATGTCGTGGAATTGACAGAATCCACTCGTGAAGCAAATAAACGCTTTTTTGAGAAAGAAGAAGATGTTCCGACCCATGCTCTTTCAATGGGGATTCAATCCATTATGGCAGCAAAAAAAATCATCCTATTAGCTTTCGGAGCTAACAAAGCTGAAGCAGTGAAAAGAATGCTCGAGGGATCAGTTGATGAAAGCTGTCCGGCATCTGTTCTGCAAAAGCACCCAAATGTGGTTGTCCTTGCAGATACTGAAGCAGCATCATTATTAAAGGCTCTTTGCTAATAGCTTGGTGAGAATCGGGCCCTTCTTTCTTGAAGTAACCTAATAAAAAAAGTGGGGAATACCAGTGATAAATAAAGAATCACCGATTCCGATTTATTATCAAATTCAAGAACATATAAGAAAAAACATCAAGCAACAAAAATGGAAAAAAGGCGAGGCCATTCCATCTGAGCGGATTTTAACGGAGCAATTCGAAGTCAGTCGAATGACGATTCGACAGGCTGTACAAGGCCTTGTTGATGAAGGAATTCTCACTCGTAAACGAGGCAGTGGAACCTATGTCAGTAATGAAAAGGTTGAACAGCCACTAAAGGTAATCACCAGTTTTACTAAGCTAATGGAACAACGAGGGAAGAAAGCGGCCAGTAACATTACCGATTTCTACATTAGAAAGCCAACTGAAACAGAGGCACATCAGTTGAACATTGATGCTGATACAGATGTCTATCATATTGAACGAATTCGTTTGGGCGATGAAATCCCGATTGCGATTGAAACCTCAATTGTTCCAGTAAAATTGGCTGAAGGGCTAACAAAAGAGGATATTCAGCATTCACTCTATGAATTCATCGAAGTGAAAAAAGGCTACCCATTAGGAGATGCGAAGCAATCAATCGAGGCCATTGCCGCAAATAAACAAACGGCAAGTCAATTAGACCTCCCAGTTGATTCCCCAATCCTGCAAATAGAGCGTGTCGCCTACCTAAAAAACGGCGTTCCCCTCGAATACGTCCGTTCTCAATATGCCGGAAGCCGATTTAAATTTTATTTATGATTAGAAGATGTACCTTAGGATTTATTCTTGAGGTACATTTTTTTGGGTTAAGTGGGGAATGTGTGTTCAACATGGGTTTTTAGGGAAGAATATGTGTAAGAGGTCAAATTTGAGACAGATTTTTATAGGTAAAAGCCGGATATGTGTCAGAGGCTGTGTTTTGAGACAGATTACCAAAGGTAAAGGTCAAAAATGTGTGTCAGAGGCCGTACTTGAGACAGATTATCATGGGTAAAGGTCAAAAATGTGTGTCAGAGGCCGTACTTGAGACAGATTATCAAAGGTAAAGGCCAAAAATGTGTGTCAGAGGCTGTGCATGAGACAGATTATCAAAGGAAAAAGCGAAAAATGTGTGTCAGAAGCCATACTTGAGACAGATTATCAAAGGTAAAGGCCAAAAATGTGTGTCAGAGGCCAAGCATGAGACAGATTATCAAAGGAAAAAGCGAAAAATGTGTGTCAGAGGCCAAGCATGAGACAGATTATCAAAGGAAAAAGCGAAAAATGTGTGTCAGAAGCCATACTTGAGACAGATTATCAAAGGTAAAGGAGTCAAGTCCTGGTTTTTGTGTAAAATCACTGGCAAGTACTTTCAACCTTAACCCTTTTATTTTTTTTGCGAAACTTCCATGGATTTTGAACTTCATATCCGGTAAGGGATGTCAAATGGTTTTCAATTTGACATCCCTTACCGGATATGTGATCATCCATGATGGAAGTTTAGCTGAAAATAATCTGTTCTATCTTCCACCCATAAGTGCTTTTCTCTTAGCGTAAACCGTATCCTGATATTGCATTAGAACAGCTCCAATCAAGCGAAAAGCCGATTGGGTGTTTGGAAAAATACGTATGACCCTTTCTCTTCTACGGACTTCTTGGTTCAACCGTTCAAGGGAATTGGTACTACGGATGTGGCATCGGATACTTTCGGGAAAGATCATATACTGGATGGTATCTTCGAACCCCTCATCTAATATAGAGAGTGCTTTTTCAAACTTTGGCTCTGTCCCGAACCTACTCATTAGCTCATCTTTAAACAGACGGATATCATCAATGGTTACTGCTTCAAATACGCGTTTGATCATTGTCTTGATTTCAGCCGAGCTCTTTTTGGGAAGTTTATCAAAGATATTTCGCTTAAAATGGACATTACATCTTTGCCAAGCTGTCCCAATAAATTCACGCTGTATCGCTTTTTGGAGACCTTGATGGGCATCAGAGATGATTAGTTTGGGAGATTGAAGGCCCCGTGATTTTAGCTGTTGGAAGAACTGCCCCCAACTCTCATAACTTTCCGCATGGTCAACACTCAAGCCAATTATTTCACGTGTATTCTTCTCAGTAATGGCAGTGGCAATATAAACAGCCTTGGAAACAACGCTTTGGTGCTCGCGCACCTTTATATACATAGCGTCAACGAATACGAAAGGGTAGTATGTTGTATTTAAGGGTCTCTTAGCCCACTCGTTCACAATGGGATCAAGCTTTTGTGTAAGTGATGATACAAACGACTTGGAAATGTTCTTGCCGCAAAGCTGTTCGACAATATTGGTAACATTCCTAGTTGAAACACCATTGATGACCATTTCCAGCATAGAGAGGACCAATGCCTGGTCACAACGGGCATATTTTTCAAAAACGGTAGTTGAGAATTCCCCGTTGCGTGTCCGTGGTACCTTAAGTGTTAAGGTACCGATGCTCATCATAAGATCACGTTCATAATAACCGTTGCGATAGTCACGGCGTTCAACAGCTCGTTCATAAGGTGCAGCCTTTAAATAGTCATCCCTTTCTTTTTCCATAAATTCGTTTAGTACTAAGACAACCGCTGATTTTATAACCATATCAAGGTTGGAATTTACAATGGCTTCTTTTAAAACATCCAAATTTAGGTTAAACTGTACTTGAGTCATTTTTATTCCTCTTTTCATTGTTTATCGTGGTTGAAAACAGTGTTGCCAAGAGTGAATAAAATGACTCATTTTTTTTGCATTTTCTTTTTACACAATTATACGGACTTAATCGGTAAAGGCCAAAAATGTGTGTCAGAGGCTGTGCATAAGACAGATTTTCAAAGGAAAAAGCGAAAAATGTGTGTCAGAGGCCAAGCATGAGACAGATTTTCAAAGGAAAAAGCGAAAAATGTGTGTCAGAGGCCAAGCATGAGACAGATTATCAAAGGTAAAGGCCAAAAATGTGTGTCAGAAGCCAAGCATGAGACAGATTATCATGGGGAGAAGCGAAAAATGTGTATCAGAAGCTATACTTGAGACATATAATCAAAGGTAAAGGCCAAAAATGTGTGTCAGAGGTCATACTTGAAGCTGATATTCATCCACAAAAACTAGAATGTACATCAGACCCAATCAATAAGATAGATTTTATTAAACTATAAACAAAAAAATGTACCTCAGATTCCATCCCTGAGATACATTCATCCAATTAACGACTAGCTCCTATTCAATCTGCCACAAAAGGATTGAATTTGCGCTCGATGATCATTAGATCTTCCACTTTTCCGAGTCCTTTTGCAAGTAAACCAAATGTAAGGCATCGTATAAAATGTTTGATATTGATGCGTCGAGTCATGGAGATTAGATCCTTTTCTGCTGGTAATTCAATGCGTTCTAGCCATCTACATAAAGTGGAAAATGGAACCTTGCCCGATTCTACCATGGCAATGATAGGAATCGTGATTCGTTCATCCTCTTCCGCATCATATACATGGGGAGCACCATCGATCAAGTGTAAGAGGCCTTCCCAAAGCTTGGAACATTCATCTAATCCGGTAAAGCGATGGCGAACACACTCATCAATGGCATCTGATATATGTGCTGGTCCATGCGCCCAACCTTTTCCTTCCACATACGAACGGTAATCCTTTTCTAAGCGGCAATATAAATTTATTCGCTCCAACGCTTGAAAAAATGCAGCTTCACCTAAAAATTCTTCCCGATTATCACGGATCAAAATAAGCGCAATGAGTAAAGCGGAAAATGTACGCTTAAATACATGATCTGATTCAGCTTCGCCGATTTTAAAAAATAGCATATCATCTGATATCGCTTGCTCTAGTAGGATAGACAATTGCGAACCAGTTAAAAAATTTTTCCTAAGCAACCAATTTGCTAGAATGCGATAGCCTAATTCATCTCTAACCTCCGCATCTGTTGATCCAAGGACACCAATCACTTGCTGTACGGCTTCAAATTCATCTAGCCCCTTAGGTAGGGCATAGTCATGACGAATAATTTCATATAGCTGTTCTTTTAACAATATAATAACCTCCTGATGTTACTTAAGATCGCTAGGTATGCATCCTTCCTTTGAGACATCAACCTTCCAAGTAAGGATGGTTGTGCTATCTCTAACATGATGATCTTGAATAGTGCGAGACAGCGAATGAACCATATCTTCGCAGGATAACTCGGTACCACTATGAAAGATTTTATCTGGCGTTGAAAAAGGATCACCTGGACATTCTACTAACCCATCTGTTGTTAAAAAGAGGTGATTTGAACCTTTTCGTAATTCTCTCGTTCCAGTCTATAGCACGGGACATCCAATTCAAATGTATTGACTTGACCAACCCACTCATAAAAATGTCTTTGGTTCAGTTGGTATTGACCTAATGCGGCAAGTTCGGGATGATGTAAGTAAAGCAGGCAATCTCCAATAGAAAACCACCACACGAATTGAGCTTTACGTACAACAATTAAACAAGCAGTCTCACCTTTTACCTCACGACAAGCTTGCAGGCATTCTTCCCCCTGAAAAATATGTAGAATCTTATGTTCTAATACTTTATTAAAATCTTTCTTAACAGCAGGGACTAAAACATCCACAATCTCCGCTTTCTTATTGGTGAATGTTTCAATAACCAACTCGGCACTTTCAGCAGAATAGTGGGCATCAAGGATCATTGCAAATTCCCAATCATTCTCTTCATCTACCCAAACGAGGCAGCCATCCTCGTTTTTATTTGAACCAGATGAGGAATTTCCCCCGAAACGCCCTACCGTAATAGGACCTACATTGTTGATAGTTGGTTCATCGACAAAGTTCCTTTCGCTTCCTACCCAATTAAATTGCTTCATCATTATTCTCCAAGAGGTCATTTTTGATTCGTTCACAAAGCTCAGATACTAATTGTTGATCTCCCATCGGAGCATCCGGCCAATCATGAACAGACATCGGTCCCCAATATTCCATCGGTGTGTTCGGATATCGGGGGACAAGATGCATGTGGAGATGAGGGACAGAATTTCCTGATACGAGGGAATAAATATGTTCTGCATTTTCCGTACGTAATAAAGCCTTACTCACTCTTGCTATGATCACTCCAAAAGCCTTCGCCTCATCCATATTCATATCACCAAGTGTAGGCACATGTCTTTTTAAATCAATCATAATATGGCCTAGATAGCAGGGCTCTCCACCATGATCGATATGACCGACATATACATATTCATCCTCGTAAATTGTCTTTCCAGCTGTTTGTATGGTTCCAGCATGCTTATCACAAATGAAACAATTCTTATCCAATATCCTCACCCCAACTTCGTATTTTCGGAATTATAACACAATTCGCAGCGGTTTCCTATATTATTACAGCAAACATTTATTTTCAGCCTAACATGACATTTCCCGGGAAAGTATGTAGAAGATTGGCAGATAGTTAAATGAGGATATCTAATGAAAAAACCTTGTGAGACTCTGGGAAAGAGTGGTCACAAGGTTTAAAAATAATAAGGTATAATTGCAAGAATCCAAACTAATTTATAATATATAATCTCTTAAATCCATCAAAATGTGCCTTCCAATAGGAGTTATCTAATGATGAAATTTGTACACCGTTATCACTCGCATGAATAAATTGATTATTTCCTATGTATATTCCTAAATGGGATATGCCTTTCTTGTACGTATCAGCAAAGAAGACTAAGTCGCCAAGCTGTGGTGTATTTATATAATATGAACGTCCGTAATATCCTTCGCTTGATGTACGTGGAATTTGAACTCCAGCTTGATTAAACGCATAATAAATGAATCCGCTGCAATCGAATCCAGAAGGATCAGCTCCTGCCCAAACATATGGAGTACCTAAGTATTTTTTCGCCACATCAATTAGCTTTTGACTTGAGTAACCTGTTGATGATGACCCATTATTTGGTGAAGTGATTTGATTCGAATTTGAATTAGTAATGAGTGTTTGTCCTACGTAGATTAGATCAGATGTTAAAGAGTTTAGTTTTTTCAATTCTTCAATGGTCATTCCAAATTCTAAGCTGATTTTTCCTAAAGTATCGCCTGCCTTTACGGTGTAGGTTGGGGCAGCTGGATTGACATCGCTTGCATTTGAAGTGGAATTTGAACCTGAATTTGAAACGGTTGATTGAGATACCTTCAACGTATCACCAGGGTAGATCAAATAGGAATTAAGATTATTCCATGTTTGAAGTTGAGCTAAAGTGATATTATGTAGGCTTGCAATTTTGGATAAGGTGTCGCCTGCTTTAACGACATATGTTTTTACTTGATTCTGATCAGAAACAGTTGGTTTGGAAACACTTTGCGATTGATTAGGTTTGGAACTGCTAGTAGATACGATTAAGGACTGATTAAGTAGAATATTATCCGACTTTAATTGATTCCATTCTTTTAACTTTGCTACAGATGTCCCGTATTTATTAGCAATTTTCCATAAGGTATCGCCCTTTTGAACCTTGTATGTATCTGCATATACAAATGCTTGCGGAGCAAGGGCGGTTGTAAGGATCGTGGTTGCAGCAACCGACACTAATGGTTTTTTCACAGCGTATTTCCCCTTCTTTCTCTATTATGTCTACTATTCTAGCAAATTTCGCGACCAAGGTACTACTAATTTTTAGAAAATATGAGAAAAGTCCTATCAAATAAAAATACATAGATAATTTTCTTCATGGATGATAGAGAGAATGAGTATAATAGAATTACGAAAAAATAAGGAGGTCTTTTTTTTGAAAAAAGCTATCTTTTTTATTTTGCTTTCATTATTCGTATTAGCTGCTTGTGAAAAAGAGCCGACACCTAATGAGAGATTCAATGAATATGTAAAGCTTTGGGAAAAAAATAATTTTGAGAAAATGTATTCAGATTATCTTTCATCTCATTCAAAGAAAGAATATAAATCGAAAGACTTTGTTGATAGATATCCGAAAATCTATAAGGATCTTGAGATTAAGGATGTAAAGATTACTTTTAAAAAGTTAAAGGAAGAGGACTATAAAAAGAAAGATAAGGTCTCTGTTCCAGTCAAACTATCGTTTCAAACGATGGCAGGCGCTGTAAATTATGAAGAAAAAGTGACGCTGAAAAAAGAGGAAAAAGATGATCAAGCCAATTGGTATATTGATTGGAAACCAAATTTAATTTTACCAGGACTTGAAAAGGGAGATAAAATTGTACCTGAAACGATTAGTCCGCAAAGGGGAGAAATCCGTGATCGTAACGGAAGTGGCTTAGCGATTAATGGAGAAATCTATGAGGTAGGAATTGTCCCTGAAAAAATGGGTGGTAAGGATGCAGAAGTGAAAAGCCAACTGGCTTCACTATTAAATATGTCTGTAGAGGAAATTGATAACAAGCTAAATGCTGGTTGGGTGAAACCGAACTTGTTTGTCCCAATTAAAAAGATTTCATCAGAGAATGAAGCCTTATTACAAAAATTATGGGCGCTACCGGGAGTAGATAAACAAGATACCTCGGGAAGAGTGTATCCATTCGGAGAAGCAGCTGCCCATTTAGTTGGCTATGTTGGTCCCATTACTGCGGAGGAATTAGAGAAGCAGAAAGGGAAGGGGTACACTGCGAACAGTGTTATTGGCAAACGTGGCTTAGAGCAATTATTTGAAGAGGATTTACGTGGAAAAGCCGGAGAAAAAATTTCGATTATCAAGTCGGATGGATCGGAAGAAGTGATTGCTGAAGAAGAAGTGAAAAACGGGAAAAATATTTCCGTAACGATTGATGGGGAGCTACAAAGCAGAATTTATAATGAAATGAAAGGAAATGCTGGTACAGCTGCTGCCATTCATCCATTAACTGGGGAAGTCCTATCATTGGTAAGTTCTCCATCCTTTGATCCGAATGCATTTGCTTTAGGACTATCAGGTGAAGAATATTCGAAGCTTGAAAAAGATCCATTACAGCCTTTAATTAACCGCTTCGCCCTGTCTTATGCACCGGGTTCAGCCATCAAGCCAATCACGGGCGCAATTGCCTTGCAAAATGGAACCTTAAAAACGACCGATACTAAAACGATTAGCGGCAAAACATGGGGAAAAGGTGGAAGCTGGGGTGGATATGAAATTAGTCGTGTCCATGCAACATCTGGCCCAATCAACATGGAAACCGCACTAATGTATTCGGATAATATCTTCTTTGCCCAGGCAGCACTCGATATGGGCGGAGATAAATTTGTTAAAGGATTAAAGAATTTCGGATTTGCTGAAGAAATTCCATTTACCTATCCTTTGAAAAAATCACAAATCTCATCAGATGGAACATTGAAGGATGGAGGAATTCTGCTTGCGGATACAGGCTATGGCCAAGGACAAATGCTTACCAATATCCTGCAGCTTGCAACCGCCTATACCCCATTTTTAAATGGAGGAGACATGCTGAAACCCTATCTTTTAGTAGGTGAAAAGAATACAGGAATCTGGAAGGAAAAAATCATTAGTCCAGAGAACGCACAAGCGGTCTCCAAAATGATGCGACAAGTAATCGCAGATCCACGTGGAACGGGGCATCGAGCAAACCTTCCAAACGTTGAACTAGCTGGAAAAACAGGAACAGCAGAACTCAAAAGCTCCAAAGAAGATAAAAACGGAAAAGAAAACGGCGTCTTCGTCGCTTACGATTCCAAAAACAAAGACCTCCTCATCGCCCTCCTCATCGAAGGCGTCCAAAAAGGCGGAGGCAGTAAAATCGTTGTAGAAAAAGTAGCAAATATCTTCAAATAGAGGGACAGCGGGTCGGTTCTCTCGTCCCCTTTGTGGGGACGAAAGAACCGACTTTTTTGTGTGGGACAGGGGGACGGTTCTCTTGTCCCTTTAGTGGGACGAAAGAACCGACCTCTTTTGGTGTGAGTGGGATTTAGAATTTGCGCGAAACAACATCAGATTCGTGCGAAAGAATCTAGAACTCGTGCGAATGGTCCTCAACTTCGCGCGAAAGAACCGATATTGTGTGAATCACCCTCCGATTCGTGCGAAAGAGACCAGAATTTGCGCGAAACAGTATCCGATTCGCGCGAAAGAATCTAGAACTCGTGCGAATGGCCCTCAAATTCGTGCGAAAGAATCGAAATCGTGCAAATCCATCCCCAATTCGTGCGAAAGAGACTAGAATTTGTGCAAAAGAACATCAAATTCGTGCGAAAGAATCGAAATCGTGCAAATCCATCCCCAATTCGCGCGAAAGAGACCAGAATTTGCGCGAATCAACATCAAACTCGCGCGAATCCCCCTCAAACTTCGCGCAACGGAATCGAGAATTCACTCAAACTTCTCCTCATCCCCAACGAAATCCATATACGCAAATCACTCCATCCACACTCAAAGAAAATGAATGATTTTCCACACTTTGGCACATTCTATAAATCCAGTTGAATTTTTTTCCTGGAATGGGGTGTGCTCGGTATGAAGAGGAAAATCGTAGTTACATTGGTTTTGGTGATTGAGATGGTTGTGCTTTTTTCTGTGATGCCATATGGTGCGGCGGAGGAGAGTACATTAGCCCCTGTTCAGTTAAGGATTCTTGAGACAACGGATTTGCATGGTCGGATGATGAATTTCGATTATGAGGAGAATAGATATACAGATGAATTTGGGCTGGTGCGGACGGCCAGCTTGATAAATAATGCTAGGGCTGAGGTACCGAATACGCTTTTATTTGATGTCGGTGATTTATTGCAAGGGAATGAGCTTGCTGAATTTGCTGCCAAAAAGGGGAAGGTGGAAGAGGGGAATTTACATCCCGTTTTTAAAGCGATGAACCTCCTTCATTATGATGCTGCGACATTTGGAAACCATGATTTCCACTACGGGTTTGATTTTCTGCATCATTCAATTTCAGGTGCGAATTTTCCTTATGTAAACGCGAATATCTTTATCAATGATTATAATAATACTGATTTTGATGATGTGAATTTTTATGAACCGTATGTCATTCTTCGGAAGAAAGTGGTGGATGCATTTGGCATTAAGCATCCGGTGAATATCGGGGTCATTGGTTTTGTCACACCTAAGGTGATGCAGTGGGAAAAGAAAAGCTTAGAAGGGATGGTCAAGGTTAAGGATATTGTCTCCACAGCCGAGTATTTCATTCCGAGAATGAAGGAGGAGGGGGCAGACATCATCATTGCACTCGCACATTCCGGACTTGACGCTACAAAGAACGAACAAGATGAAGTGTATCCGCTGAGTAAAATTGAGGGCATTGATGTTATCCTCTTTGGCCATCGACATGTCGTTTTTCCAGATCAATCGAGGTTCAAGAACATTGAAGGTGTAGACAATAAAGCAGGTACGATTAATGGAGTAGCAGGAGTAGAGGCAGGTAGCTGGGGGAATTACCTCGGAATCGTTGACCTCATTATTGAGCAGCAGGAAGGTAGATGGAGAGTCACTCAGTCAAAATCAAAGGCAGTCCCCATTGTGAAAACTATCAAGAAAAAAAAGAAAGCTACTGTTAGTAGTGATAAGTCCATTGTAGATGCCGTACGAGAAGATCATGAGAAAACGATCGAATATTATCAGAAGAAAACAGCCAGAAAAAAAAGAAAGTAACTTATTTGGAAAGGTTACTTTCTTTTTTGCATGCTCTGCCTATTGAGGTGTTTCAGTCTTTACACTCTCCGTAGTTGCCGGTAACTCTAAATGTTCTTTTAGACGATTGGAAACTGCTTGGCGTTCCTCCTCTGGTACAAGATAGTACCAAACGCCGTCGATCATTTTGCCGTCACCGTTAATTTGGAATTGTTTAATATTATGTCGAAGATCCTTATATTTACTTTGGATATCTACCATATCGTCTAATGTTAAATTCGTTTTTAAATTTTTCGAAACTGCATCAAGGATGTCATCATATGTCCAAAGAGAGGAGATGCTAGCCCCTTTTTCAAGGATAGAATCAATAATTTGACGCTGGCGCATTTGACGACCGAAATCACCACGTGGATCATCATGACGCATACGCGAATACTTTAATGCCTGACTACCATTTAAATGCAAATTACCAACAGCAAATGTTTCTTTCCCTGCCGTAAATTCCAAGTCATTTTTGACGTCGACTCCCCCTACAGCATTCACGACATCTTTAAATCCTTGCATATTGACCATCACATAATAATCAATTGGAATACCTAGAAATTTCTCTACCGTATCCATCGACATCTCGACATCACCAAAAGCATAGGCATGATTGATTTTATCGATGGTGCCTTTACCAACAATTTCAGTTCGTGTATCCCGAGGGATACTTAGCATTTCAACAGACTTTTTATTTGGGTTGACGGTAAGAACGATAATCGTGTCAGATCGTCCTTTATCATTTTTCCGTTTATCCACTCCGAGTAATAGTACGGAAAATGGATCACGTTCCTTTAGAGTAACTTCCTTTTCACGCTTCACTGGCTGCTCACGCTTCACGACTGGTTGATGAATTTTCTTCGCTGTCTGATTGATGTTGTGATACACCGAATAGGCGAAGGCGCCGCCACCTAAAATAAACACTCCTAAAATACTTAAAACGATGATTAATATTTTTTTCTTCCTACTTTTCTTTTCTTCCATAAATGTTTCCCTTTCTATGAATATTTGCCATACAAGGTCAAATGTATACGAAAAACGCCTGTTCAAGGCTAGTGTTCGTGATGAATTAGAACGGCTATGTAAATAAAGGGTTAAATTTAAATGTTTTCCATATATTTAAATCTATGTAACTAGGTCATTCGTACACTTTAGACCACTAGTCCTACTACACAAGAATAGCAGAAATAACCAAATGCGGAAAGAAGAAATCGAATGGAGTCGGATATTAAGGAAAATATGTCGAAAATGATGATCCTACTATATATATAAAATATGTTATTCTTAAATTAGCAGAATATTAATACAACTAGAGTAAGAAAAAATTATCAAACTTAAGGGGGAGCAGAATTGATCAAAAGAAGTGCAGCAATATTATTAATCTTTCTTTTAGCATTTTCTAGCACAGCATTAGGTGCAAGTCCAAAGGTGGCTTCACCGCAAACGGGAAAAATCAAAGCAAGCAATAATGAAAATGTTCGGGTCATTATTGAACTAAAAGATGATCCCAAAATTAATATCGCTACAGAAAAGGGCATGAAATTTAGCGAATTAAATGAAAAAACAAAAGAAGAGTTAGAAAATGACGCGATTAAGAGTCAGAATAAAGTGAAGACTCAAATTAGTGAGCAAAAAGTTAACGCCAAATTTCTACATAATTTTACAACAGTCGTCAATGGCTTTAGTGCAGAAATAAAACAAGGCGATATTGCAAAAGTAGAAAAAATTCCGAACGTAAAAAGAGTCCAAGTAGTTCATAAGTATGATATGCCAAAAGTTCAACCAGAAATGAAATATAGTAAAGAGCTTGTACAGGCTCAAAAGGCATGGAGAACAACTGGATTTAAAGGTCAAGGTATGATCGTTGGAATTATCGATACAGGCATTGACTATAATCATAAAGATATGAAACTATCAGATGATGCTTCCGCAACACTCACAAAGGATGGAGTGACGAAGCTTAAGCTAGCGAATAATCTTCCAGGAAAATACTATACGGCGAAGGTACCATATGGCTATAACTATATGGATAAAAACAGCGATATCATTGATAGTACCGCAGGAGCATCGATGCATGGAATGCACGTAGCGGGTACAGTTGCAGCAAATGGCGACGAGGAAAATGGTGGAATTCAAGGAATCGCACCTGAAGCACAGCTACTTGCATTAAAGGTGTTTGGAAATGATCCTGAAATGAAGAGTACGTATAGTGATGTCTATGTAAAAGCGATTGATGATGCGATCAAGCTTGGAGCAGATGTCCTTAATATGAGCTTAGGATCAACTGCAGGATTTGTCGCCGCTGATGATCCTGAACAGGAAGCGATCAAACGCGCAACTGATAGTGGAATTCTTATGTCAATCTCTGCTGGGAACTCAGCACTTTTAGGAGAGGGATATAGTACTCCATTTGCATCCAACCCAGATTATGGGGTGGTCGGTTCACCAGGTTTAGCAACTGAATCACTTCAGGTTGCAGCCTATGAAAATACAAATATGGATGTAGATGCATTATCATATACCGTTGATGGACAGGATCCGGTGAGTGCCGCCTTTTTATCAGCTGGAAGTACTCATCCGAAAGACTATACGCAAAAAAGCTTTGAAATCTTAGATGCAGGATTAGGAAAAGCAGAAGAATTTGCAGGTAAGGATTTTAAAGGAAAATACGCTCTTGTTCAACGTGGAGAGATCGCTTTTACAGATAAAGCATTAAATGCTCAAGCAGCAGGAGCAATCGGGGTCATTATTTACAATAATTCTGATGGAATCGTGAATATGGCAACTGATGCTAAGATTACCATTCCTTATTTGTTCATGTTAAAGAGTGATGGGGATAACATCAAAGCGGCTTTAGCTGGTGGCAAAAAAGTAACTCTTGATTTTAAAGGGGAGCAGCAGACAATTACGAATCCTGATGCAGGAAAAATGAGTGCGTTCTCCTCATGGGGATTAACACCAAGCCTTGATTTCAAACCAGAAATCACTGCACCAGGTGGACAAATTTTATCAACATTAAACAATAATAAATATGGATTGATGAGTGGAACATCGATGGCAGCACCACATGTTTCAGGCGGTGCAGCACTTGTACTTGAGCGTGTTCGCAATCAATTAAATGGAACGATGAAAAATGCTGAGCGCGTGAAGCTAGCGAAAAATCTTTTAATGAATACAGCATCACCAGTTACATTGAACAATGTGTTCGTCTCTCCAAGACGTCAAGGTGCAGGCTTAATGCAGTTAAATGCTGCACTAACAACACCAGTGATTGTCACTGATTCGAAAACAAATGAAGCAAAAGTAGCTTTAAAAGAAGTAAAATCGGATTTTGTCACATTCGAATTAACAGCGAAAAACTTAACAGATAAAGAAGTAACGTATGAGGCACATGCAAATGCCCAAACAGATAAAACTGTCTCTAAAGACAATCAATTATTCGTACAGCCAAATACACAAGGTTCACTTGATTTAGTAAAAGCAGGCCTTGCGTATGTAACAGTGAACGGTGCAGAAACGTCCACTATTAAAATTCCAGCAAATAGCACAGCAAAAGTAGAAGTGAGAGTTAGTGTAGTAAAAGGAGATACTGATTTAAGTAAGCAATTCCCTAATGGATATTGGTTAGAAGGATTTGTTACATTCAAAGATCCATCTGATAAAAATCCAGAATTAACTGTTCCATATACTGGATTTAAAGGGGAATGGGATGCAGCACCGATCTTTGATCAGCCATCTTGGGAAGCTCGCTCATTCTATGGAGTGACAGGTGTAACTACATCCATTGGTGATGATTTCGATTTCATCGGAGTCAATCCAAGAACAGGTAAAGTTGATCCGAATACAATTGCATTTTCTCCAGATGGGGATGGTGTCCAAGATAATGCCGTACCAATCCTATCCTTCTTAAGAAACGCAAAAGAAGTAAAATATGTTGTATTAGATAAGGATCGTAAAGAAATTCGAACGCTCCGTACAGACAAGAATGCTCGCAAGGATGGCTATGATTCAGGACAATCCACTCAATTCCATTTAGATATCGAAACTGGCTGGGATGGGAAAATCAATGGCCAAGTAGCGAAGGAAGGCCAATATTATCTAGCTGTTACTGGTGTCATCGACTATCCAGAGGCTCAACCACAAACCATTGTATTACCGGTTAAAGTTGATGTAACAAAGCCTAAGCTAGAAGCAAGCTTTAATAGTGAAACGCAAACGGTATCCGTGCAAGCATCTGATAACCAAGGCGGAAGCGGATTGGCTTATTGGGATGTACTTGTGGATGGAAAATCTGTAACGAATGAAGCTTATTATTCAATGGATGATCACAAGCATACATTGGAAAAAATCGTAGCACCAGATCAAGAGTTAAAGGTGGTTGCCTACGATAATGCGGGAAACAAGACTGAGCAGGTTATCACTTACGGCACTGACGTTACAAAGCCTGCGATCCATTTACTTACACCTGAATTTATGGACGCCTTAAATACGAAAGAAGTTGAGTTCTCGGGTTATGTCACAGACAAATCAAAAGTAACTTCTTTAAAAATTGGTGACCAAAAGGTTGATTTAAAAGAAACAGAAGCAAATAAATACGAATTTAGCACCACTTTAAAAGTGAAAAAGGATGGAATCTACGAAACGAAATTAATCGCGTATGATGCAAGTGGCAACTTCCACGAAATTAATCGTCCATATATCGTTGATACCACTGCACCTAAGCTAAAGGTTAAAGGCACAAAGGCGACTGTTGATAAAGACACAGATAAAGTAAGAGTATCCTTAGATGTCCAAGATAATTTCGACGATATCCGTGTTTATGTCAATGACAGTGAAATCTTTGCGCAGGAACTGAAGGAACCATATCAAATGCGTGCATTCAATAAAACGATTGAATATGATGTAAATCTAAACGAAGGTGAAAATACGTTTGTCTTCAAAGTAGTAGATATTGCAGGAAATGAAACAACGAAGGAAGTAAAAATTAAAAGAGGAAAATAAAAATGATCAAATAACGAGGATACCCAACAAAAGGGTAGCCTCGTTATTTTTTTTAATCATAGTTTTCAATTACCATACATAAACTCTAGTAAACTTCATAATTATTAGGGAGGGACAAACCCTATATAAATTTTTATTGACGGCTATAGATTATTACCATAATCTACTAATATATTATTTTCCATTCTTCGACAAAAACAAAGGATAAAATAAAGGGGAGAAATTTCTCATGAAAAAAATTTCAATGATTCTACTTCTGAGTCTTATTTGTACATTGGGCTTCTTTAGTGGAAAAGCTGAAGCGAGCTCAACAGGGCCAGCTTCCATCGTCATAAATGATGAATTGATAAAATTTAAAGATGTTAAACCATTTATGTCAAATAACGTAACCTACGTCCCCATTCGTCTCTTTTCTCAAGCATTAGGAGTAGATGTAAACTGGGATCAGCAAAAGCAGATAGCTATTTTGACGAAAGCATCAAGAAAACTATCCCTTGATCTGAAGCAAAATATGATCATGACGGAATCTGGTGGAAAGCAGAAGGTATCACTCCATCTTGTAAATAATCAAATGGTTGCACCATACCGATTTATTGGTGAATATTTTGGTTACCAAGTCGAATATGTACAAAAAGGATCTTTTGCTAGAATTACAGATAAAAACGCAAAATTATCAAATGAACAAATCTATGAAAAATATAAAAAAGAATTAACAAAGACAATAGTAAAACCAGGGAAGGTCGCCTACCTCACCTTTGATGATGGCCCAAACGCACATACCGAGAGAATCCTGAATATTTTAAAAAAATATGATGCCAAGGCAACCTTTTTCATGCTGAATGACAATATGGCCTCGCACCAAACCGTTGTCAAAGAAATGGTTAGCGAAGGACATGGAGTTGGCTGTCACGGGGTGACCCATGATCAACAAAAATTTTACCGTTCCCCAGCCTCAGCAGTTGGTGAAATGAATACATGTTTAAGTACATTAGCAAAAATTACAGGACAACACTCTACTGTTATTCGAGTTCCATATGGCAGCAAACCATATATGACCACAAACTACCGCAAGGCGATGGATGCAAAAGGCTACCAAATGTGGGATTGGAATGTCGATAGCCTAGATTGGAAACTATTAAACGGCCCGAAAACAGCCAACTATACAATCAATCAAATTAAAGCCATACAAAAGAGTGGAACGTCACCATTAATCCTGTTCCACGACAAAGCGACAACTGCAGACGCTCTACCTGCCGTTCTCAGCTACTTAAAGGAAAACGGATATGAGCTATTGCCGATTACCAATGAAATTGAGGCATATAACTTCTGGGATCGGAGGAAGATTTAAGAGAGTCGTAGTAGATGGAGGTTTGAACGTAGATTCATTCAAGATAGCGGAAAAATTGAATGTGAAGTAGTAGAATCCAGAGCGGCAACGTAGAATCATTAAAAATTTCCGTAGAAAACCGGGGATATTCCCGTTGAATAGTTAACGTAAAAATACGAAATAATAAAAGAGGGGATATGGTTATCCTCTCTTTTATTATTTCATGGATTGATATTTGAATAGTTTGAACAATGATTTATAATAGAGGTAAATATACAAGAAGAGAGTTGAGTAAGAATGGATACTCAAGTAACAACAAAATTTAAAATAGTGAAGCCTGCTAGTGAAGTTTTCGAGGCAATCGTGGATCCCGAAAAAATAGGAAACTTCTGGTTCTCCTCCAGTTCGGAAAGATGGGAGCAAGGCAAGAGCATTACTCTAAGATATGATGAATACAATGCAGAGGGTAAAATCCATGTAGTAGAAGTTGAGGAAAATAAGAAAATCGTGTTTTCTTGGGGACCGGAAGATCAAGAAACGATTGTTACTATCTTACTTGTAGAGTTAGATCAGACAAGTACCCGTATAGAAGTAACTGAATCAGGCTTTAATGGGGATGATCCTGAAATCGTAAACACGATGTTAGGGCAAAAGGAAGGCTGGGTCTTTGCGTTAACCTGCTTAAAGGCGTACTTAGAAAATGGGATTACAACTTTGAGAGGTTCATTAATTCATTAGTTGCATGGTTAAATCAAAGCAAATTTGGAAAATAACGTAACTATGGAAAGGGGCTAAGGTTAGCCCTTTTTATATTTCTGCTAAATCATATCCACTAATCCTTCAAAAAACTCAGTAAACAGGTGTACTAAAGCTAACTCCAAAATATTTCACTCCAGTAAAGAAACGATTGTAAATATCGGAATTTTCCATTACTATGTAGTTAGTCAGTTGAATAACTAAAAGGTGGTGAAAAAAATGGCAAAGCCAAATGTCATAAGTAAGCATGAATTAATTCAATATGCAAAGGAGTGTTTGGTTGATAAGGGAATAGAGAAATTTACTTTGAGAGCAGTAGCAGAAGAAGCAGGGGTAACACAAGGAACAATCTATTACCATTTTAAAACAAAGGAACAATTGCTATTAGATATGGTAAAGGATATCTGCGAAAGTTCTTGGACTGAAATTTCACAGCAAGATCATTCCTATATCATAAGCCAAGCAATTGAATCTGCTAAAAGTCGTTGTTCACATGACTCTTTTTTTCATAAATTATTTTTTACGCTAGTTACTTCAAGCTTTAATAATGAAAAAATAAGAAGTCAATTAGGCGATGTTATGGTAGCAGAAAATAAGGCTTTAACGAATAATTTAACCAATCTATGGACCAAGTCACCAATTGAAGGCGTTACCCTTGAGACATGGGGAATTCTTTTAAATGCGGTAGTTGATGGGATAGCGCTCCAGGCATTAGTTCAAAAGGATTTCCCCGTAGATAAAACATACGAAGAAGTTGAACGGTTGCTGAAAGGGCTTGGGAATTTGCTAAATAGGGAGGGCAATGAATGAAAGGCTATATCGTTACAGCGGTATGGGGGTTGATTGTATGGCTATTTGCTACACTCTTTTTTGTACTTTTTGGAGATCGTGTACTTGTTAGTCCTGGAACAAATCATTACTTGATTAATATTGTCTTATTATTACTTTGCACAGGACTTGTACTTTGGGGTGTTACGTATGTGTATCTTTTATTCGATAAAACAAAAAAGGCAGCATTAAAATTCGGAGTCATTGGTACGATTATTGGTTTAGCCTTGGACACATTTTCCTTATCCAATCACCAGTTCATTTTTCCAAAGCTAAGCGATTCACAGATTATTGCTTTTACCGCATGGATGTCTTTTGCCTATGCCTTATATTTATTGATCCCTGTAATGATATACAAAAAAAGATCTTTATAAGGAAGGGAATGATGGTGATTTTTCAGTCACCATTTTTTTTATTCATAGGAACCATAAGATTTTTTTATATAAAAGTATAAATTATTAGTCATATTCCCTCTGAAGAAATTCCTTTAAAATGTAAACCAACATATAATCGAAGGGGGATACATATGAAAGCAATCGTTGTTACAGAATTCGGCAAGCCTGAAGTGATGAAATACATGGATATAGATATTCCAACGATCAAACCTACGCAAGTAATCATTCAAGTGGAGAAAACAAGTGTCAATTATGCGGATGTAAAAGCAAGATACGGTAAAAAAGGTAGTGGGAAACTGCCTTTTGTGCCCGGACTTGATGTAGCTGGAACCATAGTCGAGAAGGGATTAGAGGTGCAACATTTACAGGTTGGACAACGAGTCATTGCTTTTCCAGCAAGTGGTTCATATTCAGAATATGCGGTGGGTGAACAGAATCTTACATATGAAATACCCGACACGATTGATTTTGATACAGCGGCTGCTTGTCCAACGGTATCCTTCCTTTCCTATAAATTACTGGCGGAGATAGCGAGGATAGAAATAGGGGAAACCATCCTTATTCATGCTGCAGCTGGGGGAGTAGGGACAACTGCGATTCAATTAGCAAAAATTTTAGGTGCTGGGAAAGTGATAGGAACAGTCGGAAATGAAAGCAAAGCATCAATCGCGTTAAAAGCGGGTGCTGATCAAGTGGTTACCTATCAAAACTTCGAGGAAAAAGTAAATGAGCTTACTGATGGCAAAGGGGTATCGATCGTTTTAGATTCGATCGCAGGGGAAATTACGGAAAGAAGTTTAACTTGTCTAGCTCCATATGGACGATTCGTTCAATTTGGTCATTCTAGTGGAAAGGCAGGGACCATTAAAACAAGCGATCTTCACTCCAGTTGTCGCTCTATCCTTGGCTTTAGCTTAGGCACTACGCGAATGCAGCGACCAGACTCTTTGCAGACTACAGCTAAACAGGTCCTAAAGTATATAAATGAAGGGAAGCTAAAGTTCGAAATCGGTCATCGTTTTCCATTGAAAGATGCTCAATTAGCCCATCAATTAATTGAGAGTAGATTAAGTACAGGGAAGATATTGTTAGATGTAAGAGGTAATGGGTGAACGTGATTTGCCTCTCAATAAAAGCTTGTAGACAGTCGCATGGTCTACAAGCTTTTAAGTGTTTTAGTCATTAAAATATGAGGAATCCCATCCTCCATAAATTCACTGGATGAGGTTTGATATCCAAGCTTTTTATAAAATCCTTCTGCTTGTGTTTGACCATGCAATTTGACTTTAGTCACTTCTTGTTCAACTGCTATTTCCTCTAATGCATAAATGATCATTTTACCAAGTCCAAATTTACGGTATGGCTCTAGTATACAAATTCTCTCCAATTTACCTACGCCATCAACCATTCGAATTCTGCCTGTTCCTACGGGTTCCTCGTGGTAATATACTAAAACATGCTCACAGTCTGCATCCAATGAATCAAATTCGTCGAATTCATCTGCAAGTGGTACGCCTTGTTCCTTAACAAATACTTCTTCTCTGATAGAAAATGCAATTTTCAACTCAGCATCTCTCGTCACTCTTTTTGATGTTTTCATTTATTAGCCCCTTCTAGATTTATACTAGCCTCTATTAAAAGTATATAAGAAAAATAATTTGTTGTAAATGCAACAAAATACAAAATTCAAGTATCGAATCATAAAACTACACGCACAATCAACCATCACAACAAAAAGCGTGAGAATCTCAGATTCCCACGCTCCAATCTCTTACTTTGTTTCCTTTTCAATATATTGATACATTAAGTAAGCTAAATAATACGCTTCTTTCCCTTTTAGCTCACGATCTTCTTTTACATGATCGGTAAAGGTATCATTCACGATGCCTTTTTGCACTAATGCTTTCCATGCTTGGTCACCAGTAGCTGGTTCACCGAAATAGGTCATGATCATTTGTGCAGCTTTGTTTCGTGTAACCGGTGTATCATCTTCAGCTGCTAAGTCCTTCACAGCCATGATTCCATTGTTATACTTTTGTTCCACGACTGGTGAAATACGTTTTGTATTCGCTAGGAAGTAGAAGAAGAACTTTTCACTAAATGGTTTGTCAACCGGAAGCTTGTTTTCATAGCCACCTACGACTGCTCCGTAATTGAGGAGCTTTTGCACCGCAGGATAGTACCATTCTCCTTGATAGTTGTATTTAATATCAAAATGGTAGAGCTTCGCCCCTTGATCCTCAAGTTGATCGCGTAATGTTTCTATCAGCTTTTTGTCTTTACTCATATCCCGGAAGGAAATATCATTTTTTATTGCTAGCGATGCGGCAACACCAGCAGCTTGTCCAGCTGACATTCCTGTTGGAACGACGCGGGCACTTCCTGCAGCGAGTGATGAATAGCCACTTGCTTTGCTTGCTACGAGTAATCCGTCAATTTCCTGTGGAACTAAAGAACGGAATGGTATCGCATATTGAACAGGTGCGGCCATGACATAGCCGTAATCCTGTGGTGATGTTGCTTGGACATCAGAAGGATAGGCGCCAAAGCCAATGCTATCCCATTGATCACGGTTTTCCCATACATCAGACATTTTCACGGCATATTCAGCTTTAATATGGCGCGTTTCTCGAACATATAGCTCATTCGGATAGTCTACGATTTCAGCTTTTTCGAAGCCTGGGAAGTTCTTTTGTAAAAATTCTACGACGCCTTTCGTTTCCTGCTTACCTATTTCGATGGCTTTTTGTTTTGATTCAGGGTCGAGTCCATCAATACCAAAGATTTGTAGGGCATTGATGAAGACGGTGCCATCCTTTTGCTTCACGATGTTTAAGCCACGTAATCTAGTATTCTCTAAGGTTGGTTTATAGGCTGTATGTAGGCCAGTGAATCCCCAGCCAACGGTTGCACGGACATTCCCGCCGCCAAACAATCCCTTCGCGGCTGCCTTTCTCATCTCTTCCCAATCAACGCCTTTTAAGTGGATCATCAAAGTAACCGCCATTTTGCGGTCCTTCAAGCCAATATCCTCGCCACCTTCAAAATATGGAGCACCGGCCTTAACCGCTAAATCAGCGTCTTGGGTTGAGTCGATAAATGCCTTTGCTTCAATCGTTTTTTCTTGCCCTTGGGCATCTTTAATTTTAATTCCTGTAAGTTGATTTTGTTCTTTCACAACATCGACTAACTGTGTTTCTAAGCTAAGTGTTAAATTAGGCTCGTCCTGAACAAGCTTTAGAAAAGCAAGCTTGCCTTCTTTAATATCAAAGCCTGTTTGATTTCCTACGAGCTTATGCCATTCAGAAAAGATTCCTGTATTAGCAGGTGCCCCTTTCTTATCCTGGCTTAAATCTAGAAAGTTCAACATTCCATAGGTGAATAAACCGCCCAGTCCATCACGATGCTCGATGAGTAGTGTTTTTGAACCAGATCGAGCGGCGGCAACTGCAGCTGCTACCCCTTCAGGTTCTCCACCAACGACAACAACATCATAGCTTTCCTTCAATTCAGGATGTTTATACGGCTTAACAGTAGTGAGTTCTTTGCTACTTTCCGCAGGCTTGTCTTGGTTCCTTGATTGATTGTAAAGCTTCTTTAAAGGAAAAAGTAAAGCAATCACAATGACCAAAGCCAAGCAGAGAATAAGTATTTTTTTGTTCTTCATTCGCTTCTACCTTTCTTTCATTTTAGTGAGTAAATGCCCCCCGAATTACTCCTCTTGAAAAAAGGTGACGAAAGCCTGAAATGAAAGTTTTCGTCACCTATTAGAATTTATTTCTGTTTCCCTTCAAACTCCGTCACTAAATTTCCCATAATCATATGGTCGGAAATCGTGAGACGTTCGCGGGATTCATCATATCCAGCTTTACATTGTTGGACATCGGTTTCTTGTTCAGTTTTTAAATCATAACAAATTCCGTTGCTGAACACACCATCTTGGGATGCTTTATAATACACCTTCCCATTCGTAAAGGATCCATAGCGGAAGACAACGAGATTATCTTCTTTGGATACAATATTGCTTCCCATCATGTAAAGATTGTTAGGTTTCATACCGAGTAGATGGAAGATGGTTGGTGCGATATCTAACTGTCCAGCCGTTTTCTCATAAATACCTTTTCCTGCATCATTCGGTAAATGGATGATGAGGGGTACTTGATTGTATAATCGCTCGACATTCAATGGTGTATTTTCCACACCAGCGATCTTCGTCATATTCGCATCTTCCTTGACCCCATAATCGTGGTCACCATACATAATGAGGACTGACTTATCCCATAATCCTTCTTTTTTCAAACGTTCGACCATTTCACCAATCGCTTTATCTGTATAGTGAACAGATTGTAAGTAATTCGCGAAAATGCCTGAGTAGCCTTCTAAATTCAATTCCTTATATTGTGATTGGATTTCATATGGATGGTGACTCGTTAATGAAATCATAAAGGAATAGAATGGTTGATCAAAGGTCTTCATCTTATCAATGGCCTGTTGGAAAAATGGACGGTCGCCCAATGCCCAACCAGCGATTTCCCCTGGCTTGAAATCATCTTTACCGAAGAAATGCTGCATGCCATTGTTTTGGTACATGACATAACGATTCCAGAAGCTTTTTTCATAGGCATGGAAAGCAGCAGTGGTGTAACCAGCCTTGGAAAGATTTGTAGCTAGTCCATCAAATTTCTGATTTCCATAACGCACATAGACAGAACCTGATGTTAAAGGATACATCGATTCATTTGTTAAAAATTCTGCATCCGATGTCCGACCCTGTGCGGCTTCATGGTAAAAGTTTTTATAATACATACTATCTTTAATTAACTTATTAATATTTGGCGTAATCTCTTGGCCATTCACCTTTTGATTAATAAAGAAGTTATTAAAGGCTTCAAGCTGAATCATAATAATGTTTTTGCCTTTTGCAATGCCATCATATGGTGAATTGGCAGCCAATGTTTTTTGATGCTCCTTGAACCAATCCTGTGCTTTCTTTTTATCTTCCTTCGAAATCACGGTTTTATGGATAAAGGTTTCATCGACAAACTTATACGCATCATAGGCGTGGAAGCCAATAAGCCCAGTCTTATTAAATAAGGACATATTGTACCAGTTTTGCTTGAACAGTACATTTCCATACTTGCTAATATAATCTTGTGTCGGCGCGTAGACAAAGATAAATCCGATCACTGCAACGAGTACAGAGGTAGCGGCTTTGCCACGGAAGCCGATTTGCTTTTTCCACTTAATCTTCCTTATATATAGGAAGATAATGATCGGAATGAGAATTATCAAATCAATGAAAAAGACAAGATCCTTCCATTGAAATAAATCCTTAATACTTCCACTAACTGCCCCTGTTTGATTCGCTTGTGATAGAACCGGGATCGACAGGATATCATGGAAATAACGGTAGTAGATAATATCCGCAATCGCAATAAAGCTAATGACAAGGTTTAAAATAAACAAGGCAATTAACTGTTTTCGTCCTGACATAAACAAGGTCCAGAACGATAGAAGCAATAATGCCCCAAAGCTAACTAAAAATAGCCCCGTATAAAAGGCTTCAAAGCTTCCTTGCTTAAAGAGCACCGAAAAGCCATTTTTAAAGTATCCCAGATTATCTAAAAGAAATGTTGTATTTGTATTTTTCGAAAATAAGTGTAGTTTCAATGTAATGAGCATCAAGAAAATGATGAACGCCAGATGCTCTTTTATAAACGCCCAAATCTTATTCAAAAAACATGTCGCCTCCTAACCACAGTCTACCGACAAAAATCGTCGGAATATGATTAAAATCATACTAATTTTTACGATACATGTTTGACTTCCAATTATCAACAGGAAATTTTGGTTATCGCTTTCAGAGAAAAGGCTACTAAGCATTGTTCTCACGAAAGAAGGAATACCTTCGGGTTTAATCAATTTTTTCTAATAATATATGAGTCGAAAAAACTATTTTTATATTTTTCAAGAAAAATGTCAAAGAGAGCAGAAAATTATGATAAACTATGACATGAAATGACAAATAGAGGGAGGTTTGAACCGCGACTGTGAAGACTTACAAAAAAATAATATCCATCTTAGCGATTCTTGTCCTAGCAATGATCCCTATTAAAGGTCATGCTGCAGGCACGATGAGCGATATTCCGGCAAAGTCCAAAACGGAAATTGATTATTTAATCAATAACAAAGTGATTACGGGGTATCCTGATCAGACCTTCCGTCCGAATAATAATGTGACTCGTGAGGAAGCTGCAACGATGATCGGTCGGGCGATTGGATTAAACGGAACAAAGAGAACTACAAGCTTTGCTGATGTAAAGGCAAGCAGCTTTGGATCTGGCTATATTCAATCTGCAGTAGAAGCAGGGATTATTACAGGATATGAAGACAAAACATTTAGGCCAACAAACAAGATTACTAGAGGCGAAATGGCTTATCTGCTAACAAAAGCATTCAAGCTAAAAGAAACAAGCAAAGTTTCTTTTAAAGATGTGATTATGACATCGAATCAAGGTATCGTTATCAATCAAATGGTAACAGGCGGACTTTCAAATGGGTATCCAGATGGAACGTTCAAGCCAACAAACAATATTAGCCGCGAGGAATTCTCCTTAATGGTCGCACGTGGGATGAACGAAGACTTCCGAGTATCCTCTGAAGCAAAACCCCTTGGCGTCAAATATGTGAATGCTACCTCATTAAATGTAAGAAAAGGACCTGACACAAGCTACGCAGCCATTGGTTATTTAAAGAGCGGCGACAAAGTGACGGTCTACAGTATTGCAAATAACTGGGCATACATAACAAATGGTAGTTTAACAGGTTATGTAAGTGCGACGTATCTATCCGATGCACCACCTGTAGTACAACCACCAACTGATCCACAAGATCCAACACCTCCAGTCACTGGAAAGCATGTTATCACAATTGATGCAGGGCATGGTGGCAAGGATCCCGGTTCCTCTGGAAATGGACTAGTGGAAAAAGATATTACATTAGCTGTGTCTTTAAAGGTGCAGAAAAAGCTTGAAGCTGCAGGCATCAAAGTTGTCATGACGAGAACAGGTGATACGTATCCAACATTGCAGCAAAGAATTAATATTGGTGTAAATGCGAAAGCCGATACATTTGTAAGTATTCATGCCAATAAATTCGGTAGTGAAAGTGCGAATGGAACGGAATCCTACTATAATACAAAGGCTGCATTAAGCCCTCGTGCGGAAGCAAGCAAGCAGCTGGCAACATTTATTCAGAAGCGCCTAGTAAAAGCTCTTGGTACAACAGATCGTGGCGTGAAAACGGCTGATTATCAAGTCATCACATACAATCCACTTCCTGCTGCATTAATAGAACTTGGCTTCTTATCGAATAAATCAGATGCAAGCAAACTAGGTTCAGATAATTATCAAAACCTAGCGGCACAAGCAATCGTTGATGGAATCAAAGATTACTATAATTGGAAAGACAAACAATAAGCTATTGGGGCTGTCTCAGATAACAAGTGTCATACACACTTATGGGACAGCCCTTCATTTTATAAAGGAAGGATACCTATTCATCATGAAAAAGATCATCCTATTATTTTCTTTCATTCTTCTAATCTTGGTATTTCCTCATGAAAGTTTCGCACAAGAGACTTCGAATCAGCATGAACGGGTTATGATTGGGATTGACCCAGGAACAGAATTAACCGAATTAAAAAAATACACCGAAGATATTCATCATGTATTTAATCAAATATCGGTCGTATCAGCGACCATCCCAGCAGCGAATAAAGAAATCATCAAAAAGCTTCCACATGTGAAATGGATAGAAGATGATCCAGAAATTCAAACCGAAGCCCAACAAACCAATTGGGGCTTGCCACAAGTTGTACCCCAGCAATCAAAAGCATTAGGTTTGACAGGAAAAGGTGTGAAGATTGCTTTAATCGATACAGGGGTAAATGAAAAGCATCCCGATTTAAACATCGCCGGCGGTGTATCATTTGTTGAATATACAAAATCTTATGAAGATGATAATGGACATGGCACACATGTCGCTGGAATCATTGGCGCATTAGATAATGATATCGGGACGGTCGGGGTCGCACCAGATGCAGAGCTTTATGCCATCAAGGCATTGGATGCTGCAGGCAATGGCCGTCAAGCTGATATGATTGCCGGGATCGAATGGGCGATCAATCATCAAGTCGATATTATTAACATTAGTATTACAAGTAAAGAAGGCTCGACAGCTTTAAAGCAGGAATTAGAAAAAGCATATAGTAAAGGCATTCTTATTGTTGCCGCAGCAGGAAATACATTGAAGCCCTTACCATTAGGAACAGATATTTTATACCCAGCACGTTACCCAAGTGTTATCGGAGTTGGATCGATTGATCAAAACGGACAGCATTCCTCCTTCTCCTATACTGGAGATTCCTTAGAGGTTGTCGCACCGGGGAATAAAATTTATAGTACGTATTACAATCCATTAACAGATACTGAAGATGACTATGCCTATGACACAGGAACATCAATGGCGACTCCATTTGTGACAGGCACCCTTGCTCTATATAAGCAGCAATTTCCAACCCTGCAAAGTTCAAGAATTCGCAGTCTACTACAAACAAATGCGATTGACCTCGGGGCTCCAGGAAAAGACCCTGTATATGGATATGGGTTAGTTCAAGCACCAAAGTCAACGAAGCTTCCAGCGTTAACGGATTTGAAAGCTGACGCATGGTACACTGATGAAATTAATTATTTAGTAGAAAACAAGATTATTGAAGGATATCCAGATGGAACCTTCCATCCAGAGGAATTAGTCACACGTGCAGAAGCGGTCACCATGATCGGAAAGACTTTATCCTATGATGGCACGCAACAACGGACGGTCTTCAGTGATGTGGCACCAACCTTCTATGCATCAGGCTATATTGCCAAGGCCAATGCGAATGGCATCATTACTGGTTATGAAAACAACCAATTCAAGCCACAGGACCCGATCATTCGTGGAGATGTTGCTCTAATCTTCCAACGAGCCTATGGGTATACAAATAGTCAGAAGGCAGCATTTAGTGATGTGAAACCAACGATGTACTATTATGAAGCGGTGAATGCGTTAAAGGATGCCCATATATCCAATGGATATGAAAATGGAACATTCTTACCAAACCAGCCAATTACTAGAGCAGAGTTTGCTGTATTTGTCGCAAGACAATTGAATGATGAATTTAAATTGAAATAAAAGGGAGGGGGCTGGGACATAACTAGCTTCAAATAGTGAAAAAGTTGAATTTGAGCGAACTCAAATTCAACTTTTTCTATTTTTGTGTGTTGATTCTTCTATTACCGTAGTTGTTTGGCCGTGAATTTTCTTAAATTCACGGCCATTAATGCGAGTCCCATTTCATTTTCTACCTTCGATTTTCCTCGTACAGAAAATCGAGAGAAACGCAAATTAGCCTTCAAGAATCCAAAAACTGGTTCCACATCGATTTTGCGTTTTCGATAGATGGTGCTCGTTTTCTCTTCTGAAAGCTTCGCTCTCACATATTCTTTTTGTTGTTCCCATTTTTCATTCACCATTAGTTTTCGATTGTTGCCTTCTTTAGCTTTTGTACATAATGAACGGAATGGACATCCCGAACAGTCCTCACACTCGTAGATCTTGAACCTTCGTTGAAATCCTGTACGGTCAGTACGGACAGAATGATAGTGAAATTCAAGACGTTTCTGGTTAGGGCATATATATGTATCTGTTTCTTCACAATACTGCCAGTTATCGGGATTCAATGGGTTTTGTTTGTACTTTTTCTTTTGCTCCTTCAAATACAGATTAAACGTAATCAGTGCTTCTCGTTTTCTGTTCGAAAGGATATCATTATAGTTTTGTTCACTACCATAACCTGCATCTGCGACAATATGTTTCGGTAACACGAAATAATGGTTCTCGATTTCATCAAGAAATGGAATTAACGTACGTGTATCTGTTGGGTTTGAAAATAAACTATAGGCAAGCGTGTATTGCCCTTCCGTTGCGATTTGTACATTATAGCCAGCTTTCAATTGTCCGTTTTGCATATAATCATCTTTCATTCGCATAAATGTCGCGTCCAGATCTGTTTTGGAATAGCTATTACGTGTGCCAAAGATTTCAAAGTCTCGTTGGTATTTTTGTTTTCGTAAGACAAAATCAATCAATTGTTTACGCACTTGTTTCGGGTATTTGCGCTCACTTCTTAAAGCTTTTCGTTCTGGAACGTCTGATGATTCTTCAATTTGTTTATCATACTCAGCTACGACATTGTCCACTTTTTCAACCAATTGAGCGAGCTCTTTCAATGATAATTGTTCATCACCTTCCCGTTCAATTTCAGGTATAATTTCGTTCTCAAGTAGCTCGTTATATAGCTGGTTTGACCTTTCAATTAAACTGTGATGATATTTCTCAATCGATTTCTTCCAGACAAACGTAAATTTATTCGCATTTGCTTCAAGCTTTGTACCATCAATAAAAATTGCTTCTTGATCGATTAGTTTTTCTTCGATTAATTGGCAACGAAATTGGACGAAACATTGGCGAATTAATTCTTTCACATCTGAATGAACACGGAATCGATTGATTGTACGGTAGCTTGGTTCATACCCTTGAGCTAGCCACATCATCCGGATACTGTCTTTTAATAGGGCTTCAATTTTTCGCCCTGAAAAGACAGATTGGGTGTAGGCACATAAAATAATTTTAAGCATCATGCGTGGATGATAAGCAGGACAGCCCTCATTTCGCAGAAATGGTTCGAAAACTTCATGAGGAATACTTTCAACTAGATGATGGATATGAAAGGCAATATCATTTTTTTGTAATTTTACTTCTAAATCTAAAGGTAAAACTAATTGATTCATGGTATAATTTTTAAACATAAGGATCCTTCTTTCTGATTTTATTTGGTGTGGTAACTTAATTTTATCAGAAGTGGTCCTTATTTTATTGTAAAAAAATCAAAGCCGGTGAAATTTTACTCGTCGTAAAATTCACCGGCTTTTTCATCTCAGAGGTGGGTTTTGTCCCAGCCTCTTTTTTTGTTTGAAAAATTAATGAAATTTTAGATATAAGACAAGCTGCTTCCACATATAATCGGAAATGGTGATGACTGGATGTGAATTTGGTAAGAAAAGGAGCTAAAATGCTTCCAATCTCGTACCATAATTGTCATTGAGAAAATTTCGACTCTTTTATGGTGAGTCCAAACTAATAGGGTAGAAAAAGCACCTTAAAGTGTGCAATTTAGAGGGGGAAGACGGAAATAGTCTGTCTTTACTTGTGTATAAAGTAATGGATTACCATCCTTTGGATTAGTAATATTGTACAGGATTTTGCAGTGAATTACCGGTAGTTTGGGTCGTAACCCCTATAATACTGGATATTTTTAGATAAAAAGAATGATATTGTCTCAAGAATATTACAAATGTATTACGAATCAAAGATTTTCTCCAATTATTCTTGTATTTTCGTCAAGGGTAATGTATATTTTTCTTAAATCTTGGAAATATATTCTTCCAGATGATAGTTTTAACATGTTAGTTTTTACAGAAATAGCCTTAACTTTCCACTATTTCTGTCGAAATTAATGGGAAGAGGTCACAAGTGATCTAAAAATTGGAAATGGTAATATTTTCAACAGTAGATTCACTTGAAATTCATGTCATATCTTGTAATAATAACTTTATTGAGTAAATTTATCCAATGCAAAGAAAAACTAGAAACCTTAGCAAAAAATGGTTGACCTCACATTTTAGGTAAGATATACTAGTAGTTGCATTATATGCTAAATTTGCTCATTCGTATTTTACTAGGCTCGTGAGACGGCATAGGTTCATATATACATATAGTAGGAAAGATTCTGATCTTAAGACTACTTATCATGTAAACTATGTCTCCGAAACTAGTTAAATAACTATGTAGTATAAAAAAAGGGAGGAAATACAAACATGGCTAAAAAGTCACGTAAAGTATTCGCTACTACAGCAACAGCAGCATTAGTTGCATCTGCAGTAGCACCAATCGCAAGCTCAGCTGCTGGGTTCTCAGATGTTACAAAACCTGAGTACAAAACAGCTATCGATGCTTTAGCTGAAGCAGGTATTTTAAATGGTTACGAAAATGGTACGTTCAAACCTGAAAACAAGGTAACTCGTGGAGAAGTAGCGAAAGTTATCACTCTTATTAGACACCTTGAAGACGGTACAAAAACTCCATTCAAAGATGTTAAAGATGGCTACTGGTCAACTCCATACATCAACAGCTTATATGCTGCAAAATTAATCAATGGTTATGAAAATGGAACATTCAAACCAGAAGGTAACATCACTCGTGCGGAATTTGCTAAATTAGTTGTTGACGCTTATGGCTTAACATTAACTAATGCTGCAACTCCATTCACTGATGTGAAGGCTGGTAACTGGGCAACTCCTTACATCCAAACAGCTTATGCTAACGGATTAATCAAAGGGGTAACTGCTTCTAAATTCGATCCAAGCGCACCTATCAAACGTGGAGACTTAGCAATTCTTTTACACCGTGCTGACTCTAAATTTGGTGATGTAATTGGTAATAACTTCCCAGGTGTTGAATTAGTTAAAGCAACTAACAATACAACTGTTGAAGTAACTTTCAAAAATGCAGTTGAGGCTAAAGATGTAAAAGCAGCTAACTTCTCAATTGAAGGTTTAACTGTTTCTAATGCAGCTGTTAAACAAACAGATAGCAAAACAGTAGTTCTTACAACTTCTGCTCAAGAAGGTGGAAAACAATATACTGTTAAGTCTGGTTCAGCTACTTTAGGTAAATTCATCGGTGCTTCTGCGGTAGTTCCTACAGCTATTAAAGTAACTACTCCTTCTGTTCAAGGAACAATTGGTAAAGAAGTAACTTTAAAAGCTGAAGTAACAGTAGAAGCTGGCAAATCAAAAGCTGGAATTCCTGTAACTTTCAATATCGTTAGTGATAACTCAAACTTAAATAATAAAATTGAAGTTGAAGCTTTAACTGACGAAAATGGTGTAGCTTCATACTCTTACACTCGTTACTACAAACATAACGATAATGTAACAGCTTATGCTACTCAAAAATCACAAGTATATTCAAGTGGTAAAGTATACTGGGCTGAAGGATTATCTCTTACTGAAGTAACTGAAGGTAACACTTTAGCTAATGGTTCTAAAAAAGTATACAAAATTAAAACTGATGCTTATCAAGTACAAAAAGATGCATCTGGTAAAGAAGAATACAAATACGTAAACGTGGCATTTGCTGAAAACGTAGATGTAACTCCAGATAAGCTTGTTCGTGGAGTAAAAGTTATTGATACTGGATTATCAACTAACTCTGAATATCCATCTCAAGTAACAACTGGTGGAGTTAATAAAGTACGTGTGAAAATCAATGATAAAGGTGAAGGAACATTTACTCTAACAGGTTCTAATGCTTCTGTAACACCAATCGTATTCGTTCATACAAACAAAGACGAAAAATTAACTGCTACTGATTTACAAGCAAAAGCAGCTACAGTTAAATTCGATCTTAGCCATACTCTTGGTTTGGATGTAAAAGCTGAAGGTTCTCAAAATGCAGCTTCAATTTCTACTGAAGATAAAGGTAAAGGTGGACGTGAATACACTGTAACTGTTACTGATAAAGAGGGTAAAGTAGCTCCTAAGGGAACAGTTGCATATGTAACATTCCAAAAAGACAGCTTAAGTAAAGATAAAAAAGTATATGTTGATGGTTCTCTTGCAGAAGTAGGTAAAACATATGCAATCAAAGTTACAAATGATAAGGGTCAAGCATCATTTGTATTAACTGGTGAGAAAGATGCTTATGCTACACCAACAGTATTCTTAAATAACGGAACTTCTAAAGAAGTAGCCCTTGATGATAACGATTTACAAAAAGTTGGAGAAATTACTTATTTCGTAAATGCTGTAGTTGAAAATGCAACTTTAACTATTACAGATAAAGACGGAAACGAAGTAACTAGCGTAGTTAATGGAGAAGCAGCAAAATTCACATATCAATCAGTTGATCAAAATGGTTTTGATTATTATGCTGGTACTGGATCATATGAAGTAACTTTCCAAGTTACAGCTCAATTTGGTGATGTTACTGTAACTACTGATGGTGGTTCTGTAATCGGAACTGTTAAGAAAGGTACTACTGAATCATTTAAAGTAACAGCTTCAAAGGGTACTGCAGTTATTAAAGTTAAATCAGATGTAGACTCTACAATTGGTGTTCAAGCATCTGCATCTTTAGTAAGCTTACCTAATGTTTCAAAATCAGTAAGTGTTGTTACACCTACAATTAATGTGTTCAGTGGTAAAGTAATTGCTCATAATCCTGCTAAGAAGGATATTTACCTACAAGACAAAAATAGTAAAGTTGAGAAATTCAACTACTCTGGTGCAGATCTTTATGATAGTTCAAATAAACCACTTACTGTTGAAGAATTTGTTGATGGATTAGGACAAAATGCTGAAGTAACATACAAAAAAGTTGGCGATAAGAGCCAATTCCATCTAACTACTAGAGGTTCAGGTACTTTACCTACTACACCTCCTACTGCACCTGTTAACCATGAACCAGTTGCAAAAGCAGTTGGAAACCAAGTTGTTGCTTCAAATGGTACTGCATTAACATTTACAGCTTCTCAATTAGCTACTGATGAAGATGGAGATGCCTTAACTATCGTAAGTGCATATTCTTCTGATGCAAGCGTTGCTACAGTTGCTGGTGCTCCTGGTACATCAATCACTGTAACTCCTGCTGGAGTTGGTAGCACAACAGTAAACGCAGTTGTTTCTGACAGCAAAGGTGGATTTGCAAATGTTAAGTTCACAGTAGATGTAACAGATGCATTGTATGTACAGGCGCTTAATAACGGTACACCGGGTGTTCCTTATAGTGCTGGTCAAGCTACAGTAGCTTCTATTGATCTAGCTGCAACTGGAAAAGTTTCTACTGCAGGAGCTTTAGTTGTAAAAGCTGGAACAGTTACTTTAAATGTCAATCTATCTGCTAACGATGATTTAGAAGCAATCGCAACAAAAATTAATAACGAAGCAAAATTAGTTGGTGCTGACGTTGTAGCTAAAGCAACTACAACTGGTATTAACTTAAAAACAGATGCAAAAGGTTCAACAGCTTCTTTATCAGTTGAAGGTGATGGAACTTTAGAAATTAACGGAACAGCAGTTTCAACTACACCAGTAACTGGAACTGGTTCTAATGCAGTTGCAACACCTGCTCAATACTCATTCAAAGTATTGAATGCAATCACTGCTTCTTCAGGAGTAAAAGTTACAGTTAAAATTGGTTCTGAGACAGTTGTTTTAACTGAAGGAACAGATTTCACTGGTGCAGCTACAGCTTCAGCTACAGCGTCTGCTATCGCGGCTGCTTTAGATACAGCTCTTGATACGACTACTACAACTTACACAGTAACTTCAAATGGTGATGCGGTTATTCTTACTCAAGATACACCAGCAGCAACAACTGGAGTATTATTATCAGTTTCTACTAAGTAAGTTAGGTTGAATGTCACTTCTCATTATTATTAGAATAATGTAGATATAAGTTAAGTATAAAGCTCCATAGAGGGAAATCTCTATGGAGCTTTTCTGTTATTTCTTCCTTATTAATGTTACCCTGAAAAATACCAATAATATAAAATTGAGATATTTAGATTTTTTAATTATAATTGTTAAAGCAGCTAACTTCTTAATCGAAGGTTTAACTGTTTCTAATGCGGCTGTTAAACAAACAGATAGCAAAACAGTAGTTCTTACAACTTCTGCTCAAGAAGGTGGAAAGCAATACACTGTTAAATCTGGTTCAACTACTCTTGGTAAATTCATCGGTGCTTCTGCAGTAGTACCTACATCTATTAAGGTAACTACTCCATCTGTTCAAGGAACAATTGGTAAAGAAGTAACTTTAAAAGCTGAAGTAACAGTTGATGCTGGCAAATCAAAAGCGGGTATTCCTGTAACTTTCAATATCGTTAGTGACAACACTAACTTAAATAGCAAAATTGAAGTAGAAGCTTTAACTGATGAAAATGGTGTAGCTTCTTACTCTTACACTCGTTACTACAAACATAACGATAATGTAACAGCTTATGCTACTGATAAATCTTCAGTTTTATCTTCTGGTAAAGTATATTGGGCTGAGGCATTAACTATCACTGAAGCTACTGAAGGTAACGAATTAGCTAATGGTTCTAAAAAAGTTTACAAAATCAAAACTGATTCTTACCAAGTAGAAAAAGATGCTGCGGGTAAAGAATTGTACAAATATGTTAATGTTGCGTTTGCTGAAAACGTAAATGTAACTCCTGATAAATTAGTTCGTGACGTTGAAGTAATCGATACTGGAGTAACAACAAATGCTAAGTATCCTTCACAAGTTACAACTGGTGGGGTTAACGAAGTACGTGTTAAAGTTGATGCTAAAGGTGAAGCGACATTCACACTTACAGGTTCAAATGCTTCTGTAACACCAGTAGTATTTGTAGATGCTAACAAAGATGGAAAATATGGAGCTACTGAATTACAAGCTTCTGCGAAAACTGTAAAATTCGCTTTAAGCCATACTTTAGGATTAACTGTTAAAGCTGAAGGCGTACAAAATGCTGCAGCTATTGACGCAAAAGGTATTGGTGAAGGTGGACGTGACTATACTGTAACTATTACAGATAAAGATGGTAAGGTTGCTCCAGAAGGAACAGTAGCTTATGTAACATTTGCTGAAGGTAGCTACAGTACTGATAAATCTGCCTATATTTTAGATGCTAATGGTGCTCGAGTTTTAATTAATAAAAACACAGTTTTACCTATTAAGGTTACAGGTAATAAAGGTGAAGCAACATTCACTTTAGTAGGTGCTCGTGATGCATTTGCTGCGCCAACTGTTTACATTGAAAATGGTAAAGAAGCAGGATTAGATAAAGCAGATCTTCAAACAGTAGGTGAAACTACTTACTTCGTAGATGCAGTAGTTAATAATGCTGCTCTTAAAGTTAAAAATGCTGCTGGTAAAGTAGTAGAAACTTTACCAAGTTCACAATCAGCGTTCTTCCATTACGGTTCAGTTGATCAAAATGGATTTGATTACTATACTGGAACTGGTTCTTATGAAGTATCTTACCAAATTACAGCTCACTTTGCTGATGTAACTGTAAAAGGTACATTTGGTTCTAAGGTAGTTAAAAAGGGAACAACTGAAACTGTAAAAGTTAATGCAACTAATGGTAAAGCTGTACTTGAAGTTAATTCAGAAAACGTTGCTTCTAACGTAACTGTTCAAGCATCTGCTTCTCAAGTAAGCTTACCAAATAAATCAGCTTCAATCGCGTTTACTAAAGGAACTCAAATTCCTAATGTATACACTGGTTTAGTTGAATCTATCAAGTCTTCTGACAACAAATTAAAATTTGTTGGATATGATGAAATCACTTATTCTACTAAGTCATTTAAAAATGAACAAGGTATTGTAATTGATGAAGCTAGATTTGAACAATTAGTATCTGATGCATTAAATGCTAAGAAGCCAGTAACTGTAACAGCAGTTAAGAACGAAGATGGAACTTACACATTAGAACTTGAAAAAATCGGTGATGCTGGTAATGCTGCGAAGGGAACTATCAGCTCTGCTATCTTGTCTGTTGATGGAAAAACACTAACATTAACATTTGATAAGAATGTAGTATCTTCATCAATCGATTTAAAAGACTTTAAAATCGCTGATGGTACAGTAGATTCTGTTGCATCTGTTGCAGGTGATACTGTAGTATTAAAAGTAAACGGTACTACTGTTGATGTTGATACTTCTGATAAAGTTAATGTAGATGCTGATCAAATCGTTTTTGCAGATGGTACTTCTAACAAGGCTATTAAAGATGTAGAAATTGCTCAACCAAATGCAAGTAAAATTTCAGTATTAGATACTGATCAACCTAACCAAATAGCTGTTGAGCAAGTAGATGCTAAAGGATCAGTTGCTATAGGTAAAAAATCTGTAACAGCTGCAGTAAAATCTACTGAAACTAAACAAGCTGCTTATAATGGTTTAAAAGTTAAGTTTGTACAAGATGGAAAAACTGCTGATAAACAAGAAGCATCATACGATGGTTCTGCACGTGAAATCACTGTAGAATTAGGCTTCAATGATACTAATAATACAGTAGCTAAAATTAATGATGCAATTGCTGCAGTAACAGCTGTACACGGTGATGTTACTGTTGCTAATGTAGAACTTACAGGTACAGATGCACCTTCATTTGACGAAGTAAAAACTCCTGTTGTTATCACTTTAACTGGTGGTGTGAATGAAGTAACACCTACACAAGCTGGAGTATATAGCTTTACTGTTACAACAAACTTTGCTATTGGTGATAGAGTAAATCTAAATGGCAAAACTTATGTAGCAGGAACTGACTTTGTAATTGGTTCTACAGCAGATAAAACAGCAGAAAACCTTGCTGCTAAAATTAAAGAAAAAGATTCACGTTTCGCATCTGTAGAAGCTGCTTCAGCTAAGATTACATTAACTGATGCTAAAGCTAATAATGCAGCTGCTCCAACTTTATCTTTTAATTAATAGATTCTGAGTGGGAAGTTAGTCTGTAAAAAATATTGATGAAAAGCCTTTAGAGAGAAATCTCTAAGGCTTTTCTTTTTGAAAAGTGAATTCATTTTCAAAACCATATCGTTCGGTGTTTATCATTGGTCATCATAAAAACGTCCATCCAAAGTAAAGTTTCTCCTAATTTTTTCGGATGGACTCTTTTATTTACAAGCGTGAATAGAGATTTGCTGCTGAATTTTAGAATATTAGGGCAATAGAATTAGATGCCAGGAATAGAATGATGACAAAAAATGTCGTTCCATGAAGGATTAATGTTAGTTTATAATATATAAATTTGCAATTGGAATAATATAAGTATATAATTATCAGGAAAAATAAATAAACGTAACAGCACAGAGCCAGTGGACAACCTTTAATTTTCAAAGGATAACCAAAAGGCAGTACGAAGTTATTTGAAAAGAGTCCTTATAAGGATTCGAATAATAACGCTGATTACAAAAGTATCTCAATCATGGGGTGTTTTTGTAATAAGCGTTTTTTGTGTTTTCAATATTTTGATTAATGGGTGATAACAATGAAAATGAGTACATTAGAATTACTAAACAAAATTGCTCCTAATAATGTGAAAAGAAGTCGTGTTGAAACAGTAAGGGATATGTATCTTGATTACCGTTTGACAATGATTCAAAAAAGAGCCATTGAGTCATTTATTTTCGAACCAACGGAAGAACAAGCGTTAAAGGCAATGGAAATAACACCAAAGGCTTGGTTTTTTATTCGGCATGTTGTGAGTGATGAAAAGATTGTTGCCAATGTATGTGAAGGGATAAAACAAGGATATGTGAATAATATGTATATCCGTACAATTGTTTCTAACAATGGGTTGAAGGATTTGCGGATGTTACTTTTGCAATCTCAATGTAAGTATGAGGTGGGAAAATATATGAAAAAGATATTATTGGAGAAGAAGCTAAAAAGGTAAATAACCATCCGAAACAAAAATGAAAATAAATTAATATTATATTATTGATAAGCTTAATCAGTCCTAATTCCTTCGGTGGAAATAGGACTATTTTAATTTGAGGGGAGTCTTTTATGATAAGCATGGAGTACAGCCAATCAGCAAATGTAATTAGATATGGGGGCATGGAAATGAAAGAGCAACACAAAGAGAGTAAGTAATATTAGCTTAAAGAAAGCTAGTAAAGGAACTAGCATACTGTATAAGAAAAGATACACCCGATCACCAGAAGATGGAGATGGATAAAACTAATGAAGCATTTACTAAGTGGCTCTATCGCCGAATATCATTTTTCCATTAGGGAAACTAATTCACCATCTCTGACGTTTCATTGGTACGGAAGGGAGAAACAATGTAAAATGCAGAAATATCATAAGGTAGTTCTAAATGGGAAAGTATTTTATAGAGAATTTGATGATCGTACAGGTTATTATGGTAAGGAAATATTGACTGAGAATCAACTAATTCAACAAATGCTAGAAGAAATCGTTATAGATGAAATTAAGGTTGATCATGAAATGATAGATTATGCTATTTCAATCATACCTACTTCTAAACATAAGGAAATGGTTAAAAAGTATTTAGGTTATCTTGAAATGGTGGCTGAATCCCTTGAATAAAACTCACGATATTTCTTTAAACAAACTTACGAAATAATTATTCTATCATTTATTCTAAAAATGAAATTGTATTGGTTACATGGAATAGAGTAATTATTTACTATAAAAATCTTACGATATAAATATAATTCTATCGTGAGTTATAAAAAAAATCATAAGGAGAGATCAAATGTTATTTCCGAATATCCCGACAAAAACTTTAGGTGGAAACGTATTTTGGGAGACACTAGATTACAAGAAAGGTTGGAAGTTACAAAGGAATATCTTTTCAGAGCATTATCGAATTCTAGATCCAAAACAAATTCGTCAAGCATGGGGGTATAATGAATCAGAGATAAGAGAGAGCTTTCGTACATTTACAGAAGGTAATAATTATAATAACAATTGGTAAAGCCATTGGTGCAAATATGAGCACCAATGGCTTTTTACATTTAGAAGGGTCTGAAAGTAATGAATGAACTATCAAAGGAATTTAAGCAATGGCTCTATGAAGAAGGAAAGGCAGAAAAGACCATTGAGTCATATGTGGGAGATATATTAGGATTCCAAAAATATCTTGATGAAATGGCGGTTGATGCATCTCAACCATTAACACGTTTTTCCTTTGTTCGATATAAGCAATATTTAATAGATAATGATTTTTCAGTGGCAACTATTAATAAAAAAATAAATAGCTTAAAAGTCTATAATGATTTCCTGCAAATGAAAGGGTTAGTAGAGGAATCATATATTCAGCTAAAAAAAGACAAGGTGAAAATCGCTGCAGGTAGCGAAAAAACAGTAGAAGCCTTATCCGATGAACAGGTGGACAAGCTATTATTCTATCTTGAGGATCATATAAAAGTGAGCCCTCGAAATAAGCTTATTGCCTATTTGCTTCTATACACTGGGGTACGAGTGAGTGAACTGGTCAGCATCAAAATGCAAGACATTGATTTTCTTACTACTACTCTTGTAGTGAGGGGCAAAGGAGGAAAAATTAGGGAGATAAGTTTGCGACAGGATCTGATCCATCTAATCAAGCAATATATCCAAAATGATAGGAACCGAAGCAAATATAAAGATAGCGAATATCTTCTCCTTAGCCAGCGATCACCAAAGGTTCATCATGATGCGGTTAGAAATTGGTTAATGAAAATATCTAAGGAACTTGGATTCAAACTTTATCCGCATTTGTTTAGGCACACTTTTTGCACAAGATTATTGAGAAAAGGAGTTGACCTAACAACGGTTAGTAAACTAGCAGGTCATTCCACAATTAATATGACCGCTAAGTTCTATATACAGACTACTAGGGAAGAAAAACAAATTGCAGTAGAAAAGCTTTAGCGCAACAGAAAGGAAAATGTTCGAGCGTTTGTGTCGAACGACAGAAACTGTCCCACATTCGAAATCCGAAATCGGTAGGAATTGCTTGCGAATCCAAAAATGATTTTTGCGAGAAGAGCATCTTTCGAGATAAGGGAAGGACAGCACCCTAGGCAAAAATGACAGCCGATTTTTGGGATTTCCCAATCGGATTAGGCAGATGAGCTAGAACGAAAAAAAGAAGGAGTGATTCCGTGAAAATCATCCAATCAATAGCAGACATCGAAAAACTAAAAGAAAGAAGTGCTTTGCCAACTAAGTATATAAAAATCATAGAGGATCAATTCCTGGAATGGTATGAATCAGAAAATGAAGGAGAACCCCTTATATCTTTTCGCTTACCCAATCACACTTGCATGTATCATTTGGAGAAGGAAAACGATGGAGAATTCATCTATAAACAATTGATTCACTTAGAGTTTGTGGATGTAGAAGAGAATGAAGAAATCAAATACTTACGAATGGGAATTATGAATGACCATCAAATGCATCTTGTATATGTGTTAGAAGGAACGCTCGAACCATCATTTGAGGAATGGTTGAAAAATTAAGGGTGAATACTATGTTTAGGAATCAAGATAAACGATATATGACTAGAAATATTGCAGATGGACTTCACATTGAAATACAAATGATCATATGGAATTTGATTGAAGAGAGGGTAAATAATGATGAAGAGTTAGACTTTCTTCAAGTATTCGAATTAACGAATGAAAAGGGAATGCAATCTATTATTCATCAGCAGGAATGTCCTATGCATAAGCAGCAGTGGCTCATTCCGCTTCAGCAAACCCGTCCCGTAACGAGCACTGTCTGGTGCCTTGATAATGGTGAATACCAAATGATGTTGTATCCAGAAGATTATTAATAAAGGATACCTGCTTGTTTCCATGACTAAATGTGAACAGGCAGGTGTTACTCTTTCTTATATTAAAACCACATTCATTTTTTTGTCTTTTCTTTTCATACGGTTATAAAAACAATAAAATAATACGTCTACATAGATGTAAACATATATATTTATGTAATTTACGAGTAAATGTTTTTGTAAAAGAAGGGGAGACAAAATAATGAATAATTACTACGGGATGAGAAGAAAAAGGAATCTAGATTTAAGCAGATTTAGAAGTGATCGAGAGAAGGATGTTCACTCTATTGATGATTATTTAGAGCAAGATTCGTGTGAGGAAATAGAAGAAGAGTATGAAGTAGAATCAGAGCAAGATTTAGATGTAGAATATGAAGAAGTTGAAGAGTTGGAAGATGAGGATGAATATAATTCCGAAAGAGAGAATCCCACATTTATGATTGATGGGAAGCCTTTTGTACCAAAGAAAATGGGGAAAAAGCAATCCTTCAATGATACACATGTAAGGGTCACTACTTATTTGGAAAAGAATATTCACCAAATTGTTCATATAATGCAGAAGCAGGGACAAATTGAATCGATTACGAAATTTGTGAATGATAGCATCAAAGATTATCTAATGAAAAAGTACCATCAAGAAGATTAATAAAAATAAGTATTAAATGTTATTAATTACTTTCTCATGGCTCATTAGGAGCCATGAGGATATAATATATTTAAATAAAATAATAAATGAAATGTAAAATTGAAAGAGATTGGTAAGTGATAGCATGAGTAGTAAAGAGCATAAGTATTCTATTAATGATCTAGCTAAAAAGCATTACCGAGATGAAAAGACAATTCGAAATTACATTGATCAAATGGCAGATGTGTTTGGGTTTGATAAAGAGTCCCTCAAAACTCTAAATGAAAAAGGAAACCTAGAGTATTCCTTGAATGCAGAGCAGGAGCAGTTAATTAGTCTTCTTATCCAGGGGATAGATAACGATCCTTATTTAAAAAGGAAACAGAAAATACAAAAAGTTAATGAAGAAGATGTTAAACGATACAGAAATGAGTTGGTTGAAAGAATTGAACATTTATCAGACGAAGGATTAATTGATAGAATAAAAAATTTCGAAACTTTTCAACTTGGACAACGGTTAAAGGATATTCATGATGAAAAGGAAGAAATTCATGATGCATTTCTCTTTCTTATTGAACATATCTCATTAAAGGAACGTATAGAGATAGAGGAAAAGTTACTTGAAAGAGATAAAAAGATTACAAAGCATTTAATGGGGAAATTTATAAAACAAATAGCAGAACAAGCATATCATTCGATTACTCAAGAATTAGAAGGGAATATAGAAGAAAAGGGTTGGGACTTGATTGCTAATTTACCAGAAGAGCAATTAATTAATAAAGTGGAGGAACTACTCCAAGAAAAGTTTAAAGAAGTTGCACTAATTAACCACAATTTTGCAGGATATAATTCAATAGAAAAGACTATCGGTGAACTATTGAAAAACACAACAAAAAAGTAAAATAAAATGCGAATGGGAGCCTATACCCATTCGCATTTTGTTTGTCAAGGAAAACTTTTGCAAATTACCTTACCTCGTCAACATATTCTGTATCCATTATTCTTGAGAAGTACTAGAAATTAAGAAAAGGAGAGATGAAGAAATGGCAAATAATACACCATTGGCTACAAATGTAACAAATAAGGAAATCGAACTTATTGATGAAGAGGTAGAATCTAATTTTGAAGAAGATGAATTAGAAGTTGATATTGAAGGTGATATCGAGTTTATGGATGATTTAGATGATGAAATCTATGACACCAAAGAAGGTATATTGGATGAGGATATGTCAAAAAGTTATACGAAATCTATTCATCAAACAGAATCTCAAGTAAATCAAAATATGAATACAGACTCCAACAATCTTGATTCATTAGAAGTTGGTGATGGTATGAATCATGGTTCTATAAAGGATGCGATGAAAGAAAGTCTTGAAGAAGCAACATTTAATTCTTTAGATATTATTCCATCAATTTCTACTAAAAAAAATATGATCCCTGATGCTGGGGTACTTTCAGTTGTGAATTCGAATAATGGGAAGCGAATTGCTGTATCCCGCGAAGTACACAATGGGCTGGGGAATCCCATGGCTTTACAGTTTGGATTCATAAATGGTGGGATTGTGATTGGTGAAAACTTGGGTGACACATTCACCCTGTATGAATTAAAAAAGCTAGGAGCAAAGCACATGATTTATAACAAAGAGTTAGTGGAGCAGGTCACTAATCATTGTAACCTTGACTTTACCAATTGTACATCATTCACCTTTTCAAAGGTAACTTACCAAAAAATGAATGATTCTATTGTTGCAATTATAGGAAATAACTAGAAATCAATGATTCAGGAATAGAATAAAGAGTCTATTCCTGCATAGCCCATAAACTGGATATTCAAAATAAATAATTTGCTATAGAGAGGATAATTTATATGAGTTCAAATTTTCGAAGAAATCGCACAAATTCTTATACTAACAAAAGCACCGACAAACGTACACGTAATCAAAATACTGGAATGATTGTAGAAGATAATAAGTTACCAGTACGTATTCTTAATTGCAAACAAGGGAATCAAACACAATATGGCACGAAAACATTAAAGTTTACATTTCAACATTTGGTTTCCAAGGAGGAATTCACATCAACAATCTTTGAAGATAACCCACCTAATTATATTGATCAACAAATTCTGAATGCTGTTTTACCACCTGATGTCAATGAATATTTACTTAATGATCTTATTGATAAAGGATTAATTGTTGAGGTGAAATTTAGAACTAGAGGTGCAAATACGTACATTAATATTGTAAAGGCAGATCCTTTGAATAAAAAATATCAAACAAATTTAGATGAAATGCTAGAGAAGGAAAGTCTTGCACGTCAAGAACTTGAAGATGCACATAATAATGAGGATGAAATAGACGGGGAAGATGATGACGGCGATATAAATGAAATAGATATAGACTAGCAACAGATGAAAACTAATAGGAAATTGGAGAATGGATTTCAACTTCTAATATAATTTTACAAATGATGTGAAGGAATTTCCACATTATTGAAAGGTCATGAATAAGGGGACAGTTACTAATTACCTTCCCATTATCATCAAGACGGAGGGGAACAAATTGATGCAAAACGATAAAACAAAAAAGAAAAAAATTACTCAAAAGACAAAAAAGTCAACTTACGAATATTTTGGTGCAAATAAAAATTTTCGATTATCTCCTTCCTCTTTAGCTATGAAAGTAGAGGAAGATGGAAAAGTTAGTTACCAATTTGTGAGCAAATACATCAAAATAAAACAGATTGAACAGGCAGAAGAAACAAATGATGTCATTCTGAAACTTGAATTTGACTACTTAGGGAAGAGAAAATCAATTGATATAACACGTGATCAACTCCAACCGAATGAATTGCAAAAATTAAGTAAAAAGGGGGTTGATGTTTTTTATCACAATGCGAAGCAAATAATTCAGTATTTAAGAATTCAAGAACCTAGTGCACTATATACCACCGTCCATACCCATATAGGCTGGTATGAAACAGAAAATGACTTTCTTTATAAGCATTATGAAATACTTGGAAATAAGGCTCCTAAGTCAAATTATAGTGGGGAGTATAACCTAAAGCCAAAAGGAACATTCCAGGGATGGAAGTCTATAATTTCAGATGAAGTACTTGGAAATACCAATCTAGAACTTGCATTGACATTAGGGTTTTCTGCCGCTGTAGTGGGAATGTTATCAACCATTAAAGATATGGATACGCTGATCATGCACATTAGTGGGAAAAGCACGCGTGGGAAAACAACTGCTGCTCAATTAGCTGTATCTCCATTCGGTCGACCAAGTAAATCCTCAAAAGGGTTGATCAAAAGTTGGAATGCTACTGGAAATGCTGTTGTTTCCTATTTAAGGAATAACCATGGAGTTCCCATCGTATTAGATGAAGCATCAATGAGTAACTTAAAAGATTTCACTACACTCATTTATACTTTTGCAGAAAATCGAGAAAAGGATCGTATGAAAAAAGATGGTGGACTTCGTGAGCAAGCAGACTGGTCAACAACAATTATATCCACTGCTGAACATTCTATATTTCAAAAAACAAATGCCAATGAAGGACTGAGAGTTCGTGCTTTTGAATTTGCTAATACTACTTGGACAACATCAGGTGAAAATGCAGACAATCTAAAAAGGCGCTTACTTGAACACTATGGTCAAGCTGGAATCAAGTTTGTTCAATATTTACAATCCATAGGCTTAGAGGAAGTAGAAAGGAGATGCAATAAATGGAAAGATTATTGTGAAGAAATGCTCCATCATTCAGCTTTTGTGACCCGAGTATCCGAAAAATTTGGATTAGTTCTTGCAACCGCAGAAATGGTCAATGATGCCATAAAACTTGGTTTAGATATAGATCAAATGATGGAACGGTTAAACGAGGTGGAGCAAGAGATTTCAATTGAACGAAATCAAGCAGATAAAGCATATCAATTTTTGATCGAGCAAGTTGTGAAAAACTATGAATGCTTTCAATCAAATGATCGTGAATTTAAGGGTAAGGAATGTTGGGGTCTTATAAAATATGAAAAAGATCATATTGAGGTATGTTTTCTTAGAAATCAATTTAATATTTTGATGAGGGAAGCAAATATTTCAGATCCAAAAGTAGTCCTCGAAGAATGGAGAAATGAAAAACTATTAAAAGCAGAACCCAAAAAGTTCACGAATAGACGGAAAATTGGGAATGAAAAATTTAGAAAGCGACTAGGGATGGAACAACCAACTGGATCAAAGGAGCAATCAGTAGTGTACATTCTTTTGTTTGATAAGGAACTTATGGGGAAATTTGGTGTCAGAAAAATCTACACACCTGAGGAAATTTCCAATATGAAACGACCACGGCTACCGTAGGATGAGACAAAAGCAAAAGAAAAAGTTTAACTAGAGCGACAAGATAAAAAAGGGAGAGAAGAGTTATGAATGCATTCAAACATGTACAAGTACCTAATCCAACTAAATTGCCTTTCAAAACATGTTCAATGAATTACTTAGAAGGGCTTAGAGCTAAAAATGCAAGTGGTGAGACAATAAGCGGTTATAAAAAGGATTTAGATATGATAAATCGCTTCTTGGAGGAGAAATATAATGGATTAGTCATGCTTGAAGATATCCAAACACAGGATTTAGAAGATTATTTATTAATGCTTAGTAATGAAAGAAATTATCAACCTGCTAGCGTGAATCGACATTTATGTACGATGCGATCTTTTTATAATTATGCTGTAAAGCGTGGATGGACAACCTTCCATGCTGCTGCACCCATAGATGCAATGAAAGCACCAAAGAAGGAACGGACTTTCATAAATGTTGAGGAATATCATGAGCTCGTAGAAGCCATTGATCACCCGATTATTAAAATAATCGTTCAGTTCTTGTTCTTCACTGGGCTTCGAATTACTGAATGTTTGACCCTTACATTAGATGATGTTGATCTTGTTTCACGAATGATTCATGTAAAACACGGAAAAGGTGATAAAGAAAGAAAAGTACCTTTAAGTGGAAAATTAGTACCATTATTAATAGATTACAAGGAAAACATTCGTCCTTTTGTTGATAGCGACCGATTCTTTGCTCTTGCAAAGACTGGGAAAGTATCTGATGTATATGTGAACCGTATATTACATGAAACAACTGAAAAATTAGGGTGGGAAAAGGTTGTCACCTGTCATGTACTAAGGCATAGTTTTGCATCAAATTTAGTAAAAAATAATGTACATGTTGTTCATATTCAGAAGTTGCTTGGACATAGTGACTTAAAAACAACTTCACGTTATGTTCACGCGAATCAAGAACAGCTTGCTGAAGCCATATCCGTTTTATAGAGGGGCACTAGCCTCTCTTATCTTTTTATAAGGGGAGTTTAGAATGAATAATGAAAAGAATACAAAACCAATTTATGATAGAAGAGTGAAGGAAATATTAGAAGGTTTATCACAAAATATTCCTAGGGATGAATTAGCTAAAAAATTTGGACACAAAAACTATAAAACACTTGATATCTATATGAGAAGACGAAATTTTACTTGGGATAGTGAGAATCAAACCTATATACCAAAATTAACAAAGGATGTACCGATTGTTGAAAAAGTAAAGCCAACAAGTAAAGCTGGAATGATCATTGAAATGTTGAAAAATCCGAATTTCAATATCGAATATATCTGTGCTAAAGTGGGGTTTAAAGATCATCGCCAAATAGCTGAATATATGACTTCAAAAGGCTTTGTTTGGTCACCAGATGAGGGAAATTATAAGAAAACATATGGAATGATTGAAAATGATAAAGATATAGAAAATGATGGAATGGAAATTGAAAATATACTAGATGAACCGATCACACAAAAAGAAATATCGGAAGCAGACTTGAATCCACCAATGGATCATATGGAAAATAACCAGCCATTGCGGCAAGATTATATTCCATTGTTAAAATGGTTAGCATCAAATAAGGAAAAAATATCAAAGTTAATTGATCCAACTAATACGGATACATTGCCCCGATACATTATTCCAGGTAAAGCAAATGGAAAAACGATTCAATTGTCAGAGGCTTTACAGGACATGGCGGTGACATTTTGCAATGAGCGGAATATTAAACAAAGAGAACTATTTGAAGTGGCACTAATCGAGTTTTTCAGGAAGTATGGATACGATTATGAAGTGGAAAACCTTTTGCAGTCTTTTTGACCTATTCATCCAATCGGATGGAATCATTTTCCCTATGTCCCCATCCTCTTCCCCTTCAGAGGGGATAACAAATCTAGTCGTCCCATGGCTTTGCTTCCCATCCCCCTTCTCCCCTTGCGAAAAAAAAAACAAATAGAAAAATCGAAACAGCCAGTGCTTTTGAATAGAAGGGGTATGGGTTTTATCCTTTTAAAATTCCTTATTTGTATTGTTTAACGGTTACATTTCCTTTTTTTGATAACTGATGGGATCTAATCCCTTTATAATTCTCTTATGATAATTATGCTCTAGTTGTTTAAAATCTGTCCTTTGTTGTTCCATGGTTCTAGTTTTCGTGTTAATTACTTGTGGACTCGGATGATAAAGGGGGTAGACCCACCTATTATTCCATTTTGTATATGAAGCTACATCCTCTTTAAGTATTATTTGATGATTTTCAATTGACTTTAGTGCTTCTAATGCTTTCTTTCCTAAAGTAACGATCACCTTTGGATTAACCAAATCTATTATTCTAGCGAGATATGGGTGACAATTTTGGATTTCATGTTTGGTAGGCTTTCTAACCTTTCCAGTATCATCCGTCGGACAGCACAAAACTGCATTTGTTATATAAATGTCTGAACGTTTCCAACGAGTAAAAGATAAAAGTTTGTCAAAATTATTCCCCGTAGCATCCCCTTGTAAAGGAATTCCTGTTACATCGGCTCCTTTTGGTCCAGGTGCTTCTGCAATGAACATGATGTCTGCATCGAGATTTCCGTTATTATACCCAATTATAGCTTCGACTTCTTTCATGGCAGTACAAATTTGGCATGCTTTTGCTTGGTTTATTAATACGGAGTAATCCTTATCTTTATCAGAGTGTTGGATGGTTATTTCTTCACCTTTAATCGTTATTCGTGCAATTCCTTCATAGATATATGAATAGATTTCAATAATGATATGATCGCCATTTCTATATTCATTTAAATATTCTATTCCCAAACAGGGGATTATCACATTTAAACCTCTTTCATCTGAAAACCTTAATTTATAATCAAATTCAGAATTCTCTTCTATTATGGATACCTTTAAGTTCTTTCCTCGCAAATCTATCGAATCTTCCCAGCCATCATAATTTGTTAATAAATTAATCTCATTCGGAAATACCTTATTAGTAATTTCTTTTAATCTAGCAAAATGATCCTCACTCATTGTTCAAAACCTCTTTCAATAAATTATAGAATTCTTCCACTTACTTCTGGTTAAAACCTTGATCTATCTAACTAAAAGCAGTTTCAAAGCGATCCATCTGGTTTTTAAAATCCCATTTTTTATATTCAGGCTCTAAAGGCATTGGTGAGTAAAGCTTCGATGTTCCTTCTTATATCAACTAAATAGTTTTTCAATAATATCCTTCATCATAAATCTTATCAACCTCCCTATGAATATATTACTATTAAAGGAATATAATTGGTTATTTTTCTTTAAGAAGAAGACAAATAACATAATGGTGCCGTGCTGGTTGGGAAAAACCCTTACTTTTCACAGAAAAGGTAGCTTTTTTGCTCTACAATTCTTTTTTTCCTAGTACTATTTTTGATGGGGGACATTGGGGATTGAGGGGATTGCATGTGATGTATCAAATTGTTCGGCTTTTTTTGTTGGGGGCAATTGTGTGGTTTGGGGAAAAGGATTGCCCAGCAACTCAATTTTTCTATGAATTTTCTCATGATTAGGTCTGTATTGATTTCCTATTGATGGAGAAACTTTCTCGTTTTTTTGCATTGAGCAACTATGGAGGACGGGATGGTTTCTTCCAAAGTCCTTGTGGGGCATAGGCTTTGTTCGAGGATGTGATCTGGATTTTTTTGGTTGCTTTTAAGCAACTAACAATACAACTGTTGAAGTAACTTTCAAAGAGAAGGTTGAAGATGTTAAAGCTCTTAAGTTCTCTATCGAAGGTTTAACTGTATCCAATGCAGTTGTTAAACAAACAGATGATAAAACTGTAGTTCTTACAACTTCTGCTCAAGAAGGTGGAAAACTATACACTGTTAAATCTGGTGACAAAACACTAGGTAAATTTAAAGGTGTTTCTGCAGTAATTCCTACTGGGGTTAATGTAGTAGAAAAATCAATCCAAGGTGTACTTGGTCAAGAAGTAACAGTTAAAGCTCAAGTTACTGTTAAAGAGGGAGATTCAAAAGCGGGTATTCCTGTTACATTCAACGTTACTGGAAGCAATCAAACATTAAATGCTCCACAAGTTGTTGAAGCAACTACTAATGAAGAAGGTATAGCTACTTACACTTACACGCGTTATGCAAATACAACAGATACTGTAACTGCATATGCAACTGGTGACCGTACTAAGTTCTCAACTGGAACAGTTTACTGGGCAGCTGCTAAGCAATTAACTGTTAAAGATATTACTGAAGCAACTACTTTAGTTAACGGTTCTAATAAAGTTTATGAAATTAATTCAAGCAAAAATGCTGGTAAATATGTATTTGTTGCATTTGAAGAAAACTTAAATGTAACTCCTGACAAAGTTACCAAAGGAGTTTCAGCACAAGGTGTATCTACTTATGTGTTAAATTCAAATGGAAATGTTACAACTACTACAGCTGATTATCCACATGAAGTAACTACAGGTGGTAAGGCTGTAATAGCAGTTAAACTTGATGCTAATGGTAAAGCTAACTTAGTTTTATCTGGTAAAGATGCTTCTGTAACTCCAATTGTGTACGAAGGTACCGTTCTCGCTGGTCAAGATGGAGATCAAGCAACAGAATATAATGCTGAATATTCTGCAAGAGCACTTCAAGCTAAAGCTTCTAAAGTTACATTTGAATTAAAACATTCTCTTGGATTAAAATTAGAAGCGTTAGGAAATAAAGAAGCAGCAAAATACTTGAATTCAAAAGAAACTGGTGGTCGTGACTACAAAGTTACTTATACTGATAAAGATGGTAAACCGGTATCTGTAGATTCAAAAGTAAAAGTTGCAATTGATAAAGCTGGTATAAAAGGTAACTTCTACCTATTAGATTCAGATGGGAATTCATTACCAGGACAAACAATAAACGGAAAAATTTACTATGAAGTTTCTGTAAATAAAGATGGTCAAGCAACATTTACTGTTGCAGGTGATACTGCTAATGATTATGTAACACCTGTTGTATTTGTTGATAACGGTGCTACTAAAAACGAATTAGATAAAAATGATTTACAAGCTACTTCAGACATTACTTATTTTGTAGAGAAAGTAACATATTCTGCACAATTAGTAGCTCTAGGAGCAGATGGTAAACCTGTAAAATCAGCATTAGCTGATGGTAATGATTACATTGAATTTGTTTATAAGCTAGTTGACCAAAATGGTAAACCACGTCGTGCATCTGATGCAACAAGCGTTACATTTAATGTAAGTGCTGGAGCTGGAACTCTAGTTTTACCTGATGGAACTGAAATAGCTCCAGATGGTAAAGAATCAATTACTAAAACTATTTCAACAAGTGATACAGAAGCTTCTGTTAGAATTAAAGCTAAGGAAGGATCAACAGCATATGTAACAGCTGTAGGTTCACGTGCAGGGGTTGTATTACCAACTACTGATCCAGCATCATTAACTGGAACTTTCACAAGCAAGGGTGAGTTAGTTGATGGAAAAGCTTATTCTGGATTAGTAACAGATGTTGATAAGGCAAATCACAAAGTAACATTAGAAATTAACGGTAAGAAACATACTCTTTCATACACTGATAGCAGCTTATATATCAGTGGAGTTGTTGCAACACTACCAAACTTTGAAGCTGAATTAAATATTGGTGATACAGTACAATATGTACCAGGTAAAACTCCTTATTTTGATATTACTAATAATGTAGCGCCTGATACAACTGCACCTGTTTTAAGTTCTGCTAAATACCAAGCATCAAAAGCTGCTGTTCCTGGTGCAAAAGCTGGTGTAACAATTCAAGGTATTAAATTCACTGCTACTCAAGTTGGTACAGATGGTAATGATGTGACAATTAAACTAGTTGATACAGATACAACAAATACAACTGCATCAATTGCTTATGACAGTATTGGTAAGGTTTTAGTTGTAGATTTAGCTGGTGAAACTCCTGCTGGTGGAACTTACGCAATCACTGATACTTTGAATACTGTTATTACAGCTGTAAATGCTAAAAAAGCTGTTACAGGAATTGAAGCTGTCCTTGATAACGGAGCAACTGGTACTACTTTAGCAACTGTTTCTTCTGGAACAGATAAAACTGCAGGTGGAGTGAATGCTGAAGCAGCTATTAATAATTCAACATTAGTATTGACATTTGATGAAGCAATCGCGAATACTTCAAGTGTAAATGTTCAAGTGACTGGAAAAACTTTAGGTACAAATCCTGTTTATTCTTGGGATAATGATAAAAAGGTTCTTACAATCACTTTAGGTGCTGGTGCTGATGTTGCAGTAGGAGATGTAATTTCTTCAACTGGTGCAAAAGATGCATCTGGTAACATTCAATCTGGTAATGTAACTATTCAATAATTTGGTAAATCAATCTCTTTTAAATATTGTATTATAATTAATGAAGAATTTTTAGGGAATTGTGCTTGACACTACCTGAAATTTTGTTAAAAGATTGATAGACAAATAAAATGATGGAAGGCTCTGTAGAGTGATCTCTACAGAGCTTTTTATTGTACTTTTAAATCAAAATTGAGAATAATAAAAAAGAATCGCGATAAATTGAATGAATTCCTTGTACTGTTAGAATACATAAAAAAATTCCCAATCCTCTAATAAAGCTATTCGTGTTTTGGTAATCAGGTTATGAGTGGATAGATCGGATAACTAAAAAAAGGGAAATTAAAGCCTATTGTTTGTAGTTTGGATAAAAAATGGGCAAGTAATTGCATTGAGTTTTAGATAACTATATAGTGGGGTGTAAAGTTATGATTAAATATCAAAAAGTGATTTTTAATGGGGGTATTTTCTATATAGCATTCAACAAATCTACTTGATTTTATGAAGCTGATATTTTACTACTAAAAGATTTATATTCCAAAAGTGAATGATATCTTACAGAGTATGAGTATATTTGTATACATGAGAAAATAGCTTTGGAATATTAGTAATGTTTTTTTACAACGACTAAATCGATTGAAGTTAAAGGAATTGCTAGATCAGCAGGCTCTTTAGTATTAATCAATAGGAACTAGTGTTGGGGACAAAGGGATTGCTTAAACTTTTGCAATTCTGTATTTATAATCTATTAAAAAAATGTATAAAATGAATAGACCCTTCCTAATTAAGAAGGGCCAAGCATGCTTAAGCAGTAATATCATTATTTTTCTTTTTAGGTTTCATAAATAAAGCTAAACATCCTGCAATCATTAAAAAGATAAATGCAAAAGTAAAAAATAATCCATTAATGAAAAATCCATAAATAGAAAAAATAATTAATAAAATGCCGCATATTTTTCTAACTGCAGGTTTTGGCGCCCAAGACAAAAAGCCTACAAATATGGCTAATATACTTAACCAAAATACTGCAGCCCCATCATTAGCCATATCACTTTCTCCAAATATTGTTCCACCTGCAGTAACTAAAAATCCTGAAATAATTCCAGATATACCCCCAATGATACTAAGAACAGCAATCCAAATTTTCACTTGTTATCCCCCAATTTTGAATGTTTATGTTTTACCATAAAATACAATATATGTATTTATTATAGTCCTATTTTAACCTTCCTCTCTTTCTAGATATTTCTACATGAAACTTTATATTCCTCCTAAAAGTTAAAAGTATATACGACAACTTACTTCTTGATAGTTTATAAAATATCCTATTTTGCGTTTGTTGGGAGAAAACACAATACAGAATTAATCAAATGGATGTACAAACAAAAATATTTCATGTGGAAATAAGATAGAAACAATTAAGATCCTTTCCTTTTATAGATATCAGGTTTCGACTGTCATCATTGTCCTCTTTCAGTTTGAACAAAAAGCGGATAGCAAAAAGGAAATATAACCAATTAATCCCCTTTCAAATTTATGATAATTAGATAATTTTTGTAATATTTATGGGTTGATTTAACTGTTTCCTTTGAGTATATTAATTTGGTTAATAATTATTACGTTTTTATACAAAATTCGACAATTTGGTATGTTATTATAGATAAGATTTTTTTATACTAGAATAAGAGGAGGGAGAAATTTGGGGAGTTTTGCAATCATCATGCCTGTTTTTAATAAAATGGATTATCTCAATCAGGCAATTGATAGTGTGATCAATCAAACATTAGATTTTCGAGAAAATATAGAATTGATTATTATTAATGATGGAAGTACAGATAATAGTTCTCTTATTTGTAAACAATACAAAGAAAGATATCCTAATCATATTAAATATGTAGAAACAGACAATAACGGACCTGGTGCTGCAAGAAATTTAGGATGTAAAATGGTGTCGGAACATTCAGATTATATCGGATTTTTAGATGCAGATGACACGTTGGAACTGAATGCTCTCGAAAAGGTCGATCATTTTTTTAGTGAATATCCTGTAGATTTGGCAATTTTACCAATTAAGTATGTTGATTCAAAAGGTGTGATAAAAGAGCATGCACTCAATTATCGCTTTCGTAAAGGTGATCGAATCATTAACATTTTAGAAGAGTACTCTGCTATTCATTATTATGCCGGTGGAGTTTTTATAAAAAAGAAATTATACGAAAACAATCAATTCAGCTTTGTTACATCTATCTCTTATTGGGAAGATGCCCTGTCTTTCAATCGTTATTTAATAGAAAATAACGATTATGGGGTAGTAACAGACACTGCCTATTATTATAGAAGAGAAGATAACGGACATTCATTAGTAGATGAATCATGGGGGAATATGGCTAGGTTTAACTTGTTAGACAACGGCTATAAGAAGTTGATTGATTTGTCATTGGCTAAGTTTGGAACGGTCATACCATATATTCAGTATTTGTTGGTATATCATATTAAGCTATATCTATATAAGAAAAACTCAAAAATATTTATGACTTCCTTAAACGAAGAGGAAAGAGAAAAATTCATCGTATCCTTCATCAATATCATCAGGTATGTGGATGATCGTATCATTCTTGAACAAAAGATGAATCATTACTTTAAAGAATTTTTAATATCGCTAAAAAGAAATGGATGGCCTTTAAAGAGAGTAAGTATTTCTAAGAATCATCGTTCCGATAAAATAATTATCAAAAAGAAAACCTATGTAGGATTGGGGATAAAAATAGAGGGTTACCATAGTTCCGAATTCGATAGTTTGACAGAAAATGATTGTATCTATATAAAAATAGGAAAAAAATTAAAGAAATGCCCCAAGAGAGAGATTAAAAAGGATATAAAAATATGGGGAGTTACCGTTAGAGACTTTAAACATGCGGGATTTGAAATATTCCTGCCACTACATCGTCTTAACATTGAATTTTACTTGTCTAAAAATGGTCTTATACATAAATTGAACGAATTTAATTATTACGTAAGAGTGATGAATAAATTAACAGGTTTGTTCAAACGAAATAAACAAGAAATAAAATATGGTCAAAAAGTAAAGAACTATGATGAAGAATCGATCATGTTTACTAAATAGAGTTCTAGAAGTGAGGGTTTATATTAATGTATGATATTTCGGTGATTATTCCGACATATAATTCTGAAGATTTAATAGCTGACGCATTGGATTCAATCAATCATCAAACCTTTAATGGGAAAATAGAAATTATTTGTGTGGACGATTGTTCTGAAGATAATACTGTAGATGTGATAAAAGGTTTTCATAGTAAAGAAAACAGGATGATAAAGGTTTTACAGCAGTCTCAAAATCAAAGACAAGGAGCTGCACGAAATAGAGGAGTACAAGAGGCTAAAGGGGAATACATCTTCTTTTTAGATAGTGATGATGTGCTTGATGAAAATACGTTGGAGGTTATGTACAAAAAGGCAAAGCTAAGAGATTGTGATTTTGTACTCTGTGATTGGACGTATCTCTATAGTGATAGAGGAGAAGTATATGTTAATAATGATCTATTCCTAATTGAAGAATGGTTAGAGATGGATCAATGTGAAATGCTATTTCAAGCAGAATCGTATTTTACCGTTAATAAATTATACAAAAAGGACTTTTTGGAAAAAAATCATATTCGTTATGGAGAAGGCTATATTTATGAAGATCTGGAGTTTTATATAAATGTAGTTCAAAATGCCAATATGATTGGTATCGTCAGTAATCCATTTTATAAAGTTAGGATTAATCCTAGCTCTACTACAAAAACAAACTACCATACTACCGTGCATATGAATGATTATCTTGCAGCAGTTTCCAGATCATTAACTATTTTTAGCCCAAGACATGAAGAGTCTTTTTATATGGTTTATAAATATCTTTTTTACAGAGCGCAGCTATATTCAGAAAAACGGATACCAAAAAAATACCGAAAACAAATGGTGAAAAGTACAGTTGAGCTATTAAATAACCGAAATAAAACCTATTATATCCCTGAGAAGATTGTCTTATTTAATCAGCTATACTTTCATAATAAATTGATTATGGATAATAAAATTAAGACGATTATGCTAGTAAGGAAATTACAGAAAAAAGGAAAATTAAATCGTTATTATAAACTGTATCGCAGCTTAAAAAACATGATTGATATCCATTTTTATATAAACAAATTGAAGGAAAGTAAATTAAATAAAAAAAGACGATTATATCATCTAGAAAAAATAAAAAAGAAATATCAGTCGTCTCCCGTTCAAAGCAATACGGTCCTATTTTTAGGTTTTGATTATCGTTATACGGGTAATTCTAAATACTTTTTTGATTATTTAAAGGAAAGATATCCGGAATTGAACATTAATTATGTTACGAAAGATGAAGCGGTACCTCTAGAATACCGAATCAAACCGAAGAGTGCAGAATTTTGGAAAGCCCTTGGCGAGGCAAAGGTTTTTATAACTGAAAGCTGGACCCCCTTAGCATTTTATAAGAAGGAAGACGCTTTATGGCTTCAGCTTTGGCATGGAACTCCCTATAAAAAGCTGTTTTTTGATAGCCATGAAAAGTTTGTTTCTAAATATAATCGGAACCATAAGCGAAACAAGAAAAAAGATGTGGCGAAATGGGATTATCTTTTAGCTGATTCGGAAGGCGGAAAAAATAAATTTAAGAGTGCCTTTTCTATTTCTAGTGATAAAATCCTCAACTATGGCTATCCAAGGGTGCAATGGCTGAAGGACAACGATAATAATCAAGTACTAAAGGAAGAAATAAAACAGAAATTACAAATCTCCAATGAGAAAAAGGTTATTTTATATGCACCTACATGGAGAGACTATAATTTTAAAAATAAATACCCAGATTTTAATTACTTGATTAATCTTAGAAAATTAGCGGCTGAAATTGGGAATGAATATGTCGTGATTGCTAAATTACACTCAATGGAAAAGCAAAATTTAGCGATTGATAATATCATTATCCCTTCAGGAGATATCGAAACCCAAGAATTATTATTAATCACGGATTGTCTCATTAGCGATTTTTCTTCGATTATCTTTGATGTTTTACCGATCAATCGGAACATACTACTTTATATAAATGACGAAGAAAAATATAGAGATGCCAGAGGAGCGTATGAGGATTTAGAAAAATTATTAGATCCATTTACGTTTAATCATGTAGAAGATATTATTGACCAAATCAATAACAAAGAAAGTCTAATCATCCATCCGAACTATAGTAAATTAAAGGAGACCTATGCAAATGTGCATGGATGGGATAGTAATAAAAAGCTTGCAGATGTGATCGTTAATTATATGAAGGAATGAGATCATAGATATTAAATATTCTCAACACTTGTCCTGATATATACATTTATTAAATCTTAATCCTTTATAAATATTGAACGCCTATTCTTTGGTTTTTATCGAAGAATAGGCTTTTAGTTTTCCAAAAAGCGCTGAGCTAGTAGGGATCATACTAATGAAATTCAATCATCTACCTTATTAATAACTACTTTCTTCATGTAAAAACTTAATATATGTATTAATTGATCGCCCATATACGCAGGAGAGTAGGGAAAATCATGATCAATCCATTCTAAAATTAAACCAATAATACCATGTACCTGATACGTATTAAAAAGCTTGATATTAATTTCGGGATCTACCTCAGTATAGGTGAATTCGGAATAGTCTTCTCTAAATAATTGAACTAACTTTTTAATCATTTTTTCTCTAAAATTAACATTTACTTTTGAACTCAGCATCAGTTTATAGAACTTTTTGTTTTCTAGAAAGTGGTAGAATAATACAATTGAATGGGATGATAGTTCTTCGAGATCCACAACAGATAATTGAAGGTAGGGCTTACGAAAAGCCTCCGTCATTTTTTCAAACATCTCATCAATTATCTCTTCAAGTACATCTTCCTTACTTTTATAATGGGCATAAAAAGTTCCACGATTGTAATCAGCGGCTTTTACAATCTCTGTAATGGTAATCTCAGAAAAGTTTTTTTCTTCCATTAAAGATAATAATGTTGATCTGAAATTTTCTTTTGTTCTTTTTACTCGTTTATCAGGATATTGAACAGACATACATAACTCCTTAGAAAACTTTAGTGTACAAATTCAAATAATCTGTTGGTTATCGTACATATCATTAAGTATTGCATATTGAAGCTATTATATAAATATTCTATGCTTGATTTGTTTCATCATAATTGATCCTAGGATTCTATGCAAACGATGAAATGATGGGCTAAATGCTTTCGAAGGAAAGTAAATGCTCAATCATTTTAATTGTAAAAATAGAACTTTAGGGAATTATGTATAACATAAAATCTAAGGATAGGTGATTGAAATGACATTTCCAGTATTAGACGGTAAAGTAGCGATAGTAACCGGTGCAGCAATGGGGATGGGCCTTGCTACAGCTAAACTTTTTGCGGAAGCAAAAGCTAAAGTAGTAGTAGCAGATTTTAATGAAGAAAAAGGACAAGCAGCAGTATCTGAAATTGAAGCAAATGGAGGAACTGCCTATTTTATAAAAGTTGATATTTCTAAATCAGATCAGGTACAAAATATGGTGGCGAAAACCGTTGAAAAGTATGGACGTCTTGATGTAGCTGTCAATAATGCCGCATTAACACCAGATAATGCCCCTGCAGCAGAATTTGATGAAGATTATTGGAATAAGCTAATCGCTGTTGATCTTACAGGAACAGCACTATGTATGAAATATGAATTACAACAAATGATTAAACAAGGACAAGGCGGAAGTATTGTTAATATTTCATCTGTAAGTGGTTTCCGTCCTCAACCGAATAATATTGCCTATGTAGCTGCTAAACATGGAGTCGTAGGAATGACAAAGGTAGCTGCACTAGAAAACGGTGATAAAAATATCCGCGTCAATTCAGTAGCACCAGGAGCAATCGATACTCCTATGCTAAGAGGTGCCTTGATAGAAACAGGACAAACAGAAGAAGAATTCGCACCCCAACTCAGTCTACTAGGCAGATTCGGTCAACCAGAAGAAATTGCCCAAGCAAGCCTATGGCTAGCCTCAGACCAATCCTCTTACGTAACCGGAACAGTCATACATGCTGATGCTGGATACACAAGTCGTTAAAAAGGGAGGGACAAAGGGTCGGTTCCGTTGTCCCAAAATAGTAAGGTTATAACAGGAAAACCAGATTCCTATTTTCATAGAAATCTGGTTTTGCCATTTATTCGGCTTTAACAAGGATTTTTACTTGGTCTCTTTCCTTTAATAAGCCTTCAAATCCTTCTTCGATTACTTCATCAAGTTTAATACGTTTTGATACTAGTTTGTCAGCAGGGAAATAGCCTTGAGCCATTAAGCTGATAACAGCTGGGAATACGTCACGGTATCCAATAATACCAGTTAAAGAGCGTTCTTTCATGACGATATCATGAGGGTGGATAGGTGCTTCTTTTTCGAAAATACTAACAACCATTGTTTCACCATCAATTTTAGTAGCGTTGATTGCTTGTTTCAGAACAGGTGGGACACCAGTTACTTCATAAGCTACATCAACACCGCCATTGGTACGTTTGTAAATTTCTTCAACAGCGTCATATTCTTTAGGATCAATCACGATTGCGCCAAGCTCTGCCGCTTTTTGTTGACGAATCTCGGATAACTCGACAGCATAGATTTCTGATGCACCAGAAGCTTTCAGTGCTTCAATAACCAGTAAGCCGATAGGTCCTGTACCGAAAACTGCGGCTTTGTCGCCGACTTTTAGTTTACTTTGGCGAACAGCATGAAGTGCCACTGCAGATGGTTCAACAAGTGCACCTTGTTCAAATGATACTGTTTCTGGTAATTTATGAATCATTTCAGCTGGTACAGCTGCATATTCTGAAAATCCACCGCCGCCTCCAGCAAGACCATAAAATCCCATTTTATCGCAAAGATTATATTTTCCTTTTTTACACGCTTCACACTCACCACAAGCATAAATCGGTTCAACAGTAACACGGTCGCCAACTTGTACAGTTGTCACACCTTCACCTACTTCAACAACTTGTCCAGAAAATTCGTGGCCCATAACAATTGGAGCTTTATCTCCACTTAATGGATGTGTTTCAGTAGGGATGAAGATTGGACCAGCTGTATATTCATGTAAATCACTGCCGCAAATTCCGCACCATTCTACCTTTAATTTTACTTTGCCTTCTAGAGCTTGAGGCTCTTCGATATTTTCTAATCGTAAATCTTTTTGGTTATGCCATCTTAATGCTTTCATCTCATGCATCTCCTAAAAAATTATAGTTTTTACACCTCCAATATACTCTTTCTGATTACATTATTCAAGAGACCGGCCTACCAAAAACTAGAAAAGAAAAGCTAAATTACAAACTACTTTCTGCCTAATTTCACTTTTATCTATTTAAAACGAATATTTCATCCTTTATTAATTTTGTGTCAAATTAAGGAACTTGTTGGGACAGGGGGTCGGTTCCGTTGTCCCAGAGTGCTGAAAAGATTCCTTCAAGATTTATGTCCACCACATCTCTGTAATGGACTCTTTAACCATAATAGGTTTTAAGTTTTCAACAGCTTTTGTAAATCCTTCATTAATGGACATCAACCCGTCCTCATGCTCAATACTAATAACATAATCGTAATTCATCAGCCTTAACGCACTAACAATATCAGCCCATGTTTTTACATCATGACCAAAGCCAACGGTTCTAAAATACCATGCGCGATCACGCATTTCCGAGTAGTCTGTCATGTCTGTAAGTCCGTTTCTATTCATATTATTTTGATCGATAATTGTATCTTTCGCATGAAAATGGTGAATAGCATTCTCACGACCAAGTATTTTAATGGCTTCTATTGGGTCAATACCTTGCCACCACATATGACTTGGATCAAGGTTGGCGCCAATTGCAGGACCACATGCCTCTCTTAACCGCAGCATGGTATTTGGTGTATGCACAGAAAATCCTCCATGAAGCTCTAAGCCTATTTTTACATTATGAGCCACTGCAAAGTCATTTTTTTCTTTCCAATACGGAATCAGCTTCTTTTCCCATTGCCATTTTAAAATTTCTTGAAAATCATGGGGCCATGGTGTGACGGGCCAGTTGGGATAGAGGGCATGCTCATGATCGCCTGGGCATCCCGAAAAGGTATTAACAACAGGCACTCCTAGTTCAGAAGCAAGAAGGATTGTTTTTTCTAATAATTGATTTGCCGGTTCAGCAATCTTTTTTTGTGGATGTAGTGGGTTGGCATGACAGCTTAATGCACTAATCACTAATCCATGCTCTTCAACCTTTTGCTTAAACTGTTGTAAAGCCTGGGGATTCGTTAATAACATATCCACATTACAGTGTGCATTACCCGGATAGCCCCCTGTCCCCAACTCAATAGCTTCCACACCTTTAGAAGAAACATAGTCTAACATGTCATCAAATGGCATATCGGAGAATAAAACTGTAAAAACACCTAATTTCAAAGAAAGCCCTCCTTCTATAAAAAAAGTTCAGAATATACTGATTTGTAATCCATTACATTTATAACCATATATAAATTATTGAATATAATCAATGTTTTTCTGTATGAATTTTTTGTATTGACAGATAATTCTGTTCATAATATCATGAAAATGAAATCGATTACAAAAACTTGTAAGGACATAGAAAGTAGGATCAAGATGGCAAACATCAAGCAGGTTGCTAAAGAAGCAGGGGTATCAGTAGCTACCGTTTCAAGAGTATTAAATGGACAGAGTACTGTAAAAAGTAAAACAAGAATTAAAGTAGAAGAAGCAATTAAAAAATTAAATTATGAGCCTAGTATGTTAGGTAGGAATTTAAGAAACTCTGAAAGTCGATTACTACTCGTGTTAATTCCAAAAATTTCAAATCCGTTCTATTTAGAAATTATTAAAGGGATTGAAAGCACAGCAATTGGTAAAAGTTATAATATTCTTCTATGCGAAACAGATTCCAATCCGGAAAGAGAGAATATTTATTTTGATTTAGTTAGAAAAAAAATGGCTGATGGTATTATTTCGATGGATCCAGCTGTAGATATGGAAGCATTAACAAAGTTAGCTAAAAGGCATGCCATTATTCAATGCAGTGAATATGCGGAGAATAGTCTTATTCCATATGTGACCATTGATAGTGAAGAAGCTGCATACCGGGCCGTAAAGCATTTAATTAAAATTGGTCATACAAAAATTGCTTTGATTAATTCAGATGAAAAATATTTATATGCCAGACAACGTAAAATGGGTTACCTAAAGGCTTTAAAAGAACATGGGATAACTGTGAATGACGATTATATCTACCATACACAGCAATTAGGTTTTGAATACGGCCAACAGGCAATGAAAAAAATTTTGAATTTAAAAGATAGACCTACGGCTATTTTTGCTGTATCAGATCTGTTAGCAATCGGAGCGCTTAAAGAAATAAACGCAAATGGATTGCATGTACCGAATGATATAGCAATCGTCGGCTTCGACAAAATTGATTTTTCCAATATGACCCATCCTACACTTACTACCATTGCCCAACCAATGTATAAAATGGGAAAGATAGCTGCCGAAATGTTGATCAATAAAATACAAGGCAAAGAGGTTGAAAGTGTTATTTTAGATCATGAATTAGTTATACGCGAGTCTACATCAGGATAAGCAGTGATTAAGACTAGCGCTCTGTTATAAAATATTGATTTCATATCAGAGCGCTGGCCTTAAAATGTAATCGATTACATTCAAGGGGGAGCTTTATACAAAACAAAGGGGTGAATGTATTGAAAAAGTTACTAGTTTTATGTATAGGCTTATTAGCTGCTTTTGTCTTGGTAGCTTGTAGTAGTGAAAAAGGAAGTAGTAGTAAGATAGATGGAGACGATAAGTTAACAATCGGTATTTCGTTACCATCTGCCACACATGGGTGGATGGGAGCACTCATTGATAATGCTGAAAAACAAGCAAAGGAACTCAAGAAAAGTGAAGGAATTAACTATGTAATGACGAATGCAGCAGATCCTAATAAACAAGCAAATGATATTGATGATTTGATTTCACAAAAAGTGGATGTCATTGTCATGCTCCCAATTGAATCAGCTGCTCTGACTCCAGTAGGTCAGAAAATAAAAGATGCGGGTATTCCATTAGTCATTGTCGACCGAGAATTAGAAAACGATGCAGCAACAGTTGTGGTAAAAGGTGATAATGAAGGAATTGGTGTAAATGCAGGAAAGTATTTTATTGAGCAGTTAAAAGGCAAAGGAAAAGTTGTAGAGATTACAGGTCCGCCAAGCTCCGTGACAGAGCAGCGTGGAGCTGGATTTAAAGAAGCAATGGAGAGTGAAAGTGGAATTGAAATTATTGCCTCCCAGAGTGGCGACTTCTCAACGGAAAAATCATTAGAAGTAATGCAGAATATTTTACAAGCTCATTCTCAAATTGATGCAGTTTTTACACAGGATGATGGAATGGCACTAGGTGTCCTCCAAGCCATTAAAGAAGCCGGTCGTAAAGATATTCAATTTGTAACTGGTGCCGGTGGTGGCAAGGAAGTTTTTGAAAACATCAAGGATGGCGGACTTATTTCAGCAACCTTCTTATATTCACCTACGATGGTTGAGGATGCAGTGAAAATTGCAGCAACATTAGCTAAAGGGGAAGACCCAGAAGAAAAAATGGTCGTAAAAGAAGCCACTCAAGTGACAAAAGAAAATGTTGATGAGCACTATGATCCAGATTCAAAGTTTTAATTTCTAACTTTAAATTAGTATTCGGAAATACAATAGCTGTCGAATAGTTGTTGTATTTCCCCTTTTCCCTACAAAGGAGAGATGAAGAAATGTCTGCCAATCCTTTCATAGCGATGAAAAATATCGAAAAATCATTTAACGGTGTATCCGTTTTAAAGAAGGTTTCTTTGCAAGTCGAGAGTGGTGAAATTCATGCATTATTAGGTGAAAATGGCGCTGGGAAATCCACTTTGATGAATATACTAGGTGGAGTGCTCAAACCAGATGTTGGATCCATCATTATAAATGGGAATGAAGTGAAACTTACAAACCCACGTGTGTCACAGCAGTATGGAATCAGTTTTATTCACCAAGAATTAAATGTCGTTTCTGATTTACGAGTCTATGAAAATCTGTTTTTAGGATCAGAGCTGCGAAATAAATTTGGATTTTTAAAGGTAGAAGAAATGTGTAACCAAACAAGTGACATTTTAGCGTTATTAGGTGTGGATATTCATCCGAAGGAGTATGTACGAAATCTGGATACTTCCTACAAACAATTGATAGAAATATCCAAAGCACTCTTACATAAATCGAAACTAATTATTATGGACGAACCAACATCAGCATTGGCAGAACATGAGGTAGAACGGTTATTTGCAAAGATGAGAAATCTTAAGAACTCAGGTGTTTCCATCATCTATATTTCCCATAAACTGAAGGAAGTGAAAGAGATTTGTAATCGTTATACCGTACTGCGGGATGGGGAAGTAGTTGGGAATGGCGATATGGAAAATGAGAGTATAGAGACAATTACCAAACTCATGGTCGGTAAGGAAATTTCAGAAGAGCGCTTTACAAGAAAGCATACATTTGGTCCATCTGTACTCGAAGTGAGTAATTTGAGCAGTGAAGGACTATTTAAAAATATTCATTTTACTGTCCGGAAAGGTGAAATCGTTGGGTTTACTGGACTGGCTGGAGATGGAAGGACAGAGTTATTTGAAAGCTTATTTGGTTATCGAAAAAAATACTCGGGTGAGATTAAGGTTAATAGGCGGGTTGTAAAAATAGATCATCCACGAAAAGCATTAATCGCAGGAATTGGTCTTGTTCCAAAAGATAGAAAAGAAAATGCGATTATAAAAGATTTAAGTGTGATTCATAATATGAGCCTCTCTTCTTTAGGGCATTTTGAAAAATCGGGGTTTATTCATGAAGGGAAAGAAAAGAGTAAATTTGAATTTTATAAAAGGAAATTAAACATAAAAGTACACAATCCACGGATTACCATTGATAAGTTGAGTGGCGGAAATCAACAAAAAGTAATTATCGCTAAATGGCTAGAAGTTGATACGGAGATCATTATTTTTGATAACCCAACACAAGGGATAGACGTCGGTGCTAAACGAGAGATTTACCAGCATATTGTTGAATTAGCCGAGCAAGGAAAAGGGATTATTATCTTATCCTCAGAAGCTCCAGAAATTTTAAAGCTCTGTCATACCATTCATGTGATGTATCAAGGGGAAATAACGGCTCGCTTTACTGGTGAACAAGCTACAGAAGATGAAATTATGAGTTATGCAACTGGATCGAAAAGGGAGGTCCTTCATAATGGTTAATACTGAATTAAAGGAATCAAATCCACAACCAAAATCATCGAAAGCAAGCAATCGTTTCTCATGGCTATGGACAGATTATAGTGTAATTATTGCCTTCATCATTATTTTTATTGCTGCATCGATAATGAGTCCTAGATTCTTAGATATTAATAATCAAATGAATATATTAATGCAAGTTTCTATTATAGGTATCATTTCATTAGGAATGACTGTTGTGATGCTCTCCGGTGGAATCGACTTATCGGTTGGATCCGTCCTCGTCTTAGTTGGTGTCATTTCCGTTTTAGCATTAAATGCTTCAGGTAGTATTTTCGTTGCTATATTAACTGCATGTATCGTTGGTTCTTTTGCTGGTTTTTTGAACGGATTAATGGTGGCAAAAGGAAGGATTGCATCGTTTATTGCTACTTTAGGGATGATGGCTGCTGCACGTTCAATTGCCCTATATATAGCAAATGGCGGAAGTATTTCAGGGAAAGTATCTGGATTTACTGCTATTGCCAATAGTGATCTTTGGATTATCGATTATCCAATCATTATTTTTCTCGTTATGACCGTACTTGTCTATGTATTAATGCACAAAACAAGGTTTGGTCGCTATGTTTATGCTATAGGCAGTAATGAGAAAGCAGCTACTCTTTCCGCCATTCGTGTTGATCGTGTAAAACTAGCTGTATACAGCTTGGTAGGCTTATTAGTAAGTGTTGCTGCCGTTATTGAAACCTCCCGTCTAAATTCTATCTCATCCTCAAGCTCAGGGGTGTCTTATGAGCTAGATGCAATTGCTGCCGTTATTATTGGGGGCACAAGAATGACTGGTGGGAAGGGGAAAATTCTTGGCACATTTTTTGGTGTGCTTATTTTAGGAATTCTTAATAATATGATGAACTTAATGAATGTATCTCCACATCTTCAAGGCTTTGTAAAAGGATTGATCATCATTGTAGCAGTTGTCTTCCAAAAGAGAGAATAGGGAGGTATTCACTTGGATTTTAAAGTGGGGATTATAGGCTGTGGTTCAATAGCCAAATTGCGCCATGCACCAGAATATAAAGCGAATCCATTTGTAAAAGAAATCATATTTTATGATAGAAATATTGAGCGAGCAGAAAATCTTGCTACCATCTTCGGTGGAAGGGTAGCAGAAACTGTTGACGAGCTATTACTCGATCCTTCTATACAAATAATAAGTGATTGCTCATCGAATGAAAATCATCATATATTTTCTACAAAGGCTTTACTTAATGGTAAGCATGTATTATGTGAAAAACCAATATCATTAACGATGGAACATGCTAACGAAATCGTTGAAGCACAAAGAAAAACAGGTAACAAATTAATGATAGATCATAATCAACGCTTCACTCGTGCCCATCAAAAGGCTAAAGAAATGATTGCCAGCAAAGAATTTGGCAATGTGCTCACCTTTAGAACGACATTTGGGCATCAAGGACCAGAGCAGTGGGGAGTAAATAAAACAAGATCGACTTGGTTTTTTAAAAAGGATCGCTCTGGCCTTGGTGTAGCAGGTGATTTAGGGATCCACAAAATTGATTTACTACACTATTTATTAGACGATGAAGTCGAACAAGTTAGCGCCTTTCAAGGTGCTCTCGATAAAGTTGATGAAAACGGCAAGCCAATTGAGGTATGTGACAACATCGTCTGTATTTTAAAAACAAAGCAAGGACGACTTGGTACAGCCTCTTTTTCATGGACATATTATGGCGAAGAGGATAATAGTACGACGCTTTATTGTGAAAAAGGAATTATTAAAATATACAACAGCCCTGAAAACCAAATTGAAGTGATAACAAAAGAAGGAGAAAGGATTAACTATAAGCTTGAATCCATTCAAACAAATGATAACCAAACAAACACAGGTGTCATTGATGCATTCATTGATTGTGTTCGTTTAGACAAAGAACCACTTGTTAGCGGATCAGACGCTCTCTCTTCGTTGAAAGTAGTGTTAGGTATAATGGAAGCAGCGGAGCATAATTGTGTGATTCGTATTTAATCTTGTTCTAAATCCTTGTTCTTCATTGATACAAGTCTTAAAAACAATTATTAAAGAAAATTCCTTGCCATTAAAGCAAGGGATTTTTACTATAACTCTACCTTTTTATATTTGTAAGGTGAAAAATTACTATGAATCCACAAAATAAGAAATCAATATTTTTAACTAACAGATACAACAAAAATGACTACAAGTATAAATACCATTGCAAAAAGCCCCATTAGCTTCATAACGCGTTTTTGGGATAAGGAGTTATTTTCGTCCTTATTTTTACGAGTGATAATCAATGATAGTAAAAACCCAATAATAATAACTGCTAATATAATATATTTTTCCATCAAGTCATCTCTCCCTTATATTCATCTCTCCGAACACTTATCAATAAATCTTTGAATATATAACAAAGGAAATAAATAAGGTGCTAATTAATAATGCGGACAATAGATGAAGCATCTCATTTGCAGTTAGTATAATAAAATCGAATTGGGTCCCCATATTAAAGACAATTAAATAGATCAGCATTGCAACAAAAGAAGCAAACATTCCTTTTTGCCTAATGAGTTTCATCCGTTCGTCCTTTTGTTTGAACTGAGGATATAAGTAGGATAAACAAAAACTCATAATCGCCATTGCTAGTTGAATAAATATCATAGTTGAAGGAGCAGTGTTTGCTTTAATACTAGCCAGTATCAAAAATCCAGCCATCATTAAAAAGAGCATACCTAGTATGAAGAAGGGTATTCTTGAATAATGCATCTGGCAATCCTCCTAGTTTTTAAAATCCTTCACTTATAATCTTCTTCTTCTAAAAAAAATAGGCTTTCTACATTTGTTTCAAATAATTCTGCCATTATCATTGCTAAGGGGAGGGAGGGGTTATATTTCCCCTTCTCAATTGAAATAATGGTTTGCCTAGATACCCTTAATTTTTCTGCTAATCTGTCTTGGGAATAGCCATATTTTTTTCGGTATTCAGGTACCTTATTTTTCAACCACCATCACCTCTTTGGAATTATTTTACTGTAAAGTTAGCTTTACGTCAAGTTTCCTTTACGTTCTGAATAATTTTTTAAAGGTTTTCCCCAGTAAATGGCTTTAAGCCCATATTTATCATGGTGTATCGCTTTCAAACTTCAACTATAATTTATATTTGGAGTAAAAGGAAAAGGTGGAAATGTATGAAAAAGTTTTTAAAATTCAGCAGTTTATTTGTAGCTGGGATTTGTTTATTCAATCTATTTTTATTTGAACATGTACAAGCAGCTACAAAGAGTTATACGATCTCGGATATGAGAAGTGGTAGTTCTGGTTTCGATGAGATCAGTGATTTTTTAGCTTCTGATACGATTGATGGGTTCGTTGATCCGAAAACAGGAGCAATGAGCTTTAAGCCAAATCAGAATGTGACGCGTGCCCAATTTGCTAAATTATTATTAAATGCAATGGGGATTCAACCACAAAAAGAGAAACAGAAGTTTAGTGATGTAATTCCAAGTCAATGGTATGCCGATTATGTGAATACAGCTAGTGAGCTTGGAATCATCTTGGGAAATACTGATGGTACATTCAAGCCTGATAATAATATTACTCGTGGGCAGATTGCTGCCATGCTTGTTCGTGCATTTAATGGAACAGTAAGCTTTCCGAAAACTACTAATCAATCGTTTTCAGATGTTTCCAGTAAGACTACTTTTGTAAATGAAATTAATCAAGCAGCTTCGCTAAAAATTATAAGAGGATTCGAAGATGGGTCATTTAAACCGGAAAATCCAGCTACTCGTGGACAAGCAGTAGTGATGATTTATCGAACTCTTGCTCAAGAAAAACCTAATATAGCATCCAATCAAGAAGTAAAAAATGTTGTAACGAATTATTTGAAAGATGTTAATAATACATATACATCAACTGATTTTGAAGCGTCACGTTTAACCAATGTATTTGATTCTTATGGAAGTGGCTATTTTTATGCCTCAGGAATTGAAATGATTGGAGATATTAAGAAGCAAATTCAGAATAATAGTCAACTTGTTTTACAGGATAGTAGTAAAAGCATAAAAGCGGATGTTTTATTCCTGTCTGATCGCTATGCAGACATTTTAATTTCTAATGCACCTATTCCGAACGTTAAGAACTCAGATGGGAAATTAGTAGAACTTGAGAATTTAAATGAAAATGGGCTTTACTCCTTGAAAAAAACAGCTAACGGTTGGAAGATTTATAATTTCAAAAAAGGCTCTGACGGGATTTCTTCGCCTCGAGTTAAAAAAACATTAAATTATATTGTATCAAAAGAAGAGTCAATAAAGTTAAGTGGCGTAAGTATGGAGGATAGTATTATAGATCCCAATAAGCCCTATATCTATATGATTGATAAAAAGAAACGTCAGCTAATAACGATCAATTATGAGAATAAGAAAACGAAAGTTGTGCCATTAAATTATGAGCCTTCAGGATTATCACTATCTGAGGATGGCTCTAAACTTTATATTGTTAATAAAAGCACGAAGTATTTACTTTCGATATATAATCCATCCACAAATGCAATTGAAACCAATTTAACTTATGAAGTAGTGGATACTCAAGATAATAGCGGTCCACGTCATGTATATGCGCATGATCATAAGATTTTTGTGGTGGATGGGTCATGGGCACCTAAATTAATTGTCTTGAACGCGGATACTTATCAACCCATTGATATCCCAAAAATCGAAGGCATAGGATCAATGGTTTTTTCAAAGGATAATAAACAGTTCTATTACTGGTACCAATATGGTTGGAACGCAGGATGGGCTAAGAGTAATATCTATAAATATTCCATTGATGGAGATAAACTAACTGCAGTGGATAATACAAATAATCGTTATCCAGATTTAGACAGAGACCCACTAGATGCACCAATTATCCTATTAGAAGATAAGAATCTAGTGATCTCAAAAACACATATGTTTGATGCTAATGATTTATCCCTATTGAACATTTTTCCAGAACCCATATATGCAGCATCATCAGACCTAAATATCGCCGTAGGAAAGAATGGTGTCTATAACTTAACAAATACACTACAAGTAAATGACTTCGATTTCACAGGCTATGTGATCCAAAAAATGGATTTCAAACAAAACGATCTGTTCCTATTCAGAAAAAACGGAAACGACATAATCATCGACCGGATGAATATTGAGGAAGCATAGGGACGGTTCTTTTGCTTCGGAGAGGGAATGCTGTTTAGCATTGACTAAAATAAATAGAAAGCTCCATGGAGAGAACAATCTCTATGGAGCTTTCTGTTTGTATTAATCTTTAGGTCTACTACAACGTTCAGTCATTTCCCATTAAAAAAGTTAGACCATAGGAGATCTATCAACATATTAATAGGAAGAATTATAGGCTTTTACCTTCACCTTTGATACTTTTCCGCTAATTTCATCAGGTAATTCAGGATAATTTAATTCAAATTTCTCAGAGCCATTAGGATCTAAGCTTATATCTAATGTCCTTTTTAAAACACCTAGTAACTCATCTTTATCATTATACAATGCTGCAGAAATAAGAATATTCTCTGCCTTTTCAGAGTGGGGATTTGTAACAGTTCCTGTCACAAGATAAGGCATTTGAATATCTGAATGTTTTCCTTTAGATAATTCTATATTATCGGTTTCTAGCATCATTGGTTCGTCATCGGTTTTGCTAGATTCAATATTAATTTGGGTATTCTTTAATTCTGCGGGATCCTTGACTGTTTCTAATGTTATGGACTCAGTAATATATGCAGTTTCATTAGGTGGAATGATATCCGGTATTGGAGAAATCATAGGTGCGGTTTGTAGACTCTTTTCATCACCGTCTAGAAAATCTACTACTATATCATCAATCCTAGCCGACACATTTCCAGTGTTTTTTAGTTCGGCAGAATAATTGACCCAAACTGCTCCAGTTGTACCTTTCCATGCCGCGAATGTTTCATTTAAAATATCGACCTTCGTCTCTTCTTTTTTTCATTCACTTCTTTTTTGCTGTGCTGAGATTCATCAGTCTTTGCAGTCTTTGACTCCGAACTGCATGCGGTTAAAGCAAGTATAAATAGGCATCCTAGAAGGAATAAACATATTTTTTTCAAAGTAAAACCCCCTAAAATATATGAGCGTAACTTATCCCCATTTACTAGTTTATCAGAAAAATCATAGGGACGGTTCTCCTGCTTCCATTTTTGGTGCATGGTATTCCTAAGATTTTGTCGAAAGTTTAATAGATAGATAGGGAGGAAAGGAAAGCTTCATAGAGAGAAATCTCTTTGGGGCTTTTGATTTTTTTTATTTCGTTTGGATAGCCGAAATTAAAGGAGCCGTCTTTTAATAATCTTAATGAGTTCTTCCATGTGCGCTTCGAAAAGTAGAATCTAAGTCCAAAGGGATTGAGGGGTGTGGAATACTACTCCAATGTTTTTGTGTCGCATCTTCTAATAGAACTGCATCCATCACTTGCTTTTTTGCTTCACAAAAATCATCGAATAAAGGATATTGTTTACGATATTTATTATAGATTCGTTTATGTTCTAGCTTAAACCGTTTAGTTTCAATTGGATGTAAGATTAATTCAGTTAAAAGTTGTTTTTCGAAATCCGTGTATTGTTTATTTAAATATATTGCCTGAATGAATCCTTTTATCCCCATGGTATTTGCTCGGTCATAGTATGTTTTTGGGATTATCTGTTTAAACATGTATTTTTGAATCTTTTTCGCATCTATGCCCAATGTTTTAGATATTGAAGACTCATCCATTTTGAACTTATGAATCAGTTCATGAATCAAAATTTCTTTGTAAATTACTTTTTCATTAAGAGCTAGACATCTTTGTAAAGTTGCAATTTTTCTATCCTTTGCCGAAGGAAATGAATCTAATACTAAGCAAAGAAATCGCTTCTCTTTTTGTAAACATCTAATTCCATCTACATATTTAAAACCGCCAATAACATTGAATTTTTTATTCTTTCCTTTTTCAACAAAAATAAATGGCGTTTTTGAGTTTTCTAAAAGATCAATGTAATTAAATGCTGTATTTCTTCCCACAGATTCTCCGTGGAATGCTACAAGCTCCTGAAGAGTAAGCTTCGCTAAAGTCATCCTGTCATACCACCTTCCACTATGTTCCTAAACTATATGTATGGAAGATTTTGTCTTATTCGTATTTGCAGTTTAATAAAATAATAAAGTAATAGATTAATTTTTATTGTTTGGAAATGTTACTGTAACTCAATTATTTTATAAAAAAATAATTACATATACGTTAAGAATAAATTTTAGTATATTTCTATTTTTTACCGTTGAGAAACTCCCCCTAAAATTAAAAAGTGCAAATCATCAAAAAAAAGAAACACATCAATCCTTTAAAGTAATGTATAATTACTAAATATTTAAAATTAACTAAAAACTATATTGCTTATATTTTTTATTGCTGTTATACTTTAAAAAATAAATTATCTAGGCGTTTAAGTTAAATGATAGTAAACTTAAATTGTGGAAAGAAAAGATATAATATTATAACAATTTAAGGAGAATTACATGAAAGTAAACAAGAATTTACCTACACCTTTATATCATCAAGTAAAGGATTACCTAGAAGAAAAAATCATTTCTGGTGAATGGGAACCAGGTTTTCAGTTACCAACAGAAAAGGAGCTATCGTCCCAATTTCAAGTAAGTAGCATTACGGTAAAAAGGGCGATTCATGATCTGGTAAACAAAGGAGTTCTCTATCGTCAAAGAGCAAAAGGGACTTTTGTCAGTAAAAGAGAGGATAAAGATATATACCAGCTAGTGTCACTCCGGAATGAAGCGGATGAATCAAAACACCATCCCCATAAATCATTGTCATTCAAGGAAGAAGAAGCTGGTGTGAAAATTGGTAAGATGCTTGAAATCAATGCGAAAGAAAAAGTTTATAAAATTCACAGATTAAAAATTGAAGAAGAGACGCCAGTAGGAATTGAATATACCTATATTCCAAGTTCCCTATTTCCAGGTCTCACAGAAACAATGATAGAAGATGACCTTTTCTATAATGTTTTTACGAATAAATATGGGTTGAAATTAGAGAAAGCCAAAATCTTTTTCTCTACCATTATTGCAGATGAGTATGAAGCAGCCCTTTTAAACATACCTAAAGGCGAGCAGCTATTTGTATTAGAGAGGTTTACACATACAGAGGATCAGCAAATTATTGAATACTCAAGGTTTATTATTAGGCAAGAGAAATCCAGGTATTATATCGAAGTAAAGCTTTAAAAAATATCTTGTTATTTTACATATAATTTTTATTTTAAAAGAATATAATATTATAACTTTATAACTTTAGTTTAGTAAATTTTGATTAAGAAGGGGATGATATGAACTTATGAAAATTATTGTAATCGGTTCGGGAATTGTTGGTTCAAGTACAGCTTACCACTTGGCAAAAAAGGGTGCTGAAGTATTTTTAGTTGATAGACTTCATGATGGGCAAGCAACAGCAGCAGGTGCTGGAATCGTTTGTCCATGGATTAGTAGCGTAAATAATAAGGATTGGTATACTCTTGCAAATGCTGGAGCATGTTACTATCCAAAACTAGTTTCTCAACTTAAAGAAGATGGAGAGAGCAATATAGGCTATGGATTAGTAGGTGCACTTGCTGTTAGTAATGACGATGAAGAACTAAATGTGATTGAACAAACGGCTAGAACACGCCAATTGGAAACACCAGAGGTCGGCGAGGTTAGGCGTTTATCAGGTAGAGAAGCCCGTGAACTTTTCCCACCTTTAAATGAAGATCTTAAAGCTGTCTATGTATCAGGTGCAGCTCGAGTTGACGGGAGATTATTGAGGGATGCTTTAAAAAGAGGTGCAGAAAAGCATGGTGCACAATTATATACCGGATTGGCCAGCCTCGAAATCGTGAATGAAAAAGTAACTGGAGTTCATGTGAATGGTGAGGTTTTATCTGCTGATGCAGTAGTACTAACAGCGGGAGCCTGGATATCTGAAATGTTAGAACCGTATGGAATTGGACTGCAGGTTGAGCCACAGCGCGGACAAATCGTTCATTTAAAGCTTCCAGATCAAGATACCTCCAATTGGCCAGTTATCCTTCCGCAAAGTAGTCACTATCTTGTTAGTTTTGAAGATTCGAGAATAGTTGTAGGAGCAACGAGAGAATCGGGTTCTGGTTTTGATTATCGTGTAACTGCAGCCGGTGTAAAGGAAGTTATTGAAGAAGCCTTATTTGTAGCACCTGGTCTTTCAAATAGTACATTGCATGAAGTAAGGGTTGGATTTAGACCCATTAGTGCAGATATTCTTCCTTTATTAGGACATATACCGGCAGTAAATGGATTAATCATTGCCAATGGACTCGGTGCATCCGGTTTAACGATGGGACCATTCGTTGGTAACCTAGCAGCTAAGTTGGCTCTTAATGAAAAATTGGAATTAGATATTACCCCTTATTATCCTCTTAGACATTCTCAAAATTTAAAGCATTGTTGAAGTATTACCGTTCACTATATTGGTTTTTCACCTTTTATGTATTCCCAATAAGAAATTTTATTCTCAAAGATTATATGATTAAAATCTTAAGGGGATAAAATTTCAGAATTGTCACAATAGAGATGGATTTTAGTAGATGTTATTTGGTTTTATAACAAATTGAACAAGGGGGAAATAAGTTGAAAAAACAATTCTTTGTATTATTCATTTGCCTTTTCCTTATGATCATGTCAGCATGTGGGAACAAAACAGGAAATAAAGCGAATGAAGGTAACGGTAGTGACAAAACGTTAGTTTTAGCGGCTTATGGTGGTAGTTATGAGAAAAAAATGAAGGAATCAGTTATTCCAAAATTTGAGAAGAAGTATGGTGTAAAAGTTAAGTATATAACCGGAAGCTCGGTTGATACATTATCAAAGCTTCAAGCACAAAAGGATCACCCACAGATCGATGTTGCTTTTTTAGATGATGGACCACAAGCACAAGCAAAAGCCTTTGGACTTTTAGCACCATTAGATGAAAAAGTAGTTACGAATATGGAACATGTTTATGACATAGCAAAAGATGAAGATAATATTGGGATTGGCTTTGGAATTATCTCAACAGGGCTTGCCTATAACAAAGAACTATTTGAGAAAAACGGATGGGAGCCATTGAAATCATGGAATGATTTAGCAGACTCCAAATTTAAAGGGAATTTAGTATTACCATCGATTGCAAATACTTATGGTGTCCACTTGCTCATCATGGCAGCAAAAGCTAATGGAGGAAGTGAAGAAGATATAGAGCCGGGCTTTGAAGCTCTGAAAAAAATCGCAAAGAATGCCGTAACGTTTGATAAAACAGCCGATGTATCTAACTACTTCTTACAGGGACAAACAGTAGCGAGTGCGTGGGGAAGTAGTCGGGTGTATACATTGCAGGACACAGGTTTCCCGATTGAATATGTTGTACCTGAGGAAGGTGCGATTGCATTGATGTCAACCATAAGTGTCGTAAAGAATGCACCTAATAATGATTTAGCACAAAAATTTGTAAATTATGTATTAAGTGAAGAGGTTCAAAAGGATTTTTCACAAGCGCTATTTGATGGTCCCGTTAATAAAAATGTGAAACTAGAAGGAGAGATCACAAAGAAGATTCCATATGGCCAGGAGGAAATTGACAAATTAATCAAAGTAAATTGGAAGCTTGTCAATGAAAAGCGTGCGGAATGGACGGAAAGAGCCAATAAAGAAATTGAAATCTCGCATTAATGAAGAGGTGATTAGATGAGTTATTTAAGTTTGCAGGATATTGTTAAAAGTTTCAATCAAGTTGAGGTTGTTAAACAGCTAAGTTTAGATATTCAGCAAGGTGAGCTCATATCATTCCTAGGACCATCTGGATGTGGGAAAACAACGACCTTAAATATGATTGCAGGTTTTTTGGATGTTGACGGAGGAAGAATCATGGTGGATGGGGCACCTGTTCACTTACTTCCGCCAAATAAAAGGGAAATGGGCATGGTTTTTCAAAATTATGCTCTATTTCCCCATATGACCGTATTTAATAATGTAGCCTATGGATTAAAGCTCCGTAAGGTTCCAAATAATGAAATCAAAATTCGAGTAGCAGAAGCATTAGAAATGGTTAGATTGTCTGCCTATGAGAATCGTTACCCAAGGGAATTATCAGGGGGACAGCAGCAGCGTGTTTCGTTGGCAAGAGCATTGGTCGTTAAACCAAAGGTGCTTCTTCTAGATGAGCCTTTAAGTAATCTCGACGCGAAGCTCCGCCAAGAAATGAGAGAAGAAATTGTGACAATCCAGAAACAGGTAAAGATTACTACGATATTCGTTACTCATGATCAGGAGGAGGCACTTGCTATATCTGATCGCATTGCTGTAATGAATGAAGGATGCATTGAACAAGTCGATGATCCCACAACCATTTATAATCATCCAAAAACGGATTTTGTATCGAAATTTATTGGTGAAGTAAACCAAGTACAAGGGAATGTTCTCGAAACCTTTGAAAATAATGTATGTAAAATTAGCTTTTACGGCAATGAACAGTTTGTGCCTGTTCAAACCTCTGGAAATAAGGAAATGAGTTTCTTTATTCGACCGGAAAGGATCAAAATATCACAGGAGGAAGGTGGCAATAGCTTCCAGACAAGAGTCGAAAGGAAAATATTCCTTGGTTCAAAAACAAGATATATTTTAAATGTGAAAGAGAAAAAACTCATTGCAGATATTTCAAATACAGAGTTGAATCCCCATCATATTGAAGAGGGAGAGAATGTTTATACCTATTGGGAGCCTGAGGACTTATTACCTTCAAAAGAGGTGAGTTGAGACGATGCAAGGAGAAATCGCAACGAATCCAGATCAATCATTGTTAATACAGCAAAAAAAGAAGAAAAATTTCAGGAAAAAACTTGATATTTGGTTATTACTATTACCTACACTGCTTATCTTTATCTTTTTCTTTTTAGTTCCGTTAGTTTTTCTATTTGTGACTAGCTTCAAAACCTTTGATGCGAATAGTGGAATTGGAAATGAATGGACGTTTCAAAATTATATAAAATTCCTGACTGATTCCTTTTATTTAAGCGTATTATGGCGAACTGTGAAAATTGCGCTACTAACGACATTCATCACAATCATCATATCCTATCCAGTTGCCTACCAAATCTCAAAGGTTAAAGGGAGATTAAAAAACTTCTTAACTCTTATCGTATTATCGCCATTATTAATAAGTATGGTCATCCGCTCTTATGGTTGGGTCATTATTCTTTCTAATAAAGGAGTCATTAATAATACATTGATGGATTTAGGGATTATAAATCAACCACTTACCTTACTTTATACAGAATTCAGCGTTATTTTAGGGATGATTCATGTGTTGTTTCCTTATATGGTGTTAACGATTATGGGATCTCTTGAGAGAATAGATCCGTCTGTCATTAGGGCATCGCAAAATCTTGGAGCAAGTTCTGCAAGAACCTTTTTTTCAGTCATGTTGCCGCTAACTTTACCAGGAATCTTTGCTGGTTCAGTGATGGTATTTAGCTTAAGTGTTAGCTCATTTGTCACACCAGCCATTCTTGGTGGACCCCAAGTAAAAGTAATGTCTTATTTAACCTATGAACAAACGGCTGTGATGTTGAATTGGCCATATGGTTCAGCAATTGGTTTCCTTCTCATCTTTTTAGCCATTATTACGATCATTATCTATAGTAGAATATTAGCTTATTCTGAAAAAGGAGTGGCTATTCAATGAGAAAAAAACTTCCAAAACTTACGTTAAATACATTTTGTATCATCGTATATCTATTTTTACTGGCACCTATTGTCGTTGTTTTATTTTCATCCTTGACGAAGACAGAATATATTACGTTTCCACCAAAGGGTTTGACATTACGCTGGTACACCGAATTAATCAATCATCCTGAATTTATGCAATCGTTTATTTTGAGTATTGTAGTCGCACTAGGAACGGCAATATTTTCAACAGTTATCGGCACTTTAGCATCACTTGCAATTGTAAGAAATCAATTCAAGGGAAAAGAAGCAATTGTACAGTTAGTCGGTTCACCACTTTTAATTCCGTCCGTCGTGTTTGGGGTCGCACTTCTTCAATATTATTCATGGATTGGTCTTGCTGCCAGTCCGCTTGCCTTGATAATTGGACATATCATTTTAACTGTTCCTTTTGTGCTACGTTTAGTCGTTGCTAGTTTAGTAGATTTTGACCGTTCCATTGAACGAGCTGCTATGAATCTAGGAGCGGGTTCTTGGAAGGTATTTTTCCACATTACCCTACCAATGATCAAATCCGGGGTGATTGCGGGCTGTATCTTTGCTTTTATTACCTCCTTTGATGATTTGACTGTAGCCTTATTTATCGTTAGTACGGATGTTGTAACCCTACCAGTAAGAATCTATACGTATATGCAATACCAATACGACCCTATTATTACGTCTATCTCAAGCATCATGATTATATTGACCATTATATTAATGATCGTCATTGAAAAGGTCTTAGGTGTTGGAAAGGTATTTGCATCTAAATAGGGACGGTTCTTGTGCTTCCATTTATGGTATCTGGTACTCCTCGGATTTTGAAAAGCTTAGTAGATATATAAGGAAGATAGAGAGGTTTACGCATACAGAGGATCAGAAAATTATTGAATATTCAAGATTCATTATTAGACAAGAAAAATCGAGATATTATATTGAAATTAGACTTTAGTGATATAAGGTCTAATTTGTACTCATAAAATATAAAGTTATAATATTATATTTTTATATTTTAACTTATTTATCCCAAACCTTGAAAGGATGAAGCTCGAATGGAAAAAGTTTTTCGGTACATTGAAGATCATGCTGATATGTATCTTGATTGGTTAATCGAAGCATGTAATCAACCTAGCGTATCTGCCCAAAATCGGGGAATGGTAGAAATGAAAGAGCTTGTAAAAAGATTTCTAAATATGATCAATGTTGAGGTTGAAGAAATAACAACAGATGGCTATCCGATTATTTATGGCGAACTAGAAGAAGGTCATAATAAAACACTCACATTCTATAATCATTATGATGTACAGCCTGAAGACCCAATTGATCATTGGAAAAGCCCTCCATTTGAAGCCAGCATAAGAGAAGGGAAAATTTTTGCAAGGGGGGTTGCGGATAATAAAGGAAACCTGATTGCTCGAATATGTGCTGTACATGCCTATCAACAAATATATGGAAAAGTACCTATCAATCTTAAATTTATCTTTGAGGGAGAGGAAGAAGTAGGAAGTCCACATTTGGAATTTTTTGCGAAAGAGCATCCTAACAAACTAAAAACAAATGGAATCATTTGGGAAGGTGGTTCGAGAGAAGTTGAAAGTAAACGTCCACATATTGGATTAGGTGTGAAAGGGATATGTTATGTTGAGTTAACTTGTAAGGGAGCCGATATGGACTTACATTCTTCAGAAGCAGCAATTATTGAGAATCCAGCTTGGAGGCTCATTTGGGCATTGAGTACATTGAAAAATGAACAAGAAGAAATATTAATTGAAGGATTTTATGACGATATCGTCCCATTGAGTGATTTAGACAAAAAGTTTATTGGATCGATGATTTATGATGAGGAAGCTACAAAGAAATTATACGGAATATCTAAATTTTTGAAAAATGTATCAGGAGATGCATTAAAGGAAAGTTTGACAGCGGACCCGACATGCACAATATGTGGAATTGAGTCAGGATATATCGGTGAAGGGTCAAAAACCGTACTACCATCAATTGCAAGGGTAAAATTAGATTTTCGTTTAGTCCCCAATCAATCACCCGAGAAAATTGCACAATTGTTAAGAAATCACTTAGATAAACATGGATTTACCGATATTGAGATTAAGCAAGCACATGGTTTGCATCCATTTAATACAGATCCTAATCATCCATTTGTAAATACTGTTCTTAAAAGCATGGATGAAGTTTATCAAGAACCACCTGTTATTTTGCGCAATTTAGCTGGATCAAGTCCAATGTATAAAATGTTAAAAAATACAAATATTCCAGCAGTACAAATAGGTGTCGCCAATCTCCAATCTAATTATCATGCGCCGAATGAGAATATATTCATTGATGATTATATTCAAGGAATTAAGGTTACAGCCGCAGTTATTAATAATTTTAGATGAAAAATAGTCTGAAATTTTAAAAATTAACAATGGTAAAGGGGGAAAATTATGAAAAAGTCTTTTAGGTTCGTTCTTGTGGCTTGTATTATTATGGCATTCATGATTGCTGGATGTAGTAGCAAATCTTCTACAGGGGAAAGTAGTAATGGAAAAAAGGGGAAAGACAAAACTACATTAATTTTAGCACAAAGTGCTGATATTACGACATTAGATCCGCAAAATTCGTTAAGTACAACCGGTGATCGTGTGTTTAGGAACATGTATAGTCGATTATTCAATAGGGACGATAAAATGGAAATTCAACAAGAACTAGTGGAATCATACAAAAATGTAGATGAAGTAACATGGAAGTTTAAGTTAAAGGAAGGAGTAAAATTTCATAATGGGGATTCTTTAACTGCTGAAGATGTCAAATATAGTCTTGAACGAGTGATGAAGGATCAGACATTAAAGGAATTTCCGTATTTTACACAGCTTTCAAAGATAAATGTTATTGATGACTTGAATTTTGAAATTATAACGGATGGTCCTATGCCTACATTATTAAGACTTTTAGCCAAAAGTGGCGCAGATATCATGCCGAAAAAATATATCGAAAAAGTAGGGATGGATGAGTTTTTAAAGAAACCAATCGGTTCTGGCCCCTATAAATTTGTTAAATGGGATCGTGATGATCGAGTTGTTTTAGAAGGATTTACGGATTATTTTGGTGGAGCACCGAAATGGAAGGAAGTCATTGTGAGAGCAATACCTGAGAGCTCTACTCGAGTCGGGGAATTACTAACTGGGGGAGTAGATATTGCAACGGATATTCCACCGAATGAATGGGACCGTGTAAATGGAGAAGAGGGTGTGTCACTGTTAAATGGAGATACAACTCGTGTCATGCTTTTAGTTGTTAGAACAACAAAGGGGTTTGCTACTTCTGACCCAAAAGTAAGGGAAGCGATTGACTTAGCTATAAATGAAAAGGCAATTGTTGATTCTGTTCTAAAAGGGACAGGAGTCCCTGTTCGAACACGTGTACCTGAAGGGGTAGTTGGTTCTAATCCAGACTTATATAACACGTATGAATATGATCTTGACAAGGCAAAAAAATTATTAGCGGAAGCTGGTTATAAGAACGGACTAGAGATTACATTAACAGCACCGAAAGGAAGATACCCACTTGATGGAGAGGTGGCTCAATTAGTAGCGAGTATGTTAGGTGAGGCGGGTATTAAAGTTAATTTAAAGTTACTTGAGTCTAGCGCGTATTTAGATGAATATAATTCAAACTCCAATAAAGAATTGTTGATGATTGGCTTGGCAGATGGGTTGTTGGATGCTTCTTATTCATTGGTTCACTATACAAAAGATCGTGCAGCAGGACAAACCGATTATTACAATCAGGAGGTAGAAAAGCTTTTTCATGATGCCGGAAGAAACTTGAATGAAGAGGAACGAATCAGACAGTATCAAGAAATTCAATCCATTGTTGCTGAGGAGAGACCACATATTTTCTTATTCCAACAAAATGCTAACTATGGAGTTTCAGATCGGGTTACATTCCAAACAAGGTTAGATGAAGTAATTAATTTTTCGGATATTTCTTTGAAGTAAGTTGTTTGGGAGATGAAAATGAACGGGACTGGGAAAGAAAAGCTAGTCCCGTTTCTGAAAGGAGACTAAGAATTGAAGAAGTATCTGGTGAAGAGATTGCTACAAATTATACCAGTTTTATTTATTATTACATTTGTCGTATTCGTTTTAGTTTATCTAGCTGGTGACCCGGTTGCTTTAATGTTGCCAGAAGATGCTTCTGAAGCTGATCGAGAAGCGTTGAGAACAGCACTTGGACTTAATCAACCATTTTTATATCAATATTTTCATTTTATCGGTGATTTAATTCAGGGGAATTTTGGAACATCGTTTCGCTATCATCAAGAAGCTTTGCCATTAGTATTAGAACGGCTTCCCGCTACTTTTGAGCTAGCAGCTGCTTCTATGTTGATTGCCATAATTATTGCCATCCCATTAGGGATTTTTTCAGCACAAAAGAGAAATAGCTTTGTAGATCTATTCATTACAGGGGGCTCTGTTTTAGGAAAGGCAATGCCGAGTTTTTGGCTTGGAATAATGCTTATTCTCATGTTAGCCGTAAACAATCAAATATTTCCGGTTTCAGGCAGGGGAACATGGGCTCATTTAATACTGCCAGCTATTACTCTAGGAACTGGGGTAGCGGCTGAAATGACAAGGTTAGTTCGTTCAAGCATGTTAGACATTTTAAACCAGGATTATATCCGGACAGCAAAGAGTAAAGGGGTAAGTGATACACTGGTTGTTTACAAACATGCCTTTCGAAATTCACTGATTCCAGTTGTAACGATTACCTCATTACAAGTAACCCATTTAGTAAGTGGTGCATTAATTACCGAAACTGTCTTTTCATGGCCTGGACTAGGGCAATTATTAGTTCAAGCGGTCAATGGTAGGGATATGGCAGTCGTACAAGCGGCGGTTTTCGTTATTGCTATTCTAGTTATTTTAATTAACCTCATAACCGACCTCATTTATCGTTTACTTGATCCAAGAATTAATTATTCATAGGGGGTGAAGATGTGGAAGTAAATGTGAATCAGGATCAGGTTGTTAAAGTAAATAAACCGGTAGCAAATACGAAACATAACCATTTTTTTCGTTTAATAAAATTATTACTCCAAAGTAAAACAGGCACAATGGGATTCATCATTGTCTTTGCTGTAGTGTTTATTGCTATTTTTGCAAATATTTTAGCTCCACATAACCCTGCTGCAAATAATTTAGGAGACATGCTGAAGCCGCCTGCTTGGTTGGACGGAGGGTCTACGACTTATCTACTTGGAACAGACAATTTAGGGAGAGACATTTTAAGTAGAATTATATATGGGACTCGAGTGTCATTGTTAGTAGGAATTTTTTCAGTTATTTTAGCGGGTATCATCGGCATCTTAGTTGGAATTTTGGCAGGATATTATGGTGGAGTAATCGATAATATCTTAATGAGAATCGTGGATTCCTTCCTTGCGATACCAAGTATTCTATTTATTTTAGTTGTTCTAGCTGTATTTGAACCTAGTATCATGGTTCTTATTGTCGTTATTGGATTTACCAACTGGGTTACATATGCAAGGGTAGTAAGGGGTGAGGTACTAAGTATTAAAGAGAGGGAGTTTGTAAAGGCATCAAAGTCCATCGGGACAAAAAATGCAACGATTATGTTAAAGCATATATTTCCTAATATTATTTCCTCTTTTATCGTTATTTCGACTTTAAGTGTTGCTACAACCATCATCTTAGAAGCTTCCTTAAGCTTTCTAGGATTAGGAATACAGCCCCCAACTGTTTCATGGGGAGGAATGTTGACGGATGGTAGGAATTATCTAGCTACGAACTGGTGGCTAGCAACCTTCCCTGGAATTGCCATAACAATTACCGTTCTTGGAATTATCTTTTTAGGTGATTGGCTTCGTGATGTATTAGATCCACGAACACAAGGAAGAAAATAGGAAGGGGGTAATAACATGGCTAAAACTCAAACACTATTAGAAGTGAAGGATTTACAAACACATTTCTTTACAGACAGTGGAACGGTTGCTTCTGTAAATGGTGTTTCCTTTTCAGTGGGAAAAGGAGAAACCGTTGGTATTGTCGGTGAATCAGGATGTGGAAAAAGTGTAACGTCTCTTTCTCTTCTACAATTGGTTAGTGAACCTGGAAAAATTGTTGGTGGGGAAATACTGTTTGATGGAAAAAATTTATTAAAGTACTCCAAGCGGGAAATGCGGCAATTAAGAGGCAATAAAATTTCAATGATATTTCAAGAGCCATTAACTTCCTTAAATCCAGTGTTTACTGTCGGAAGTCAAATATCAGAGGCGATTCGACTCCATCAAAATGTAGATAAGAAAGAAGCGAAAAAGAAAGCAATCGAAATGTTAAAAAAGGTAGGAATCCCGAGAGCGGAAAAACACTATTTTTCATTTCCACACCTACTTAGCGGAGGAATGAGGCAAAGGGTCATGATCGCAATGGCATTATCCTGTAATCCACAATTACTAATAGCGGATGAGCCGACAACTGCTCTTGATGTTACCATTCAAGCGCAAATTTTAAAGCTAATGAAAAAATTAAGTGAAGAATATGGAACATCCATTATTATGATTACTCATGATTTAGGTGTAGTAGCAGAAATGGTAGATCGAGTGATTGTCATGTATGCTGGTCAAATTGTAGAGCAAGATAATGTTTTTAACATTTTTAAGAATCCAAAGCATCCTTATACAAAGGGATTACTAAATAGTACACCAAAAATACATCAATTAAAGGATCAATTAGAATCGATTGAAGGAAATGTACCAATTCCTTCTGAATTGCCTGTTGGATGTAAGTTTCATCCGCGCTGTCCTTATGCGATGGATATCTGTAGAAAACAAGAACCTTCATTAGTTCAAGCTAAAGATGGTTCTGAAGTAAGATGTTGGCTTCATAGTGACGAAGAGGTGATTAATCTATGACTGTTACCACCAACGATGATACGAAAAAAGAGCATGAAACCCTATTAGAAATTGAAGGGTTAAAAAAATATTTTCCTATTTCTACAGGTTTTTTTGGAAAAACAAAGCAGTATGTAAAAGCAGTGGATGGAATTGATTTAATTGTAAAAAAAGGAGAAACATTAGGGATAGTAGGCGAATCAGGATGTGGAAAATCGACAACTGGAAATACTATTTTACGATTGCTTGAGCCTACAGAGGGAAAAATCATTTTTGACGGATCTGATATTACGAAACTATCAGAACGAGGAATGCAAAAAATAAGAAAAGATATCCAAATGGTATTTCAAGATCCATTTTCCTCACTTAATCCTAGAATGAGAGTATTTGATATTATTGCAGAACCACTTCGAACTCATAAAGTAGCAAAAGGAAAGGAATTAGAGCAAACTGTTTATGAATTAATGGAAACAGTTGGGTTAGACCGATCATTCTCCGGACGATATCCCCATGAATTTAGTGGTGGGCAAAGGCAAAGAATCGGGATTGCTCGTGCACTAGCTTTAAAACCGAAATTAATCATTTGTGATGAGCCTGTTTCAGCTTTAGATGTTTCTATTCAAGCACAAATCTTAAATTTATTAATGGATTTACAAAAAAGATTTAATTTAACCTATATTTTCATCGCACATGGTATTCCGGCAGTTAAATATATAAGTGATCGAATCGCCGTCATGTATATGGGGGAAGTTGTCGAGCTATCATCAAAAGATGAGCTTTTTAGTCATACACTTCATCCATATACTCGTGGCTTAATATCTTCTGTTCCGATCCCTGACCCAACATTAAGAGAGCGTAAGGAACAGTTTATTTTGGAAGATGATCTACCTGATCAAACGGATTTACCAAGTGGTTGCCGATTCTATACAAGATGTCCATTTAGAAAGGAAAAATGTAAAGTAGAAAAACCAGAATTTAGAAATGTTGGGGATGAACATTTTGTATCCTGTCATTACCCAATAATGTAAGTACTTTATCTTGATAGATTACTGGTGGAAAAAATAAAGAAGGGCAGTGAAGGAATGAAAATAATTGTTATAGGTTCAGGAATTGTTGGAGCTAGTACAGCTTACCATTTGGCTAGAAAGGGAGCAGAAGTAATTATTATTGATAAACAACATGAAGGTCAAGCGACTGCTGCTGGCGCTGGAATCGTATGTCCATGGATATCCAGGGTTGATGATCCAGATTTTTACACTCTTGCTAAAGGTGGGGCATGCTACTATCCGAAACTTGTTTCCCAACTAAAGGTAGATGGTGAAAGCAATCTTGGATATGGATTAGTAGGAGCTTTAGCTGTTAGTACTGACGAGGATGAATTAAATGTGATCGAACAAAAGGTTAGAGAGCGTCAATCAGAAACACCGGAGGTAGGAGAAGTTAGTCGATTATCTGCCGAAGAAGCACGTCAACTATTTCCTCCTTTAAGAGAAGATCTACAAGCTGTCCATGTCACTGGAGCCGCTAGAGTAGATGGTCGATTACTAAGAGATGCTCTTAAACGAGGAGCAGAGAAACATGGTGCACAGTCTTATACTGGTGTTGCCAGTCTCGAGATTAAAAATGAGAAAGTAGTAGGAGCTTATGTAAATAATGAATTTATTTCGGCTGACTTTGTGGTTATAGCAGCAGGCGCGTGGGCTCCAGAGTTACTTGGGCCACTTGGTATTGATACGCCGGTTGAACCGCAGCGTGGTCAAATTGTTCATTTACATCTTCCAGATCAGGATACATCAAAATGGCCGGTCATCCTACCGCAAAGTAGCCATTATCTTGTCTCATTTGAAGACTCACGGGTAGTCGTTGGTGCAACACGGGAAACTGGCTCCGGATTTGATTATCGTGTAACCGCTGCTGGTTTAAAGGATGTTCTTTATGAAGCACTCCATGTAGCTCCAGGTCTTTCGGAGGGTACTTTACAGGAAGTAAGAATTGGATTTAGACCAATTGGGAAAGATATTCTACCATATTTAGGACAGATTCCGACTGTGAAAGGAATAGTCATTGCTAACGGACTAGGTGCTTCAGGATTAACAATGGGTCCATATGTTGGTTCACTAGCTGCAAAGCTAGCAATGGGAGAAGAGTTGGAAATTGATATTACGGCTTATAATCCTCTTAGAAATTGTTTGAAGGTTAACTAAAGTAATCTTGCTGTCTTGAAATAAGCAAGGATTTTTCATTATAAAAGTTATAATATTATATCATTTGAAATATAGTAAATGGATGCAAATAAAGCAAAAGAAAAGTAGGTGTATTCATGCATATCAACAATCATCCAATATTGGGAGAGCGTTTACACGATCCCGTTACCATTTATTTTAATGGAAATCCACTCCGTGCCTATAAACAACAGACTGTCGCTGCTGCATTAATCGCGAATGGGGTAAAAAAATTCGGGGAAAGTCGAAAGCTTATGCAGGCGAGAGGTTTATTTTGTTCCCGTGGCAGATGCTGTAGCTGCTATATGACAGTGAACGGCGAAGACCATGTTCGAACGTGTATGAAAATGGTTGAGGATGAAATGGAGATATTCCCGAATATGGGGGATCCAGATGTAAGGAGAGATAGCCATGGAAACTGATGTACTCATTATCGGTGCGGGTCCTGCAGGATTAGTGGCAGCATTTGAGACTGTATCGAGAGGATTAGATGTTGTTATGATTGATGAATCTAGTAATCTTGGTGGACAGCTGGTCCAACAAACCCAGATGCTATCCCTTTTACCATCGCAATTTTCACCAATGAGAGGCTTTGAATTAGCCGAGTTATTAATCAGTCAATTAAATGAATATCCCGTGAAAATACTATTAAATCATACATTTGTAGGATTATATCAGGATGGAAGTATTGGTGTATCCGATGGCAATAATGTTTTTTCAATAACTGCAAGGAAAGTCATTGTAACAACAGGTGCTGCTGAACGGGCTGTTCCTTTTAAGAAATGGACGTTACCAGGCGTGATGACGATTGGTGCAGCACAAACGTTAATCAATCGAAATTTTGTCGTCCCTGGAAAAAAGGCAGTCATTTGCGGTTCAAGTGATTTTGCTTTAGATGTAGCGATTCAATTGAAACAAGTTGGCGTCGAAATAGAAGGAATCATTGAGAAATCCAATAAACTAACAGCACTCAATCAAGACAAAATAGAAAGAATGACAGAAGAACATATTCCTTATTATCTCCATTCCTTTATTACTGAGGTAAAAGGAAATGGTCAGGTTGAAGAGGTTTATGTGCAGCTTGATCAGGAAATAAAAACATTCCATGCAGATCTTGTTTGTGTAGATGGTGGGAGAAAACCGATTACAGAAGTATTTTACCAATTGGATTGTACGTTTAGCTACCAGGAAAAGCTTGGGGGATGGGTCCCTCATTATAATGAACGCCTCCAATCCAGTCAAAATAGGGTCTATCTAGGTGGAAATGCTGCCGGAGTATCGTTTCATGGTGTCATTCTATTAACCGGAATGATTGCCGGAATTAGTGTGTGTGAGGATCTTGGTGCTTTGGAGATTGATGAAGCCAATAGCTTAAGAGATTCATTATTTAAGGAGATAAAAATAATAGAGTCTAAACAAGATCCTCATTTATGGATAGAAAGAATGACGCATATTGAAAATTTCCTCCATCCTCAGCTGAAGGATCAATTTATTTCTTAGAGACAACTTACTCTCGAAAGGATGAAAGGAGAATCATATGGATAAAGAAACGATTATTTGTCGCTGTGAGGAGTTAAGTTATGAGGAAATTGAAGAGGTGATTCGTCTAGGGGCGGAATCCTTTGATGACATTAAACGAATTACACGATGTGGCATGGGGCCATGTCAAGCAAAGATGTGTGCTGATCTTGTCTCACAAATGATTCATGAACAAACAAGAAAAGAGTATGAGGAGATCCCGCTCCCACGAACAAGAATGCCTATATCACCTATTTCAATAGAAACATTGTCTACAAACAGTCAACATTTTTCTGCTGTGAAGTCGGTTCTTGATGAGGTTGAGCTCGAAGATGGGAAGGTGAGATGAAATGAATACAGCCTATGAAACGATTATCGTTGGAGGGGGAGTCATTGGAAATAGTATTGCCTACCATCTATCTGAACGGTATAAAGAGGGCGTCCTCGTCATTGATAAAAAATATCCCCTATCTGGTACTTCGGGATCTACCCAAGCCTGGGTTTGGGTACATAATAAAACCCCATCATCCTATGCTGAATTTAGTATGTACAGTGCTGAACTTTATCCCTATTTAGCCAAAAAAATTGGAGATGTGGAATATAAAAGAACGGGTGGGCTATCCCCATTTTTTAATGAGAAAGATCGTGATAAAGCCAAAAGGTTAGCAGATTCCTATCGGGAAATAGGAATAAAAATCAAGGTTTTGTCACGTGAAGAAGTGATCGAAAAGGAACCGTCTATTAATCCAAATGTTGCTGGGGCAACATTTAGCAAAATCGATGGAAATGTAAATCCCTTCAGATTGGTTGATATGTATATGAGAGCGGCCAAGAAGAATGGCATCGATTATTCGTATTATAATCAAGTCCTTGATATTCAAAAGAAAAACGACCAATTCATCATTGTATCCAAAAAAGGTGAGTATATTTGTAAAAACTTGATTTTAGCTGGTGGTACATGGTCGAGAGAACTGGGGAAAATGCTAGGAATCCATATACCCGTGAACCAGGTAAGGGGGCAAATTCTCGTAACTGAACCTTTAAAGCCGTTTATCAATTATACGATCAGTGGGATGAGACAGACAAATAATGGCGAAGTATTAATCGGCTATTCTATGGAGGAAGCAGGCTTTAATCGTTCAACTACATTAGATGTCATTCAGGAAACCGCAAATATGGCGAAGTATTACATACCTGATCTTGGTAAGGCAAAGGTTGTCAGAGCTTTTTCAGGTATACGTGCTGTCCCAGAAGATGGGTTGCCGATTATTGGGAAGGTTCCTTCTGTTAAAAACCTTTATGTCGCAACGATGCATAGTGGGGTCACGCTATCTCCGTTAGTAGGGACATTAATGACAGAATTATTAGTCGACGGAGATACATCCTTATCGATTGCTCCATATTCGATTGAAAGATTTAAATAAGGAGGAAAAGAAATGATGAATGATTTTGTAAAAGTAGGTAATCTTCAAGTAGCCCGAATTCTCTATGAATTTATTAATGCCGAAGCTTTACCAGGTAGCAAGGTGAATCAGGAGCAATTTTGGAATGGATTAGAAACCTTAATAAAAGATTTATCTCCGAAAAATAGAGCATTATTGGCTCAACGTGATGATTTACAAAATAAAATAAATGCTTGGCACCGTGAAAATCAGGAGTTTGATTTTCATAAATACCAATCATTTTTGCAGGAAATCGGCTACTTAGAGCCTGAGGTCGAGGATTTTAACATATTAACTGAACAAGTCGATGAAGAGGTGGCCATTCAAGCAGGACCACAGCTTGTCGTTCCTGTTGATAATGCACGCTATGCATTAAATGCTGCAAATGCTCGGTGGGGAAGCCTGTATGACGCGCTTTATGGGACTGATGCGATAAGTGAGGAAGCGGGAGCTCAACAGGAAGGAAGCTATAACCCGATTCGCGGGGAAAAGGTCATTCAATTTGCTAGAGAATTTTTGGATCAAGTCGTTCCATTAAAAGGAGCTTCACATAGTGAAGCAACGAAATATTTTATTGCTGATGGGAAACTAACGATTTTACTTAGAAATGGGCAAATGACAAGTCTCCAAGATGAGTCTAAATGTATTGGCTATAAAGGAACAACGGAGGAGCCATCCACTATTTTATTAAAAAATAATAAACTCCATTTAGAAATTCAAATTGACCCTACTCATCCAATTGGTCAAACCGATCAAGCGGGTATTAAAGATATTCTATTAGAATCAGCATTAACGACGATTATGGATTGTGAGGATTCAGTTGCTGCAGTAGATGCTGAGGATAAGGTACTCGTTTACCGTAATTGGCTTGGACTTATGAAGGGAGATTTGAGTGCTACGTTTAAAAAAGGAGACCAAATAATCACCAGAACTCTAAATAGTGATCGACTATATACTTCGCTTACTGGAGAAGAGGTGCGTTTAAAGGGTCGTTCTCTCATGTTTGTACGAAATGTAGGACATTTAATGACCAGTAATATGATACTAGACCAAGATGCCAACGAAGTTCCTGAAGGAATATTGGATGCCGTGTTTACTAGTTTACTAGCCAAACATTCTCTACTTGGAAACGGTGCCTATCAAAATTCCACGAAGGGATCGATTTATATCGTCAAGCCCAAGATGCATGGATCACAAGAGGTAGCATTTAGTAATGAACTTTTTGATCGCGTGGAAGACTTGCTTGGGTTAAAACGAAACACGTTAAAAATTGGGGTGATGGATGAGGAACGACGTACATCATTAAACTTGAAGGCATGCATTCGACAGGTGAAGGATCGAATTGTATTCATTAATACGGGGTTCTTGGACCGGACAGGAGATGAAATTCATACTTCGATGGAAATGGGTCCAATGATTCGGAAAAATCATATGAAATCAGCGAAATGGCTCCAGGCGTATGAGAAATCAAATGTCATGGTAGGTCTAGCAAGTGGATTCAAGGGTCATGCACAAATTGGTAAAGGGATGTGGGCGATGCCAGATTTAATGGCCGATATGTTAAAGCAAAAAATTGGTCATGTCAAAGCAGGGGCTAATACAGCTTGGGTGCCTTCACCAACAGCTGCCACTTTGCATGTTCTTCACTACCATCAAGTGGATGTGACAGAGGTACAGGAAAAGCTGGAAAAAGAAAGCGTGGATTTACTGAGGGATATTCTCGCGATTCCTGCAGCCAGTCAGATTGATTGGGAGCCTGAAGAGATTCAGCAAGAATTAGATAATAATGCACAAGGCATTCTTGGCTATGTTGTTCGCTGGGTGGAACAAGGTATCGGCTGTTCGAAAGTCCCTGATATTCATAATGTTGCTTTAATGGAGGATCGGGCCACTTTACGAATTTCGAGTCAGCATATCGCGAATTGGCTCCATCATGGAATATGTACGGAGGATCAAGTACGGGAAACATTCCAACGGATGGCCAAAATAGTCGATGAGCAAAATGCGGGAGATTCTAATTACCGACCGATGTCAGAGGATTACTCTAATTCTATTGCTTTTCAAGCTGCCTGTGACCTAGTCTTCAAAGGCTATGATCAACCAAATGGATATACCGAACCAATCTTACATCGTCGCCGTTTAGAGGCAAAGGCAAAATTTGCTGTTAAACAATAAATTGGGGGATTCTAGTTTTTTCCGGAAATAAGTAGAGAGGAGTTAGTGTGTTGAAATTTACTAGATTTCAAGTGGATTCTACCATTTATACTGGAGTAATTATCGAAGGAGTCGTTAAGGAAATAACGGGGGATATATTTGGGGATTGGAAGCATACGGGTTTGGAATTTCTAGAAAATGAAGTGAAATTATTGGCTCCCATAGAGCCGAACCAAATTATTGGAATCGGAGCAAATTATGTTTCCAAGGTAGAAGATTTACCAAGTGAACTACCAGACATTCCTGTATTTTTCTTTAAACCTACTTCATCCGTTATCGGAACGGAGGAAAGCATTGTCATTCCTGAAGGGATTGACCAAGTGAAATTTGAAGCGGAATTAGCGATTATTATTGGGAAGGAAGCAAAAAATATCCCTGAAGCTGAAGTGCTAAATTATGTATTTGGCTATACTATTGCCAATGATGTAACTGCCCCACAATATTTCCATCAAGATGGCCATTGGACAATCGGTAAATCATTTGACACATTCACACCTTTAGGACCGGTTATTGAAACTGAACTGAACCCGTTTCAGGTTCATGTTGAAGCAAGCCTAAACCATATAGAAAAGCAAAATAGCCCAACTGAATTAATGATCATACCGATTCGCAAAATGATTTCCTATCTTACAACAGTCATGACTCTTAAACCAGGTGACGTGATATTAACAGGAAGCCCTGTCGGCGCAGAGTTTGTAGGAGAAGGAGATGTTATTGAGTGTGAAATAAAAGGGATTGGTAGACTTCGAAATAGGTTGGCTACGGCAAAAATATTGACCTGATCACTTTACTACCTAAAGCCTAATGGAACCTACGTCCTCAAAACTATTAACGTGTTTTTACTGGAATAAAGGCAGTAGTGTCCTGTGAAATGAAAGATTGTGAACATGTTAGTAAAATATGATGGAGCTGTCTGAAAAACAAAGTATCAGACAGCCCTAGTTGTGTAAGATAGAACCTAAAAAAATTACTAGTGTTTTGCCTTTTAGTTAAAACTCCTCATACGTTGCAGGGTCTTGATTTTTCATTCTACCATCCGGTTGTGTCAGTTCATTAATTCGTTTCATTTCTGCATCATCTAGTGAAAAGTCAAAGATTGAGATATTTTCAAGTTGACGTATTGGAGATGCGGATTTAGGGATTGGAATCGCTCCTAGCTGAACATGCCAGCGTAATATCACTTGGGAAACAGTTTTATTATGCTGCTCAGCAATCTGTTTAATCGTTTCATTTTCTAGTAGTAGGTTTGCTCGAGCGATTGGGCTCCAGGATTCTGTTATAATGTTTTTTTCTTGATGGAATGTTCTTTGTGATTCCTGATTGAAGAAAGGATGTAATTCAATTTGGTTAATGCTTGGTAATACCCCAGTTTCCTTTTCCAACCGTTCTATATGTTCAGGTAAGAAATTGCAAACACCGATAGAACGAATGAATCCCCATTTTTTTGCATCAATTAATGCTTGCCAAGCTTCTACATAATGATCTTGTTTTGGATTAGGCCAATGGATTAAATACAAATCATAATAGTCTAAATTTGCTCGGTATAATGATTCTTGAATCGTTGTAACGGCTTTATCATATGTATGATAGCGACCTGGTAATTTGGATGTAATAATCAATTCCTGCCTTGGAACTGAACTGCGTCGAACGGCCTCTCCAACGGTTCCTTCATTTTCATAATTATAAGCGGAATCAATAAGACGATAACCTACATCAATGGCGCTCTTTATTGCATTAGCCCCTTCATTTCCATTCAGTTTGTATGTACCAAAACCGATAGTTGGCAAAACGAGCCCATCATTAAGAGTTATCTCTGGAATGGATTTACTCATATTAGACACTCCTTCCTATAGTAATGTTAGAATATCACCCTCTTGAAGGAAAGTTCAAATATTTGATTCGGTAAGGGGAGCGCTGGTCGGAGCTTTCATTTTTAATTTTGAACTTATCCAATCAGGATTAAATAATGAACGTAAAACGAATGATGGATAATGTTATAGAATTCTTCGTTTGACCTATAAGGTATGACATTAAAGATAATCACTTCGTATTTGTGTATTTTTCCTTAGATGTAGGTGTGTTGAAAAAAATGCAAATAAAAATAAAGAATTTCGAAATAATAACTGTACGATTGGTTAATTCAAGTAAAGGTGGTAATTTTATGAGTGCCGTTTTCGCAAAGATAATTGGTTATTCGTATAGTATTATTTCTACTAAAAAATTCATTGGGTGTGAATACGCTGCTTCCATTCATTTATTTCGTTTCCTAGCAACAAAGTTTAAGAAAAGGTACATAATGAAAAAGGTTGTACTCCTACTCGTTATTTTCTCTTTAGTTGCAATTCCCTCTCAAGCATTTGCTCAAAAAAAGATACCCATCCTCATCTATCATTCAATTGATGAATTTAAAGGACAGGGCTCAAAGGATTTATATGTATCACCTGGAAATTTTGAAAAGCAAATGGCCTATTTAAAAGACAATGGCTTTACATTATTGACATTTGAAAGATGGGGGGAGATCCATCAAGTGAAAAAGCCTATATTCATTACTTTTGATGATGGATATAAAAATAATGTAAATGCTTTTGCCATATTCCAAAAACTAAAAGGGGCCAATTTTCATCCAACAGCCACGATTTTTGTCATCTCTGACTTTGTCGGTAGATCGAATCGACTATCCAGGAGTGATTTGAAGAAAATGGTAGATTCGGGAATGTTCTCTGTTCAATCTCATACAGCTACACACCCTGATTTAACCAAAGTTAAAGATATTGACTATGAATTAAAAGAATCTAAAGAAAAAATTCAGCAAATGACAGGAAAACCAGTCATTGCCCTTGCTTATCCGTACGGGATTTTTAATGAGAAAGTAATAGCAGAAACGAAAAAATACTATCAATTTGGCCTAACAACAATCCCCGAACCATATGTAAAAACAGGCAAACCAAACGAAAACTACCTACTCCCACGAATCTATGTCAAAAACTCAACAACACTAGATGAGTTTGTTGAAAATTTACAATAAGGGGGTCAGACCCCCACTGCTTTAAAGTGTAAAAGGAAGGGAGGGACAGTGGACCTGACCCCCCTGTCCCTAACGGTTCGGATAGATGAACTCGTATGTTATGGTTTTGCCTTTGATGGTGATTGTTATGATTTCGTTTCCATCGGCGGATTCGAATGTGTGGGAATCTTTGGTGGTGGATTTTTTCTTCCAGAGTCCCTTTTGCTCGGTGATTTTCTTGATATAAGCATTGAATGCTTCGGTTGATCCACTTTCCCAGTTATAGACTTCTTTATTTGCAGATATAGAAATGGGTTGTAAGTTGATGGGGAAGAGCATTTTCCCATAGCCATGGTTGACATATAGTTGTTTAGGATAGTTATTGGGTTCCATTCCTTTTATTCTTAATGTTGATATGACGGTGAAAATTTCAGCATACTCAAGTTTTGGATAATCAAAGGTAAAATGAAAGTATTTTTGATTTTCTAATGGAATAAAAAAGTGATAACGCAAAGCTACATTCATTTGCTTTACATGCTCGATATACATGGATGTCGGATAAGGGAAATTCTCCATTTGCTCCTCTACAAACATAGCATGATTTTGAATGATCTCCTTCCTTTTTTCTTCGGTTACTTCATGAACGGATCCGACTTTTTCAGTTTGATTTTTTCGATAGAATGCTAAGCCATCATTGGATTTTTTACTATACGTATCTTCTAATTTCCAACTTATTTGATTAGAATTAATTCCTTTCTCGGTTACGGAATGCTGCACTTTATTTTCCTGTTGAAAAATAAGCCAAAATCCTCCGCAAATAAGAAAGAATAAGCAAGTAGCTAGTAGATTTTTCCATGAAAAAAATGGAGAGGTGCGAGTGATTTTCGGTGAAGAAGCTTGTATCGTTTGCCATATCCTCATTCTTGTAATTTCTTTTTCCTCATTTGTTGGCTTCAGTTTTTGTAGCAATTTCCATTGGTCATCATAATGATTGCTCAACTTGTTCACCACCTTGGATTGTATTCCGTTTTCTAAGTGATTGCAGTGCTCTTGATAATGTTTTTCGAACCTTAACCTCGGACCAGCCAAGAATGTTTGCCGTTTCTTTGGTGGAGTATTCTTCGACCTTCATTAATATAATGACCATTCGATAATTAGGCTTTAATTGTTGAATCGAGGTGAATAGCTGGTTAACTGCTTCCTTGTTTTCAATATATTTTTCTAAATTAAAGGAAGAGGATATCTCTTTTTCAAATGAAAGAACTGGTACATGCTTATTTCTTTTTCGTTTCCGAATTTCATCGAGAACAAGATGCTTTGCAATGCTAAACAACCAAGTTTTTACACTGGAACGATGATCGAATCGGTCATATGCTGTGTACGCACGTACAAATGTATCATGGACAAAATCCTCGCAGCACTGTTTATCACCCAGCATTAGCCAAATAAAACGGTACATATCATCGTAATACAATTCATACCACTCCATGACAAGTTGCCTCTTATCAATATTCAACTCCATCCTCACCTACCTTCACGCTTTCTAGTTATTAGTCGTGCAAATTGAAAATTTGTGACAGTGATTTTATCCCTATAAAAATAAAACGTATAAAGAAGTATGATGTTAACACGTAGGAGTAGCACAGTTCCCCCCTTTGGAGGAATTCATTAGAAAACCTCGAAGTATTTGTAACAACTATTAATAAGAGGGGTGTCTGATGAACTATACAAAATTAAAAAGGATGGCAAAAAGAAAATTACTGTCACTTCCATATCGTTCAAAGCTCATATTAGTTTTTTCGCTGCTCATACTTCTAACTGCCACAATTCTTGGAAGCATAACCTATTATCAATTTGCAAAATCAAGTCAACTTCGAACAAAAGAGTATCAGCTTCAGCTTGCTGATCAAATGAATCGTAATTTAAATCGCTATATTAAAGAAATGCAGATTATCTCCTTATCCCCTTTGTACGATCAAGATGTCTTGAATACTCTTAAAAATCATCAAGTGATGAAGGAAGGTGCTTCTCTTCCACCAGCAAGTGAAAGAGTAAAAATTTGGAGGTATATTTCTAGTCTCATTCATATGAGAGATGAAATTAAAGGAATCCATATTCTTGCGAACGATGGAACTGTTTTTAGTAATTTGGATTCAAATACGGTGCTACTAAAAGTGTTTGATAATAAAAGTGAGTGGATTAAAGAAATTAGGCAGGCAGATGGAGGATGGATTATTCTTCCTCTCCATCAGCCAAATTATTATATCAATAGAAAGGAGAATGTTTTTTCGGTTGCAAGACTGATTAGAGACCCAGCGACACAGAAATCTTTAGGGATTATAAAAATTGACCTGAAACAAGAACTGTTTAAAGAAATTTTATCAAATACACAGGCAAATAGCTTTATTTATATAGTAGACAAACATAATCGTTCAATTTATCCAAATAACACTAGGACAATGATATCCGATTCGTTACTTTTACAGATTGATAAAGGAAAAAGGGATAATTATACAAAGACAATAATGGATGGACAAAGCTATATGATGGTTGCTAATACTTCGTCTTACTCCGGAATCAAGATTATTATGCTGACCCCTCGTTCTGAAATTTTTAGTGAAGTGAATCATTTACAGAAAGTACTTGTGCTCGTTGTATTACTTGGAATGATCGTTTCCTCTTTACTAGGTGTCATATTGTCCAAGCCCTTAGTAGGTTCCATTCATAAATTACGTACTTCCATGCGTGAGGTAGAAAAAGGAAATTTATCACAGAGGGTCCAGATTGAATCCGGTGATGAAATAGGAGAGCTAGGCAAAGGCTTTAATCATATGGTAAATGAAATTGATCGACTCGTAACAGAAGTATACAAAACCAATCTACGTGAGAAGGAAGCAGAAATTCGTGCATTACAAAGTCAATTAAATCCGCACTTTCTTTACAATACGTTGGAATCTATTAATATGCTAGCAATCACACAAGGAAGTTTAGATGTGTCGGATATGGTTAGTTCACTTGGGAAGTTAATGAGATATACGATAGACCATTCTTCCAAATTAGTAACATTGGGAGAAGAAATCTCGTTTATTCATTCATACGTAATGATCCAAAAGGTACGAATAGGAGAGAAGCTTCAATATCGAGAAGAAATCGATCCGTCCATACTAGATATTTCTATTCCTAAGCTAATTTTGCAGCCACTTGTAGAAAATGCGATTATTCATGGGATTTCAGCACAGGGGGGAACGATTTTTATTAGAGGCTATAGAAAGGAAGAAAAGCTTACCCTTATTGTATCTGATAACGGGCAAGGTGTTTCCTCTAAAAAGCTAAAAGAGCTATATGAATCTATCCATTCTCCTGTACCGATAGCATCAAAAAAGTATCACGGGATTGCTTTACCCAATATTCATGAGCGGATCCAGTTGTTATATGGAAAGCAATACGGAATAGAGATTCAAAGTGAAGTGAATAACGGCTTTACGATTCAAGTGGTTTTACCTTTGATAAATGAAGGAGGGAAAAAGGTTGAAGGAAGTACTAGTCATTGAAGATGAACAGATTATTAGACAAGGGCTAAAGGTTTTACTTGAACAGGTTATCGGTGGAATTCAGGTGATAGAGGCAAAGAGTGGCGAAGAGGGGATTACAAGAATTCATCAACGGTTGCCACACCTTATTATTACAGATATCCGAATGGGAGCAATGGATGGTCTTACTTTTATAGGAAAAGCAAGGCAGGTATCTAAAGATATTCCTATTATTATCTTAAGTGGACATAATGATTTTGAATATGCCCGCACAGCCTTACGATATGGAATTACTGATTATTTATTAAAACCAGTCAACCGGATTGAGTTGTCCGAAGTCATTTCCAAGGTTTTTAAAACAAATGAAAGTAATAACGATGGTACATCGACTCAATTTCAAAAGATCCTTCAGTTTATCGATGACCATTTAAGCCAAGAAATCACATTAAAGATGATTGCAGAGCATGTATATCTTCATCCGCAATATATCGGTCAGTTGTTTAAAACAGAGCTAAATCAAACCTTTACGGACTATTTAACGAATAAACGGATAAAGTATGCGCAAAAATTATTGAGGCAAACTCATTTAAAGGTGTATGAGGTAGCACAACTATCTGGATACAAAAGTGCGAAGCATTTTATGACCTTGTTTAAACAAGAGGTTGGGATGACCCCAATTCAATATCGGCAATCACTATAAAAATATCTATGAATAACGAACTATTTCTACTTTTTACAGGATATTTATTGGGGAGGTATTTGTTTTAAAATGTAGCAAAAGGGAGGGGGGAATACAATGATAAAGAAATTCGGATTGATTTTGTTGGTGATTATTTTGATAACGGTTACATCAGCGTGTTCCAGCAAGGAAAAAACAAGTGGATCAAAAGATGAAAAAGTTGAATTAACCTTTATGATTTGGGGAAATGAAGCACATCAGGAAGTATATAAGAAACTGTTAGAAAAATATTATAAAACACATCCTAATATTAAGGTGAACTTGCAAAGTGTACCTTTTCCAGATTATCAGCAAAAAATATCAGTCTTAGCAGCAGGAAGGGAATTGCCGGATGTAGGTTGGGTAGCTGAGCGGATGGTACCACAATTTATGGATAATGATATTTTAGAAGATATTACTTCATTTAAAGAGGATAAGGATTACAAGATCGATGATTTCTTTCCGTCAACATTAGATCTATTTAAAAAAGAGGATAAACTGTATGGAATTCCTTTTTCTACGCCGCCAATGGTTATTTTTTATAACAAGGACCTATTTGTAAAAGCTGGGGAGAAAACGCCAAATGAACATTTTGCAGATGGAACATGGACGTGGGAGCAATTTGAGAAATCTGCTAAAGCGATCACAGCAGATGGTGTTTATGGCGCAAATTTCTTTCGTGATTGGAATACTTGGATTTCATTATTATCGAGAACTTGGAGTTATGGCGGGGATTTATTTAATGAGGATCAGACAAAGTTCACGTGGAATAGTCAAGAAGGTATAGATACATTAAAAATGCTTGATCGAATGATGTTTGCAGATAAATCCCATCCAAAAGCTGGGGAACAGGTTAGCTTTGAATCAGGAAAAATAGGCATGTTTTTTGATGTATACAGTTATGTATCCAGTGCACGTGAAGTAAAGGATTTTACATGGGATATTGCGCCACTTCCAGAGGGGCCAGAAGGCCGATTCCCAATGCTGGGTCAAGCAGGATACTCAATCTTTAAAGGATCAAAGCACCCGAAAGAGGCAAAAGAGCTACTGAAGTTTTTTACTAGTGAGGAAGGAATCACTGCCACATCAACATTTTTCGTACCACCACGTGAGTCAGTCCTAAGCTCTGATCAGTTTGTTAATCAACCAAATAATCCACCAAAAGAAAGTATTCAACATGCTGTGATCGATGAAATGAACAATGCCCGTTTACAAGCAGGACATATAGAATGGCAAAAAATTGATAATGCCATCCAATTTGGATTTGATGAACTGTTTGGTCAATTGAAAAAGCCAGAGGAAATTCTTGAAGGGATGGAGAAAAAGATTGATCCATTGTTGAAATAATCGATGAGGGGGTTGTCTAATAAGGGTTCTGACCTCGTGAATTTGGGGTCAGCCCCTTTGCTTTTTAGAGTGCCCGTTCGTTATTCATAGGGGTGAATGAAGTTGACTACTTCTTTAGCGCAACTATTAAAAGAAAAGAAAATAGCGTTGATTGTTAGTTTACCAGAAAATAATTGGGAGCTTGCTAGGGCAGCGATTGAGTCTGGGGTGGATGCAATAAAGCTACATGTTAATGTAGAACATCGTGCATCTGGAAATCATTTTTATGCGACAGAGGCGTATAGAACGGAATTTCACAAAATTAGAAGTGGGTTTACAGGTCCACTTGGAATTGTGCCTGGAGGGGCATTAGAGAGTATCAGTGAAAGGGAAATGAAAGAATTAATTAATTGTGGATTCGATTATTTTTCTATCTATGCGCATCATATGCCTGGTTGGATGATGTCTATTGACCAAATGGAAAAGACATTTGCTATTTCAGCTGATTATTCTTTCAATATACTCGGAAATGTGAAGAATATGGGGATAACAGCACTAGAGGCATCCATCATCCCAGGTGAAGAATATGGATTCCCTTTAACCTTTAAAGATGCTCTTGCTTATCAGAAACTTGTTCAGAAGGTGGATGTACCTGTTCTTGTGCCGTCACAACGCAAACTTACCCCTTCGGATATTCCGTTGCTCTATCAGACTGGAATTAAGGCGATTATGCTGGGAGCAATTGTTCTCGGTCATGATACGCAAAGTATAAAAAAGGCCGTATCTTCTTTTAGAAAAGCGATTGATTCGTTATAAAGGGGGAGGGAAAAATGGAAACGAACATACAGACAGAGAAGAAACTTCATTTGAGGAAAAATAAAAACCGACGAAAATTTATTGGAAGTGAGTCCTTTTATGGCTATCTATTTACGAGTCCGATGATGCTGGGGTTCCTGTTGGTCATGCTATTCCCTCTAATCTATTCAATTTATATGAGTTTAACAGATTGGAAGCTACTGAATGACCCTAATTTTATTGGAACAGAAAATTATCAAAGACTTGTAAATGATCCAGACTTTCTAATTGTGTTAAAAAACACACTCATCTTCTCGGGTGGCTTGGTACCGATCAATATTATTTTAGCTCTGTTATTAGCCTTGCTATTACAGAGAAATCTGAAAGGAATTGGTTTATTTCGAACGACCATCTTCATTCCAGTTATGACTTCGATTGTTGTTTGGTCAATTATTTGGAAGTATATGTTTGGTACAGATGAGGGATTTATTAATCAATTGCTTGGTTGGTTAGGAATAGAAGGACCTGCATGGTTATATGATCCAAAATTAGCAATGGGGGCCGTTATTTTTGTCAGCGCGTTAAAAAATGTGGGTTTAAACATGGTCTTATTTTTAGCGGCCTTACAGCAAGTAGATAAAAACCTTTATGAAGCCTCTTATTTAGATGGAGCGAATAAATGGAAGCAATTTCAGCATGTTACCTTACCGATGATTACTCCTACTGTATTTTTGACCCTAATTTTAACGATTATTGGTTCCATGAAGGTATTTGGGCAAATTTATGTGATGACTAACGGAGGCCCGGGAAACAGTACGAAAGTATTGGTTTACTATATTTGGGAAAATGCCTTTAAACTATTTGATTTTGGATATGCTTCTGCAATTGCCATTGTTTTATTTGTCATTATTTTAGTCTTTACTCTTATTCAATGGGGGGTTAGAAAAAGGTGGGTTTTCCATGAGGAATAAAAAGAAAAATGGAATCTTAACGAGATTTACATTTTATGGTGTGCTTACTGGCCTTTCTTTAATTATGATTGTTCCATTTTTGTGGATGATTAATACTAGTTTCAAAGATCCTACAAAGATTTTTACTTTTCAGCTTATTCCTAAACCGTTTCGCTGGGAAAATTATATCGAGGTGTTAAAATCAACTCCTTTTCATCTTTTTTATTTTAATAGTTTTTATATAGCTGTATTAGTAACAATTGGAACGATATTTTTAGGCTCTTTGGCAGGATATGCTTTTGCAAAATTAAAATTCAAAGGAAGTTCTATTTTGTTTCTTTGTTTATTAAGTACGATGATGATTCCCGTTGAAGTCATTACGATTCCTTTATTTCTCTTTATGAGGGATTTAGGATTAATCAATACACATGTTCCGTTAATTGCTATTCCGATCTTAGGACCTGCTGGAGTATTTGGTGTATTTGTTATGAGGCAATTCTTTTTATTAGTACCTAAAGAATTAGAGGAAGCGGCGAAATTGGATGGATGTTCATATTTCCGAATTTATTGGAACATTATGCTTCCATTGGCAAAGCCAGCGATTGCAACACTGACCATTTTTACATTTCTAACTAGCTGGAATGAATTTTATGAACCACTCATTTATATTAACTCGAAGGAATTAATGACTTTACCACTTGCTTTAGCATTATTTACCGATGAAGTAGGTACGAAATGGGAGTTATTAATGAGTGCATCTGTTATGGCAACTGTTCCATTACTAATTATCTTTTTCTTTGCCCAGAAACAATTTATTGAAGGTGTGTCCATGACTGGAGGGAAATAAAAAGCTTTAGCTTATGAAGGGGAGTGGAGTGTTGAAGGAAAAATTAGAATATGATGTCGTTGTTGTTGGAGGAGGGCCTGCTGGTATTAATGCAGCGATTGCTTCCGGTAGAATGGGAGCTAAAACACTGTTAATTGAGCGATATGGGTTTTTAGGGGGGATGTCAACAGTCGCTTTAGTTTATCCGTGGATGACGTTCCACACAAGCTCTGGAAAGCAAGTCATTAAAGGAATCGCACAAGAAATTGTTGAACGGTTGATGGCTTGTGGAGGATCACCTGGTCATTTACGAGATACCGTTGGATTTACTAATACGGTAACTCCCTATCATCCTGAAAAATATAAGATTTTAGCGTTAGAAATGCTAGAGGAAGCGAAAGTGGATGTATTGGTGCATAGCTTTGTTGATAAGGTAGAAGTAGAAGGAAATAGCATTACCTCCATTCACTTAACGACGAAATCTGGCTCGATTCATGTAACTGGAAAAAGCTTTGTTGATACATCAGGTGATGCAGATATTGCCTATCTATCGGGGGCGCCTTGTTTGAAGGGAAGAGAAAGTGATCATAAAACTCAGCCTATGACAATGAAGTTTCGAATGCGCGGAGTAGATTTAAATAAGGTAAAGCAGGTAATGAAAGAAAACCCAAGCAATTTTTATAAAAAAACGCCGATTAATGAATTAGATGAGCTTCCTTTAACAGGAGTTCAAGGCTTTTATAAGGAATGGAATGAATCAGGTGTTCCGATTAATAGAGACCAAGTATTATTCTTTGCAGGACCTGAAGAGGATGAAGTGTTAGTAAATTGCACACGTGTTCAAGGATTAGATGGTACAAATGTGTTTGATTTAACAGAAGGGGAAAAGGAAGGACGTAAACAAGTCTTAATGATGGCAGATTTTTTGAAAGAGAAAGTTCCTGGTTTTGAAAAGGCGTCAATATCTGCTGTGGGCACTCAAATTGGTATTCGAGAAACACGTAGAATAGATGGACAATACTCATTAACCATTGAGGATGTCATTGCCGGTAGGAAATATGAGGATACAATTGCTCTTAGTGGTTATCCAGTTGATATTCATGATCCTACTGGAAAAGGTGTACAGGCAAATGATATTCAAGGAGATGGAAGCTATGGTATTCCGTATCGTTGTCTCGTACCTAAAGGAATTAATAATCTACTAGTTGGTGGAAGATGTATTTCAACCACCCATGAAGCTCTGGCAACAACAAGATTATCCCCAAGCTGCATGGCAACAGGGCAAGCCGCTGGGACTGCTGCGGCCCTTTCATTAAAAGAAAGAGTTCATCCTAAAGATTTGAATATTTCTTTATTAAGAGCACGATTACGTGAGAACGGAGTAGTGTTGTGAAAAGGGGATGGGTGATCCCCTTTTTTTTGGTTGATGGATATTAGTTGGATTTAAATCAAATCAATATCCACAATTTTTTAAAAGTAATTATTGGATTGCTCCCCTTATTTTGGTTTCTCCACAGAATATATCAATCTACCACGAAACAAAGAATGGAGCGCCGGGAAAGAGTTCTTCAGTCCCCGACTCAAACACGAAACTTCGTCCAAGTGATATTTTTATGTGATTCTTTCCATGAAAATTATTTGACAAAGCTCCTATGATTGCTCACTATTATATATGGACAAATGGGGCAAAAAATTTTTGCCCCCATTTTTCTGCAAATGATAGTAGTTTAGCTTTTTGAACAATACTCGCCCTTTGTGGGATACGTGCTGGATAAGGCTCATTGTAGGCAATATATTGTCATCAGAATTGCAAAGAATGCAATGTTCATAGTTTTTTTATGAATTTTATGAGGCATTGCTGATCAATGACTTATTGAAGAGAAAATGTACGTATGTGATGAAATGAAGAAGAATGGTGTCCATTTTTGGAATATATTTTACAACATAAGACTAGCAGAAGAAAGGTAAGTTGATTATGGCGAAGATAGGACGTAATGATTTATGTACATGTGGAAGCGGGAAAAAGTATAAAAAATGCTGTGGAAAAAATAATACGGTTGTATCAATGGAACATTTAATAGAAAAAGAACTATCTGATATCCAGATGGATATTATCAAATTTGCAATGAAAAATCATCAAGAAGAGATAGATGCGAATTTGGGTAAGTACCTGAAGGAATATGATGTTCCAAAAGAGGTGAAAGAATTATATTACTTCTTTAATCTATTATGGTTTATTACTTCCGTTGAGTTAAAAGGAAAGACGATTATAGCAGAGTATATCGACGAGCATATACATACGTTTAATAGACAAAAAATAAAGGATAGTTTACAAACATGGAGAAATGTGACCCCTTCTGTATTCAAAATTCAACAACAAGTGGAAAATGACTATGTGATCGTTCGAGACATCTTTACTAATGAGATAACAAAGGTGAAGGTGCTAGAAGAAGAACATAATATAGAACCAGAAGGCATGATCCTAGGAACCATCTTAACTGCAGGAGAAGAATCGTTCTTCTTTGCGACATTTTTAGATATGCCGGCTAGTGCATCAGTAAGAATAGAAGAGGGCATCATTAATTTATATAAACGAAGTGGGAAAGCAACTCCTATTCACTTTATGTCTTCCTCATTTCTTGAGGTGCTAGATTACTTTTTATTTGGGCAAGTGGAAGTATCGATTGATGATTTAGAGTGGATAGCGCCACAGCATAAGGAAGTGGCAGTCGATTATCAAGAATATATGAAAGCATACCCACTTGGTGAAACTGCTACAGAAATGGGGATATTGCTTTGGCATAAATACTGCATGATGAAAAAACCATCCATTAAAAAGTCAGCTATTTATGAAGCAGCCTTGGTCTATCTAGTTGATAGAATTCTGTCGGTAGGGGGATCCCTCACACAAAAGAAATTAGCTGATGATTTTAATGTTTCAAGCAGTAGTATATCATCAAAATTTAAAGATCTTGAATATGTCCTTGTTGATGAAATTAAAAAATTGCATGACAAGCTTGAGCTAGATGAATTTAATTCTGGTGAAGCGGACACCATTAACGAAGTGTTAGGTTAAATAAGCATCCATAGTTCCACTAAGAAAAGAATGTTCCCTCATTGTATATACATTGTGGGGGGGCATTCTTTTTTTCTTAGTTGCTAGATATTTCTTCAAAGGACAAAAGTGCCCCTTTGGAGAACGACATAAATATTTGCTATACTTTCCTTATAAAGACGTTAAAACGTTGTTGAAAGGATTATGACAATGAAAAAAAGTGAAATAGAATATTGGATAGAAAAACTAGAATTGATTCCTCATCCAGAGGGTGGATTTTACAAGGAAACTTTTCAATCGGGGGAAAAGGTAAATATTTATGGTGAGCGAAAGCTTTATACAAGTATTTACTTTTTATTAAGATCTCAGGATGTTTCTCATTTTCACAGATTGAAATCGGATGAATTATGGTATTTCCATGCTGGAAGTCCGTTAACCATTCATATGATTCATGAAAACGGGGAATATGAGGAAGTTAAATTAGGATTGAATATTGAGAACGGCGAGGTGCCACAATTTTTAGTTCCGAAACACGCCATTTTCGGATCTTCAGTGTTGGAGAATGATACAGGTTCTTTAGTTGGATGTATGGTCTCCCCAGGATTTGATTTTCAGGATTTTGAACTTTTTACGCAGGCAGATCTTATTTCTCAATATCCTCAACATAAGGAAATAATTAAAAAGCTGGCTTATGAGAATCTTCCGGAATAAATAATTTTTTATAAAAATAGTCAAATAAAAGGGATAATCCACTTGGGAATCTCTTTATTTTTTTCCTCGCGATTTATTTAGCATTCTGGATTTGGTGGGGGTACATAGATAAAAATGGATACCGCCTGAGTCTTTTTAGAAAGGCTGTTTTCGCATGCTTTTGAAATGTCCAATTGCAGGTTTTCCAAAAAGGGATTCAGAGGTCTTTGGAGTTTGCAGCTCTATTCTAAGTGAAATGAAAGAAAGAGCGTTCTTGAACTGATAGTTATTAGTAAAAAACCTTCCTTAAATAGTAACAATGTTGGCGAAAATAGACTTTAGAATTATACGCATAAGTTGCTTAAAAAAAAAGAAGGGGCTGTCTTTTCAGACAGCCCTTTAATAGCAATGATAAAATTAATTTCTATCACCAAACAAACAATCCAACAATCATCGCACTTAGTAAAGATACGGCCATACCACTGACTAAAAGCTTCCAAACATTTTTCCCGATAATGCTTGAACTGCTTTCCCCGAAAATGGAGTTATATGTCCCATAGATCATGCCGACTGTACTAAAGTTGGCAAATGAGGTTAAGAATGTAACGGTTACGGCAACTGTATGTGGTGACATGTCTTTCAAATGGTTTTTTAAGTCCATCATGGCAACAAATTCGTTTGTTGAGATTTTTATTCCCATTAATGAGGCAACATACATGGCATCGTGACTTCCTAATCCAAGAAGGAAAGCAAATGGGCTGAAAATAATTCCGAAAATCTTTTGAATGGTTAAGCCATGAACAAAGAATCCGAGTATCCCGTTAAGACAAGTGGTTAATGCAACATATCCGATAACCATTGCTAGGATAACAATAACCATTTTAATTCCGACGAGCATACTATTTGAAATCGTAGAAAAGAAGTCCTTTTTCTCCTCTTTCGGTGGAACATAGACAATATCCTCTTCTTTGCTAACATCAACAGGGTTTAAAATACTAGCTAATAGCAGGGCATTTAAACAGTTTAATGGAATCGCTGCAAATACGTATTCAGCTGGTACCATTGTTAAGTAAGCTCCGATGATGGAACCGCTGATACTACTCATACTCATGATACCGAATGTTAGAAGTCGCTGGCTTTTTAACACCATTAGCTGCTCACGAATAACGGCTAATGCTTCTGTATTTCCTAAAAACATCATTTGAATCGAGAAGAAGCTTTCCATTTTTGGCAAACCAGAAATTTTTGAGATGACCCAGCCTACTTTATCAATGATCCAAGTCATAATTCCGAAATAAGATAAAATATCGAAGAATGTTACTATGAAAATGATTGGCATTAAAGCACTAAAGAAGAAATCAACGGTCTCGTTTGCCATCACTGATGGAAAAGCAAACGAAATTCCAGCATTTGCACATGATACTAACCAAGTAAAGAATCTAGCAATTTGATTAATAATCCATGTTCCAACAGGGGTGCTTAACATAAACCATGTAATTATGAGTTCAACAATAAACAGACTAGCAAGCGGTCGCCACTTTATTTTTCGCTTAGCTGGTGAACAAAGGAATACAAGTCCTGCAACAATTAGTACACCTAGTATATTTAATAAAAAGAACAAGTCATCAACCCCAATTAAATGTTATTTGATAAATAAAAAACCCTTATTCTTTCATACCTTCAGCCGACTGACAGAAAGCATGAAAAAATAAGAGTTTTTAAATAATTGGGATACTAAGAATTAGTTGCTCTTAAGGTAGGAGCAATTAATTAAATGTATTCATAATCTCTCATTATTCATACTTCCTTGTAGTCTAGCATTTTATCGGCTGCCAGGTAGAAACTATCAGACCATTACCACTGATATTATACAAGGATATTAATTTGTGTTTTTAAGAATAAACACATTCTAACTTAGAGTGGGTTATGAATCAATGGAAAAATGAGATGTTTTAATATTTATATTATTATTAAAAGTTAGTTATGTAATTTTGTTAATAGTTGACAAGGTTCGAATTATTGATATATTAGAATAATCTTGTATAATGGGTGTGAAATCAATGGAAAAGGAGAACGACATGAAAAAGAATATTTATTTTAATCATGATGGTGGAGTCGATGACTTAATTTCGTTATTCTTATTGTTGAAAATGGAGAATGTTAAGCTAACGGGTGTATCGGTTATTCCAGCAGATTGCTATTTGGAGCCTGCTGTGTTTGCAAGTAGAAAAATCATTGATCGCTTCGGACAGGGTGATCTGGATGTAGCCGAATCCAATTCTCGTGGGAAAAATCCTTTTCCAAAAGATTGGCGTATGCATGCATTTTATGTCGATGCTTTGCCTATTTTAAATGAATCAGGAAAAGTCGAAACTCCTGTAGCTGAGAAGCCTGCACATCTTCATATGATTGATTGCCTTCGAGCGACAGAGGGGAAAACGACTTTATTATTTACTGGGCCACTTACTGATCTTGCCCGTGCATTAGATGTAGCACCTGATATTGAGGAGAAAATTGAACGACTTGTTTGGATGGGAGGCACTTTCCGTGAAGCAGGAAATGTAGCCGAGCCTGAGCATGATGGGACTGCGGAATGGAATGTATTTTGGGATCCGGAAGCAGCTGGACGTGTATGGGAATCGAAGATAGAAATTGATTTAGTCGCCCTTGAAAGCACGAATCAAGTACCACTTACGGTTGATGTTCGGAATCGTTGGGCAGCGGAGCGTAAATACATTGGTGTCGACTTTCTTGGCCAATGCTATGCAATGGTACCACCACTTGTGCACTTTGCAACCAACTCAACCTATTATTTATGGGATGTGTTAACAACGGCATTTGTTGGCAATAGTGATCTTGTGAAGGTTAAACGGATCAACAGCATTGTTCACACAAATGGACCAAGCCAAGGCCGAACAGTTGAAACAGATGAGGGTCGTCAAGTCAATCTCGTTTACGATGTAAATCGTGATGAATTCTTTGACTATATAACAGAATTGGCTAAACAAGCGTAATTGTTCTTTACTACTTTAAAGCAGTGGGGGTCTGACCCCCACTGCTTTTATTGCTTGTCATTTCGATATTGTTTTGGAGTGAGTCCGGTGAATTTTTTGAATATCTTGATGAAGTAGCTTTGGTCGTTGAAGCTTAGCCATGCACTGATGTCGGTGATTGGGTAATTGGTTAGTGTTAGTAGCTTTTTTGCTTCGTCTATTCGTTGTTGTTGAATATATTCACTGATAGATTGGCCTACTTCTTTTTTAAAGAGAGAGGATAGATAATTTGAACTTAAGTGAGTGATCTCGGCAAGTTGATCCAATGTAATATCCTCATACAAATGGTTATAGATGTACTGTTGACAGATTGTGATGGCCGTAGAATATTTTTGTTGATTGGCTTCGCATACTCGATTAGTGAAGTCATAAATGGCCTCTTCCATCAACGTTAATATTGCGTTTATGTGTTCCAGCTCTTCTAGCTGTTGAATATAGAAATCACTTAATGTGAACGCGGTTTCTTCATTTAATCCACCTTCAATTGCTGCTCTACATACAAGGGCAATTCCAGTAATCATTAAATTCTTTTCGCTTCTTATACGGCTCCGTTTAGATAATAAGCCTAGCTCCGCTTCCCCTACAATCGAGTAATTGATGATTTCCTTTAATTGATCTTTACGACCTTTTCTTACATAGTCCAGTAGCACTCTTTCATAGGAAAGATTTGTATGAAAAATAGAATTTCGCCGACCTTTTGAGAGTTCAAGCTCGGAATTTTCAATTTGAGCATGAAAGGATGCGAGCTCCTTGTTATTTTGAATCACTAATGAAGAATCTAATGGTTGATGATAGATCATGTAATAAACTAATAAACTGAGTGAAAGAAATGCAGGTTGATCAATGATGGGTAATGATTGATAAAATTCAATCAGTTTTCTTTTATTAGGGTTGTCTTTATATGTATCCATAATAATACGAATGCTCTCATCGGATATTTCACTTTTTAAAGATGGACCAATGATAAGGGAACCTAAATATTGCTTGCTTTCCTGCAGGTGAATAATAAAAAAATTCATTTCTGCTTTCGTAAAAAAGATAGGGAACTCCTCTGGATTCTTCTGATAGGAATGGACAACTAGTAGCTCCTTCAACGGAATATAATAGGGTCCATTTCGAATGTCACTTGATAAATATTCATATTCAAATTCATGGAATGAATTAAGAAAAAACACCGAAATTTGATGGGTATCATGTAAAAGTTTGCAAATATATGGTAAATCAGTTAAGGAGTTTTTCATCTGATTTCCTCATTTCGTATGTTGTATCAAAAAAATGAAAGCGATTATATTTTTTATCTATATATTAAAAAAATACTATTTTGCGTAAAAAAGTACAATAAATCAATATGATTAAGTAATACAATTTTCTATGTAAACCAAGTCAAAAAAGATAGGGGAGAAAAAAACATGGAATTATTAAACAAAATTGCAATTATAACTGGCGCTGGAAGTGGGATTGGAAGAGCGAGTAGTCTTAAACTTGCAAATAATGGTGCAAAGGTTGTATTAGTAGATTTCAACAAGGAATCAGGGGAAGAAACATTAAAGTTGGTAAAAGAACAGGGTGGAGAAGGAATCTTTGTTCAAGCAGATGTATCTAAAAGTGAAGATGTAAAGCGTTATGTTAATGAGGCAGTTGAAACATTTGGACGTATTGATATTTTCTTCAACAATGCAGGGATCATTCAAAAGTTTGCTCCACTTACTGAAATAGAGGAATCAGAATTTGATCGTCTAGTTTCTGTTAATATAAAAGGTGTGTTTTTAGGATTGCAACATGTGATAAAAGTGATGGAAAGCCAAGGAAGCGGTTCAATCATTAATACTGCATCAACGGCTGGTATCCGCAGTGAACACAGCCTAGCAGCTTACTCTGCGACAAAACATGCGGTAGTTGGTTTAACGAAATCAGCTTCATTGGAATATGTGAAAAAGGGCATTCGTATTAATGCCATTTGCCCTGGTGGTGTTCAAACAGGTATCACAAAAAGTGTGGCAGAAATGTTTGAAACATCTGGTTATGTTCCAGAAGAAATTCCAAACATGAGAATCGGTCGTTATGCCGAACCTGAAGAATTAGCAGAAATGGTTTCCTTCCTAGCATCGGATCGTGCAAGCTATATGACAGGATCCATTGTTGTTGTCGATGGCGGCTTAACATTATAAAAAATTCGAAAGTCAAATAGATGTGAAAAGCCCTGTCCGAGATTATCTCAGCAGGGCTTTCAGTCATTTTATGAGCAGCTGTTTCAAGCAAATACAAGCTTATTTCACTCCAGTGGAACCTAGTCCACCTCTGTTTTCATTTCCTAAGTGGTCAACCTCTATTAGTTCAACAGTTGGCATTTTTTCCATGATTCTAAATTGGCAAATTCGATCGTTGAATTCAATGACAGTATCGCGTAAGGCATATGCGGGGAAAAACCATTGGTCATTATCACCTTTATAAGATTCATCAATAACTCCCATCGAATTGGTTTCAATTATCCCAAAGTTTTTGAATGTGCTTGAACGTGGGACAATATGTGCTTCATAGCCTTCAGGTATTTCCATAGCTACCCCTAGTGGAATTAATTTAAATTCATCCTTTTTCATTTCAATTGTTTGCGCTGCACGTAAATCTAACCAGTCACCTTGCACAATTTTATTAATTCTCGTTAATTTTTCATCAAAATACTTTATCTTAATTTGCATGATAGTTCTCCTTTTCTATTGAATAAAAAATAGGGTCGTCCAAAAAGCGAAGGGGTCAGACCCCCAAGACAACCCTATCTATCATTTGTTTAATAGTTATAATCTGATTCCTTCATATCTTCAACAACGGAAAGTAAATAGCCATTCCCAACTGTTGAGAAGAAATCATGATTGGTTGTACCCGTAGATAATCCATTCATGACAATCGGATTCACGTCATCCGCGGAATCTGGGAAAAGAGGTGATAAGCCTAGATTCATTAATGCTTTATTTGCATTGTATCGTAAGAACACTTTAACATCCTCTGTCCAACCAACTTCATCATATAAAGCTTCTGTATATTTCACTTCGTTTTCATATAATTGATAAAGCAATGAATAAGTCCAAGATTTGATTTCTTCTTTTTCCGTATCTGATAATTGATCAAAGCCAATCTTAAATTTATATCCAATGTATGCACCATGTGCTGATTCATCTCTAATGATCAGCTTAATGACTTCAGCAACATTAATTAATTTTGCTCTTCCTAAATAATATAATGGCGTGTAGAACCCTGAGTAGAATAAAAATGACTCTAAGAAAACACTGGCAACTTTCTTTTCAAGCGGCGTACCATTCTTATATATTTCGTCAATGATCCGTGCTTTATTTTGCAGAAGATCATTTTCTCTAGCCCATCTAAATATATCGTCAATTTCTTTTTTCGTATTCAATGTACTAAAAATAGATGAGTAGCTTCGTGCATGCTCAGATTCCATAAATTGAATATTATTTAGGACGGCGATCTCATGTTGTGTTTTTGCATCTTTTCTCAATGCATCGATTCCGTTTTCTGATTGAAGGGTATCTAGCATGGTTAATCCGCCAAATACTTTTTCCACCAAACGCTTCTCAGGGTCCGGCAATTTTGTCCAATCCGATTTATCCTTTGATACAGGCATACGAGTTGATAACCAAAATTGTTCAGTTAATTTCTCATACGTAATTTTATCTAACATATCTTCTATATTGTTCCAATTTATCGCTTCATAATAATCCCATTCTTTTGACATTCGAATCCTCCTTAAATACTGCACGATTCACAATAATTAGCTCCAACCTCGGTTCCATCATCCGTATAGGTTCTAATATAGTAAACCGACTTAATCCCTTGTTTCCAAGCATAGTTTCTTAAGATACTTAAGTCTCTAGTTGTTTTCTTAGTAGGATATTCGCTATCAATTTTCCATTCATACATTCCGTATGGGAGTTCTGATCTCAAAAATAAAGTCATACTTAAACCTTGATCAACATGTTTTTGGGCAGTGGCATAGGTGTCGATAATTTTCCTTTGATCAATATCATAGGCAGATTCATAGTAAGGAATCGTTTCATCAGATAGATAAGGTGCAGGATAATAAACCTTACCACGTTTTCCTTCTGTACGTTCCTCAATTCGTTGCGTAATTGGGTGGATGGATGCAGTCGCTTCGTTGACATATGAAATCGATCCTGTTGGTGCAACTGCGAGTCTATAGGCATTATAAAGTCCATGCTCCATGACTGACTCTTTTAATTGAAGCCAATCCTTGTGACGAGGGATAAAGATATCTTTAAATAAATCTTTAACTTTCCCATGCTTAAACTCGAATTCAGGCTCCTCTAAATACTTGTTAAAATATTCACCCGTAGCATATTTTGATTTTTCAAATTCACTAAAAACTTGTCCAGTTTCTATTGAAATATTATTGCTTTCTACTAAAGTCCAATAGTTTAATAGCATGAAATAAATATCAGTGAATTCTAATGCTTCAGGAGAACCATAATGAATTTTACTTTTTGCTAAAAACCCATGTAAATTCATAGCCCCTAAACCTACTGAATGGTACATATCATTCCCATTTTTAACAGGAGGAACAACATCAATTTTTGAATTGTCTGTTACGTAAGTTAAGGCACGGAGCATCGTTCTTACAGATTTTCCAAAGTCAGGTGACGACATTAAGTTGACGACATTCGTTGATCCTAAATTACAGCTAACATCGTTTCCTAAAATTTCATAGGTTTGATCATTATTAATCATGGAGTCTCTTTGCACTTGGAAAATTTCTGTACATAAATTGGACATGATCACTTTTCCATCAATCGGATTTGCACGATTAACTGTATCAATATTGATGATATAAGGATAGCCACTTTCATTTTGCAGATTACTAATTTCAGTCTCTAAATCCCTAGCTTTGATTTTTGATTTACGAATATTAGGATTTTCAACCATTTTGTCATATTCTTTAGTGATATCTATATAAGCGAATGGTTTGCCATAAACCTTTTCGACATCATGTGGTGAGAATAGATACATATAGTCATTGTTCTTAATTAATTCATAGAATTTATCTGGAACGATTAAACCAAGTGAGAGTGTTTTAATCCGTACTTTCTCATCCGCATTTTCTTTACGAACAGATAGGAAGTCTACAATGTCGGGATGGAAGACATTTAAATAAACGACACCCGCGCCATCTCTGGCACCACCTTGATTGGCATAGGAAAAGGCATCTTCAAACAATTTCATAACAGGTACGACCCCATCAGCCAATCCATAAACCCCTCTAATTGGATCGTTATTCGCACGAATATTGGATAAACTAATACCAACACCACCGCCTAATTTCGAAAGCTGCAATGCTGAATTAATACTTCTACCAATTGAGTTCATATCATCTGATACGGTTAATAAGAAGCATGAAACCATTTCTCCCGCTCTTTTTTTACCGATATTTAAAAAGGTAGGTGTAGCAGGTTGATATCGTTGATGAATTAATTCATCGGCAAAGTCTAATGCCAATTGTTCATTGCCATCCGCTAATGCAAGGGCATTAAATGCTAATCTATCTTCATATCTTTCTAGAAATCTTTTACCATCATTCGTTTTCATCGCATATTGTGAATAAAACTTATATGCGCCCATAAAGGTGCGAAAACGGAATTTTTTATTATAAATCTTTTTGAATAATTTTTTAACAAAATCGCGAGTATATTTTGTTAAAAAGTCTTCTTTAATGTATTCATTTTCAACTAGATAGTCTAATTTTTCATCTAATGTATAGAAGAAAACGGTATTTGGGTTAACATATTCTAAAAAGTAAGCTTTTACAGCTTCTTTATCTTTATCTAATTGAATTCTCCCGTCCTTCGGTATATTCAAAAGGTTATTTAAAGTAAAGAATGTATCCTCTTTTACTTTTTTACTTAACGCTGGCGATTCCAAATTCATTCACTTCCTTCTTAAAATTAATGATATCGTTATCGGTTCCACTAAATTCAAATGTAAAAATTAATGGTTTTCTATATTTTAATGATAGATCCTTTGCATTAAAGCAATATTTATCATCATAATTTAAACTTCCACTACCTACAAATCCTTTTAGATAGTCTTGATTATTTTTATAATCGATAAATGAACTAATAATTTCTGTAATATCGTCATCATAGGAAGGGGCAATGACGATGAAATCCTCGTTAATCTCTGATAATGGATTGGTGTAACTAAGTTCAAAAGAGTCAAAACCAGTTCTCCTTACAAAGTTTCGAACATTACCAGTTAACGAAAGATAAACAATTAGCATTAATTAGCAAGTTCCTTTAACTTATCAGGTTGAAAACCAGTAAATGGTTCTTGCCCCTCTACTACCACAACTGGCATTTGACGAAGCCCTAGTGTATTAACAACAAAATCATATGCCTTTTGATCCTCTTCCACATTAAATGTGTCAAACTCAATACCTTCCCCCTTCAAAACGACCTTCGTCATCTCACACTGAGGACAACCATTCTTTGTATACACCGTAACTTTCGACATAATCTATACCACCATTCTACATATTTTTCATATCATATTATGTAATTATAACAACTCCCCGAGACTATTTCATCAATAGGAATTTTTAAATTTTTTGGGGTCAGACCCCCACTGCTTTAAAGTGGTAAAATATCAACATGTAAAGTTAGATGATACATGGTCTACAGGGATTTTTTATTTTGTTGTGATATTAACAGTATGATTGTTTATTGATTTTTTGGAATGTTTTTGTAAATCACAATATTGAACAGTAAATGTTCATTAAGCTTGGATGATATCGTTTACAGTGTTGGAAAAATAGGAGTTATAATGAATGCGAGGGAGGAGGCGATCGGTTGAGATTGAATGAAAGAGATCAATTGATTTTAAATGAGTTGTTTAATGATCCTAGTACGACAAGCATGATCTTAGAGCAAAAATATCAATTATCCCGTAGACAACTTGGATATAGTATCGACAAAATCAATAAATATCTCTTGGATCATAATCTTCCTGTTATTGAAAGAACAAGGAAAGCACATTTTATCATTGATCGAACTATTTTTGAGAAATTTAATGTGGCGAATGAAAGTAAAAAGCAAAAAGAGGATGAGGTTCTATTCACGGAGGAACAACGTCTAAATATGATCATTTCGCTACTTATATTGTCTACGGAAGAACTGTCTTTGAATCATTTTACTTCATATTTAAAAGTTAGCAAAAATACAGTACTGAGTGATTTAAAGCTAGTACAGAAACAATTGGAGGAGGAATATGGATTAATCATTCGTTATTCGAGAAAGAGTGGATATGTAATAGAAGGGAAGGAATTTCAAATCCGAAAACTTCTTATTCATATTATTAGTATGATGTGGAATGTACATGTAGGAGAGCGCAGATTGAAAGAAATGGCAGGAGTAAATGATCAACAATTACTTAAATTTTCTAAGCGGGTAGAGAAGGTAGAAAATAAGCTAAATCTTAAATTTACCGATGAAAAAATAAAAATGATGCCTATGATCCTCATATTTATTCTAAAAAGAATAGAAAAAGGAAATATAATCGATTCATTTTCCATTAATTATGAGGAATTATCTAATACAAAGGAATATCAGGCAACAGAAGAAATTCTATACGATTATCCTAAGATACCAGAAACAGAACGTCTATTTATCACTTTACATTTGCTAACAACAAATGTCGTTTCATCAGACGATATACTAGAAGATAGGATTCCAAACTTACTCCCTGCCATTGATCGGATGCTCCGAAAATTTGAGAAAAGAGCGTGCATTTATTTCGAAGATCGAGAACAGCTTCTAGATAAATTGTTACAGCATATTAAACCTGCTTATTATCGAATCAAATATCACTTAACAGATAAAATTTACATGCAAGGTACACTTCAGGATGAGATGAAAGAAATGCATCACTTAGTCAAGCAATCAACAAAACCGCTAGAAAGTTTAATAGGAATAGAAATACCGGAGCATGAAACAATCTATATTACAATGCTTATCGGCGGTTGGATGAAGAAGCAGGGAGAGAGCATTGAACGAAAAGTTAAAGCTGTCGTTGTTTGCCCGCAAGGTATATCTGTTTCGAAGCTTATGTACAATGAAATGGTCGAATTATTTCCAGAATTTATTTTCTTAGATAATTTATCTGTAAGGGAGTTCCTAAATTATCCATTAGAATATGATGTAGTTTTCTCCCCTACATATTTAGAGACCAATAAGAAGTTGTTTGTTACAAAGGTCGTACTTGGAAAAGAAGAAAAGAATCGACTAAGAAAACAGGTGATGCTAACGGTTCATAGTTATGTTCCAACTGATATCGATGAGAACGAGCTTATGCGAATTATATCTAATTATGCAGAAATAAAAAATGAAAAGGCATTGAAAAAAGAGCTAAAGAGATATATTCATCGTGATATGAACACAACCGTAGTTAATAGTAGAAAAGCGGATCATGTCATTCAATTAAATGAATTATTAGTTCCAGAAACGATTACTTTACTTGATATAGTTGATTCATGGGAGAGCGCGATTAGGATTTGTGCCAAACCATTAGTCGAAGGAAAAAAAGTAGAACCACGATATGTAGATGCAATGATACGGAATAGTTTACAGGATTCATATATTGTCATTGGTCCTAATATAGCTATTCCTCACGCTGCCCCAGAAGATGGGGTCAATCAGGTAGGAATGAGCTTACTATGCCTAAAACAAAGTGTTCCCTATGGAAATAGTAAAATGAATCTAATAGTTGTCATTGCAACGAAGGATAAGCAAGAGCATATTCATGCTTTAATGCAATTGATGAAATTAGCAGGCTCAAGGGAAGATAGAGAACAATTAGTTAAAGCAACTTCCATTAAAGTGGTTAGTAAAATCATTGACAACTATTCGGGAGATTAAAGGGTTCTTAAGTCTATAAATGGTAATAAGTTGAATCCTGAGAAGGGAGTTAATGGGGAATGAATATGTTGTTTAAAGCTAAGGTGAGAGCAGAAAAGGATAGAGAAGTGATTAAGAGGCTAGGTAAACAATTATATGAAGAAGGCTATGTAAAGGATTCCTATATTGGAGCTGTAATAGAAAGGGAAAAAGAATTACCTACAGGGCTTAAAACCGGAAGTATTAATGTAGCAATCCCTCATACAGATATTATGCATGTGAACGAAACGTTTTTGGCTATAGCAACTCTGGAAAATCCTGTTAAATTTCGATTGATGGAAGATCCTTCACAAGAAGTGGACATAGATATTGTATTTCTCCTCGGTGTAAAGCAACCAAAGGAACAGACAAAATTATTAAGTGCATTAATGGCTATTTTTAAGGATGACCAATCTTTAGAAAAGATAAAAAATGCACAAAGTGAAGAAGATTGCAATGAAATATTAAAGCTAGTACAAATCCAATAGTTCAAAAAAATTGGGAGGAAATTGGATATGAAACAATTTAAAGTGTTATCTATTTGTGGATCAGGAACAGTCACTTCAACAATGGTTGCTGAGAAAGTAAAAGAAGAGATGGCATTAAGAGGCATTTCTCTAACGACAAATACAGGAAAACCAACGGAAGCATTAAGCCTTGCACAAACGGGTCAATATGATGTCGTTGTACACACAAGTCCACTGCCAGAAGGGGATTATGGAATCCCGAGAATTAGTTCTATTAGTTGTTTAACTGGAATTGGGGAAGAAGAGTTTTTTGATGAAGTAGAAGAAACGCTAAAATCCTTGTCTTAAAAATGAAAAAGGGGGATAAAATGCAATGTTAGAAACACTTCAATCCGTATTTAATGCATTTGGAGCAGCAATATTAGTGCCTGTTATTATCATTATTATTGCCATGATATTAAAAGTACCATTAAAAAAAGCGCTGATGGCTGGCTTAAATGCAGGCATTGGTTTACAAGGGTTCACATTAGTCATTAATTCCTTTACTCCGATTATTTCTCCAGTAATTGAAAGTATGGTGAAAAATACGGGGATTAATTTGCCTGCGTTTGATGTAGGATGGCAAGCAACATCGATAGTAGCTTATTCTACTCAGCCGGGTATGGTTTTCTTGGCAGTCGGTATCATATTACAAACTGTTCTTTTCCTTGTTAAATGGACAGACGTATTCCAACCGTCTGATCTATGGAATAACTACTCCTATGCAATCTGGGGATCGATGGTATACATCGTAACAGATAATATGCTACTAGCTTTAGGTTGTATGATTTTATTAAATATGTATAGTTTACTAAATTCAGAGGTCATTGCTAGAAGATGGTCCACATATTATGGATATCCCAATACAACGATTGTTGGTATGCATAATATTGAACCAGCGATCTTTGGTTTAGTGATGGATCCGGTCTTAAATGCTTTAGGTTTCAACAAAATTAAAATAAACCCAGAAACGCTCCAAAAGCGTCTTGGAATATTTGGTGAGCCGATCGTATTAGGATTTTTTATCGGTGCGATTATTGGTCTAATCGGTAATATTTCTTCATTAGATACTGTTTCAGCCTGGGGGTCAACTTTAACTGTTGCAATTGCTACTGCTGCTGTAATGGCAATTTTTCCAAAGATTGCGGGGATTTTTTCAAATGCATTTACACCTATTACCGATGCAGCTAGGAAATCTACAGCTAAAAGAGAAAAAGGATCCGGTCGTGAATGGTTTTTAGGGATTAATGATGCTGCTGGATTTGGTGAGCCTGCTACATTAACTGCTGGACTGATCCTAATTCCTATAATGGTCTTAATGGCCTTCATATTACCAGGGAATAAAGTAATTCCTGTTATTGACTTGGTTGCATTGCCATTTATGGTGCAAGGACTGGTTGCTTTAACGAACGGTAATATGGCTAAAGTGATTGTAAATGGGATCATATGGTTTAGTATTGGGCTGTATATTTGTACAGAAACAGCTCAGTTATTTACAGATATAGCAGTCGATATAGGGATTTCTTTACCGGCAGGTGCCCTTTTAATCACAAGTTTTAATATATTATCTAAACCATTGGCATCACTTGTATTCTTTGCATTTCTAAGTGGTAGCCCGCTTTGGATCTCGTTAGTTATCATTGTTTACTTAGTGCTATGGTTTTTATTTCGAAAGAACAAAAAATCCTTCTACGATTATCTTGATCGACAGGCAGCAAAAAACGATCCTGAACCAGCAAATGGGCAAGTTGCTTAAAACTGAGATAAATTATTACTAAAAAAAGATGAATTGAAATTACTTAAGAAAAAGAGGCGTAAAGTGATGGAAGGTAAAATGAAGGCAGCTGTATTGCATTCACTTGGAAATATTAAAAAAGAAATAGTCGATATTCCTCAAATTAATGAAGAGGAAGTACTTATTAAAGTTAAATATGCAGGAATCTGTGGGTCAGACGTTCCCCGTTCGATGATTAGTGGAGCTCGCATATATCCTCTTATATTAGGTCATGAATTTTCTGGAGAAGTGGTTGAAGTTGGAGGAAACGTAAGCGATATACACCCAAGGGATCGTGTAGTTGTTGCACCGTTAGTATCTTGCGGTGAATGTTTATATTGTAAAGCTGGAGATTATGGTTTATGTGATCATTACAATATTATTGGTACGGGAAGCAATGGTGCCTTTGCAGAATATGTGAAAGCTCCAAAGAATCATGTATTAAAAATTGATGATCGTTTAGATTTTGAAACTGCTGCAGGCATTGAACCCGCGACTATCGGTTACCATGGTTTACAAAAGGCGAATATTCAACCTGGTGAAACAGTTGTGGTAATGGGTTGTGGTTCAATTGGACAATTAACCTTACAGTGGGCAAAAATTTTCGGTGCATCTACTGTAATCGCGGTAGATATTTTTGATGACAAGTTGGAGTTGGCTAAAGAGCTCGGTGCCGATATTACGATTAATTCAAAAAATGAAGATCCAGTAGAAAAAATAAAGAAATTAACAAATGGTGGGGCAGATGTAGTTGCTGAAACAGCAGGGAATGTATTTACACAACAGCAATCCATACTAGCAGCTAAGAAAAAAGGACGTGTCGTTTTTATAGGGATTACACATAAAGGTTTGGAATTAAAAGAAGAAACTATGGACCATATTATGCGTGGTGAAATAACCATTCAAGGGTCTTGGAATTCTTATATGCCACCATATCCAGGGATTGCCTGGAAAGCCACACTAGATTATATGACCAAAGGGGATATTCGATTTAAAAGAATGATTTCTCACAAGATTAAAATAGAAGAAGTTGGTGAGTATTTAAAGGGGATGGCTGAGAGAACTTTATCATTTAATAAAGTACTAGTTTCTCTTGAAGATTATGAAAATTTAGATAATAAAAGAAAGGTAATGGAGTGATGGCTATGCTAGAAAAACTAAAAGCTGAGGTCCTCGAGGCAAACCTTAGCTTACCTAAATATAATTTAGTAACATTTACGTGGGGAAATGTTAGTGGTATCGATAGAGATAGTGGGTTAGTAGTTATTAAACCGAGCGGAGTAGAATACGAGAAATTAAAGCTTGAGGATTTAGTAGTCGTAGATTTAGAGGGAAATATTGTAGAAGGTCAGTTAAGACCCTCTTCAGACACAAAAACACACTTAGTGTTATACAAGCATTTCTCTGATATTGGTGGGATTGTTCATACGCATTCTACATGGGCGACGATATGGTCACAAGCAAAAAAAGATCTTCCTGCATTAGGAACAACACATGCGGATACTTTTTATGGGACGGTTCCATGTACAAGAAACTTAAGAAAAGATGAAATAGAGTCTGATTATGAGCTGGAAACTGGAAATTTAATTGTAGAGACCTTTAAAGAAAGAAATATAGATCCTAACGCAGTACCAGCCTCCTTAGTCGATAGTCATGGTCCATTTACATGGGGGAAAAGTCCAAGAAAAGCGCTTGAGAATGCAGTTGTTTTAGAGGAGGTTTGTAAGCTGGCATCAAATACATTTCAATTAAATATGGATATCTCCTCAATAGATCAGAATCTACTGGATAAACATTATTTAAGAAAGCATGGAAAAGATGCCTATTACGGACAAAACCATTTATTAATCAATAATTGATATGACATTGAAGTGATTTCGAAGGTAATATATATGGCCTTTTTCTATTGTAAATTTAAAAAAGGCCATTTTTTTCTATAGATTAGGGGTATTACTAAATTCGAATAGGCGGTGGTAAAGTGGCAAAGGTCATCGTTGTTGGGGACCCACTAGTAAGTAGTAATCTATTAGAGAAAGCCGCACTGCAATTAAAAATAACGGGTCCAATTGAGGTTAAAAAGTTTGAGTGGTATTACGATATATCTAAGAAAGAGTTCCAAAGGATTATTAAAAAAATTGAAATGGTTGGGCCGGAATATATGGACATCCCAAATGGCATCTTAGAAGAGTTGGAAACTGCGAACTATTTACTTGTTCATTATGCCCCTATATCGAGGAAAATGATTGAACACGCTCAACATTTAAAAGTAATCGGAACCTGTCGGGGTGGAACGGAGCATGTGAATATGACTGTGTGTCAAGAACATGGAATCCCTGTTATATATGTCATTCGTAATGCAGAAGCTGTCGCAGATTTTACGATTGGATTAATGTATGCAGAGACAAGAAACATTTCACGGGCACACCAGTTTATGATGAATGGTCAATGGAAAAAAGCATTTCCAAATGATCCCTATAAAACGACATTAAGTCACTTGAAAGTAGGGATATGTGGGTTTGGTCATATTGGCAAACTAGTAATAAAACGTTTAAATGCTTTGGGGGTTGACGTGTTACTCTATAGCAGTAGGGAGAACAAAGATGACTTGAATAAGAATGGGTTAAGCGTTGAAATGGTTGATTTGGAAACACTGTTCACCGAATCGGATATCGTCTCCTTACATGCACGTGTAACAAAGGAAAATAGGAATATGATTGATAAGAGCTTAATTAGTCGGATGAAGCCAAGTAGCTATCTAATTAACACGGCAAGACCTGAATTATTGGACAAAGAAGACCTAATAGATGCTCTTAGAAACCACCGTATAGCAGGAGCAGCTATAGATGTTTTTTGGGAAGAACCACTGGATCCCAATGATGAATTACTAAAGCTTGATAATATAACCTTAACCCCTCACATTGCTGGTGATACAGTTGATGCAATCCTTGGATCACCCAATTTATTAAGAGATGCATTGAATGAATATTTCAGAGGGGGTCTGACCCCCACTGCTTTAAAGTGGTAAAGTCATGTATGATTCAACCATTTGTTTCTTTTTTATAAAACGAGTGTTTGATGTAGAATAAGGGGAGGGAGGGGATATGATGAAGTTAGTTGCCATTGATTTGGATGGAACATTATTATCGGATGATGGGACGATTAGTTCTGCAAATGTAGAGGCTATACATCGAGCGCAAGAACAAGGGAATATGATTACGATTTGCTCAGGACGTTCTCTCCATGATACACAAGAGATTCTTCAAAGGGCTGGAATAACTTGTCCAATAATTACCGGAAATGGAGCGATCGCTTATAATGGTCAGGAGCTTTTGCATAAATATATTATTCCTGTACAGGTAATTATGGAGCTTATTCCGATGCTTGAATCGGAAGGCTATTATTTTGAGTTATATACAAATCAGGGGATTCATCTGCTTAATAAAGGAAAAGCACAGCTGGATGAAGAAATTCAAAGAATGATAGAAAAGGACGCTGGCTTTCCGGTTGAATGGGCAAAGAGGGAAAGAGATATACAATTTGAACAATATGGATTGCAGTATGTAAATGATTATAAGAATATAGATGTGGCTGGGTTAGACATTTATAAGATCTTTGTTCTGTCTTTTGATAGAGAGAAGCTTGACCACCTTGAGTCACTTTTAACTGGGAGAACAGATCTATCGATTACATCATCAGGACAAACTAAGCTTGAAATTGCCCAAGCCGAGGTGAGTAAAGGGAATGCGCTAACGAATATGTCTAAGCACTTACAAATTCCTATACAGGATACTGTGGCGATCGGAGATAATTTAAATGATCTTTCAATGTTTCAAGTCGCAGGGATAAGTATTGCGATGGGCAATGCACCAGAAGTAGTGAAACAGAAAAGTACATATACGACAAAAAGATATAATGAAGATGGGGTAGCTCATGCTTTACAGAGCTATGTCATAAACGGTTGATTGTATCTCATTTTCATCAAAAATAAACCGGAGCAATAGGCTCCGGTTTATTTATTTGAATTTATGAAAACAAGAAGACGCTGTTTTTTGAATGACTTCATTTAAGGCTTCGATATTCGCTTTTCCTTGAGTCTGTAACCATTCCATTGCTTTTTCAGCGCCTGAATTTGAAAATACTTGTACCCCATCCTTCCAGGTTGCTCGTCCACAAAGGACACCATTAAACTGTGATCCCGCTTCATGGGCGAAAACTAATGTCTCCTGGAATCGTTCGGCACTTACTCCAGCGCTAAGGAAAATAAAAGGTAAATCTGTTGCTTCACTTTGTTCTTTAAAGTATTGGAGGGCTTCCTCTCTCGTATAAAGCACTTCGGATCCATACCCTTCCACATAGTCCATATTTACAGGAATCTCAACCTTTAATACGTCTACATGATAGTTTGGTTTCGAGAATTCGACCATCATATCATTTACCTTATGTGGTTTGACTTTTGCATACTCTTTACTCTTCACATCAGCTATCTTACTATCATAGGAGACAAGCTCCAAAAAGAAGGGGATATCTTCCGCCATACATTCGGAACCTATCCGTTCCACAAATGCATGCTTTTGGTCATTGATTTCTTTTGATTCATCAATATCATAATAAAGTAAGAATTTTACAGCGTCAGCGCCTTCTGCTTTAATACGTTGAGCTGACCAAATGGGTAAAAGGTCTGGAAATCGCCCAGGCTGTGAAGTATCATAGCCCGTTTTTTCATAGGCAATGAGTAGTCCAGAATTTGCTGCCCGTTTTTTTGCTGCTGGTAACCCATACTCAGGATCTAATAAGATAGATGATGCATAAGGTGTAAGCACTTCAGAAACAAGACCTTTAAATTCTTCAATCGCTTCCTGCGATGCATTTTCCCCCATCATTTTTTTTAATGCTCCCCGTTGATCAATCGCTAAAGCACTGATCACTCCTTGTTCATTGGCTAGATTTTCTAGGGCTTTTCTTTTCTTTTCGCTGATTTCTCTCATGGTTTGTTCTCCCCTTATTGTATGTTTTCGATAAACAGTTGATAGATCTCTTTAGAACTGTTGGCATGCTGTAATTGGTCGATGAATTCTTGGTGAATGAGAAGCTTTGAGACTTCTGATAAATAACGTAAATGATCATTTGCTTTTCCTTTTGGAATAAACATGGCAATTACGATATTTGTCGGTTGTCCGTCAAGAGCTTTCCAATCTACGCCTTGATTTAATTTTAAAATGACAATGCTTGCTTTATTGATGCTTTCTAGCTCCGTATGTGGAATAGCAATTCCTTGCTCCATACCGGTTGTACTTAGTTTTTCTCTTTCCACAAATCCCTTGATCACACTGGTCTCATCATTGCTGATATGATGATCATTAGAAATTTTCGCTAGTTTTTGAAACACCTCATCTTGAGTTGCTGCATCGACATTACAGAAAATATTTTCGATATCTAGTACTGAGTCTAAGCTTGTTGACTGATTCACTACTGATGGCAGTGGAGTAGAGAGTTTCTCTGAATCAGCTTCTTGTTCTTTAGCAACGGTCCGTTTCTGATCCATGCTCATTAGGAATCCACTTACTACCGCACCAATTAAAATAGCGACCACCCATAGGATAGCGTGGGTAACAATTGGTAATACGATAAATCCACCATGTGGTGCAGGAACTTGAACTTTAAAAAGATAAGTTAAAATGGCTGCGATAGAAGATCCGAGCATAAGTATTGGTATGACTTTTAATGGCTTTTTCGCTGCAAAAGGAATTGCTCCCTCTGTAATATGAGTGGATCCAAGTAAAAAGTTGACATAGCCTGCACTGCGATCGCTTGCGGAATAAGCTTTCCCACCAAATAAGACGGCGAAACCAGTAGCAAGAGGTGGTGCAATACATGCAGCCGAGACACCAGCCATAAAGAAATAATTTCCTTGAGCCAGTAAGGCTGTCCCTGTAACATAGGCTGCCTTATTAACGGGTCCGCCCATATCAAAGGCACTCATACAACCAACGATTAAACCTAGTAAAATAGGACTTGAATCTTGAACACTGCTTAGGAAAGACATCATGCCTTGATTGATGGACTCCATTGGTGCTGATAGGAACCACATGGCAAATCCGGCAATAAAAATTCCTAATACAGGGAAAAGGAAAATCGCTTTTAAACCATCAAGCTGCTTAGGTAATCCTTTACATACATAAGCTAGACCAACCATGATGTATCCAGTGAGGAAACCTCCGACAATTCCTCCGAGGAAGCCAGTACCATTCATGTAAGCAATCATCCCGACGATAAATCCAATGATTAATCCTGGCCTTTTCGCAATCGATTCTGCAATATAAGCACATAGAACAGGCACCATCAAATTCATGGAAATGCCGCCAATTGTTTTTAAGTAATAGGCAAATTGATTATATTCAGGACTATCTGGCTCGGCTGAATGAATCCCAAACATAAAGGAAATTGCTACCATCACACCGCCAGCAACAACGAGCGGAAGCATATGGGAGACACCGTTCATAAGAGAAACATAGATGCTATGCCATATGGATGTCTTTTGACCACTGCTATGCTCCGATTGCTGTTGGGCTCTAGCTTGACCGTCCTTATACTTTGGAACATTTCCTGATAAAATTTCATCAATCAATTGATCAGGCTCTTTAATTCCTTTGCTAACTGAAACATTGATCAAAGGCTTTCCGATAAAACGGTCCGCATTTACATCCTTATCAGCTGCTATGATCACGCCATCAGCAGCATCGATTTCAGCTTCTGTTAATGCATTCCTAATTCCTTCCTGACCATGTGTTTCAACCTTGATTGATATGCCACGTTTTTTTGCTGCTGCTTCTAATGCCTCTTGTGCCATGTAAGTGTGTGCAATTCCGGTAGGGCATCCGGTTGCAGCGATAATTGTATAGGTCTTCATTTAAATGCCTCCTTTTCTATCTTTGTTTGCACTTAATGAGCAAGTTACTTCCGCTTTTCTATTAAAATCTGTTTCTTTAATAAAGGAATATCCTTGAAATCACTCAATCCTGCTGTAAATGCAGTGGATGATCCAGCAGCAGTAGCCTCAATAAGAGCTTCCTCCAAGCCTTCCATTTGCATCATTTTTCCAGCGAAAACTGCTAGCATCGTATCTCCCGCACAAGCCGTATTCACAACTTTTCCTTTAGGAGCATTAGTCAGTAAAATATTGTCTTTATCCACATATAAAGCACCTTCTTCTCCACGAGATACTAAAATTCTCCTAGCCCCTTGATTCAAAAGTGTTTGAGCTGCAGCTATGAGTTCCTCCACTGATTCCAATGTGGGAACCCCCATAAGCTGAGCTAATTCTTCATCATTTGGCTTGATTAAATATGGATGATAGGGAAGACAATCTAGTAATCTAGAAGAACTAATATCTAAGATTAATGAAAATCCTTGTTCCTTCGATAATTGGGCAATGGTGACAAAAATTTCATCTTTCACTCCTCTTGGCAAACTGCCAGAAACAAATAGCGTGTCTTTATTTGTAAATGTTTTGATGTATTGAAGTAAGGCCTCTTGAGCAGTTGTATTAATTTCTGGTCCGCGATTGACTGCCTTGTATTCCTTTTCTCCAGACCGTATAAAGGTATTTATTCTAGTAATTCCATCTACTTTAATAAAGTTTGTGCCAATAGAGTTCTTGACTAATTCCTCTTCGATAAAGTTACCAGTGAATCCACCTAGAAATCCTGTGGCTGTATTGTCTATATTCAATTTTTTTAAAATAAATGAAATATTTATTGCCTTTCCATTCGCTTGATAACTTTCAAACGTACTACGATTTACAACAAAGGGAGAAAATTGTTCAAACTCTGTAAATAAATCTATGGCTGGGTTCATTGTGCATGTATAGATCACATTTTTTCCCTTCTTTCATATTAATCGATGTTTATTCCACTTTCATAATCAGCGCTGATTTCAGTTTCACTTTATACTCTAATTGTGGCACAATTAATCATGTAAATGTTTACAAGGTTAAACGTTTTCATTGTAAAACTTTTCTTTTGGAGATGGTTTAATGTCCAAGACGTTTTTAAATAGAGTGAAAAATCAATATAAAGAATTGAGTGAAACGGAAAGATATTTGATTGATTATATTAAGCAGCATTTAAATATCATTCCGCAAATCTCGATTGTGAAATTGAGCAGTCAAGCAAATGTTTCAACTGCAACCATTGTCCGTACGATGCAAAAGCTTGGTTATACCGGATTTACAGCTTTTAAGATTCATTTAAAAGATGAAGTGGACTCCAGTAGTGAATTTTCGATTGTGGAAAAGATAGATAAGAAGATTCAAGAGGCGATTTTAAAAAATGAACAAGAAGTGGTGAAAACGATTCAGCTTCTAGATAGCGGGACAATTGAGGATGCACTGCAAAAAATCATTCATTCAAGAAAAATCACCATCTTTGCGAGGGGATTTTCCGAGCTCATCGCAAAGGAAATGATGATTAAATTCCAGCTGTTAGGTAAGCATTGTGAGCTTCATGATGACCCTAATATTATTCGAACAATTAGCAAAAGAATAGATAAAAGAGATATCGTCATTTTTATTTCATTGAATGGAAAGACCAAGGAACTAGTTGAAGCCGCAAAAAATTGCCAAGATAATGAGGTAAGCACGATCCTGCTAACAGCCAATCAAAATAGTCCATTATATGAATTATGTGAAATTTCCTTAGTTGGTTTTAAATCAGAAACATCGTATTTTCCTGATTATGAGGTACGTTCACGCCTACCAATTCAAGTCATGGCTCGTATTATTTTAGATGCGTATGCCATTCGTACGGAGGAGAAAATGAGTTGAGGTCCTTTCAATAAAAAAGAGTACACCAGTCAAAATATCTTTTACTGGTATACTCTCAATTTCTATTCTTCTTTTGTTCTTTCATATGCTTCGAATAATAAACTAGTCATATTTTCAATGAAAATATCTATCATTTTTTCTCCTTTTTCCTTTGTTGCAAGAATAGCATTTCCGTAGACTCCACTTTGACTTAAATTACCTAGTGAAATAGTTGATTTTCCGTATAAGTTTGGTTTTTTCGGATATTCACTTACTGCCTTATCCATTTGGACCAGTTCCGGTTTTAGTGCAAGCATAAGCGATGTTTCGAATTCACATGCATGAATCATTCCATGCCAAGTAGGGGAGTCACAATGCATGTCTATGACTGATTCTATATTGGGATAGAATAGATAGATCACCGACATGTCTAGTTCATCCATTAATTCCCTTGCGGCATATTTCATGCTAGAGTTATTGGCATCATGCCCGTTTACTAGGACAAGAAGTTTAATCCCGTATCTGCTAACACTATGTGCAATGTCTTTTATAACGGCTTCAACGTGATGTTGTTGTATGGATAATGTACCAGGGATATCCCGCCAAACCCATGAGTAACCAAATGGTAGCGTAGGGAGGAGGAGAGCTCCCGTTTTTTCTGAGAGTTTTCGTGATATTCCTTCAGCTAAAAAAATATCAGTACCTAATGGCAAATGATGTCCATGCTGTTCTGTTGCTCCTAATGGTAAAATGGCTACAGGAAATGATGTTATTGCTTTAGCCACCTCATCACGGGTCATATGCAATATTTCTTTTGCTTTTCCCATTAATTGATGCACTCCTCAAGTAGTAATTGCTGAAAACTAATTGCAGCTTGTTTTATTGCTTCAAGATGATCTGTTGTAGCACCTCTTGGGACTAGTTCACTTCCGATGGCAAAGGATGAACAACCAGCTGATCTTAGTTCTAAAATATTTCTCTTATTGACTCCGCCTACTGCCATCCAATTCATTCGTGGAAAAGGACCTGATACATTTTTTATGAAGCTGGTACCAAGGTTTACTACAGAAAAAAGTTTAACAGTGTCAATACCTAAGCTAGCTGCTTGCATAATCTCACCGGGTGAAAAAACTCCGGGAAACATAGTTACATTTTTTGAGCGTACATATTTCGCTAATTCGCGATCCCAGCCAGGAGTAATAATGTAATTTGCTCCTGCTTTAAGAGATGCATCTACTTGTGAAGGAGTACAAACTGTTCCTACACCTAAATGGACTTGGTTAGGAAATGCTTGGGAAATTCTTCGAATACATTCTAAGCCTTTTTCTTCTTCACTAAGGGATACCTCTAACCAGCTAATACCAGAATCAAGTAAAGCTTGTGTGATTTCCACAACATGACCTGGGTCGACCCCACGGATAATGGCAATGATTGTATCTTTTTTCATTTTTTCACCCCTCAAATTGTGCTAACCATCTAGCTGGGTTTTTAACGAATATGGTATGAATGTCTTCTTGACTAATTCCTTCATCTAATAAACGTGGAATGAATTTTTTGATGATATATTCGAAACCAGGTCCTCCGCCATAAGCGTGGAGATAGCATTGACGTCCCATGTCCCCAGAAATCAGCAATTGCTTCACATAACCGTTTTCGATCATGTTTTTTATTAATTCAACTCTTGTGCTATCTGGATAATATTTGATTTTACTGCTCCCATCGAATTGCACATAAGCTCCTCGTTTAGCAAGTTGAAGGTGGTAGTAAGCATCCGCATTTCGATCGCTATGACCAACACCAACAAGACTTAAATCAATTCCTTCTTCTTCTAAAATATCAAGCATTTCCATTCCCATCGTTCCTGCTTCTGTATGCAACCAAATTGGAGCTCCCGTTTGGAGTTGTGCTCGGGCAACCGCACGAGTAACTTTTTCCTCTAAAGGATGAATAAGTTGGTTCCAGGAACCTGATTTTAAGAAACCTGCTTTTGAAGTTGTTCCGTCCATTCCAATGGTTACATCCCGAACTAGTTTTTGTGTGATTTCTTCTATCGTTAATGCTTCAACCCATTTTGGAAAGTATACATGTTTGTTAAACCCAGTAGTGGCGATCACATGAACACCTGTCTCAATTGACATTTGTCTCATTTTTCCTGCATCACGACCGTAATCTAAAGTGGTAGCATCAACGAGTGCATTTCCACCAGCTTTTTTAAATCTCCACAGCTCGCTAACACTAGCTTCATAGTCCGTTAATTCCAAATCACGATCTTTTTGTTGAGCAGGAGGGTTCGTCCATAAATGCTCATGACTATAAGTAAAGCCTAATTGTGAGGGTTCAATATCACCTAAGAGAGTTCTAATTTTTTTCAATGTAATCACTCCTTGATACTTTTGTTAAAAGAAAAGATAGTGTAATCCTCTATTCATTAATGAATTCCAAATAACATCCCAACTAAACGAATAATAACAGCAACAATGATCGCATCTGGAGAAGCAAACCATAGCCCTTCAATTCCGTATCCTTCTAGGTTAATAAGAGGGTATGTAATAGCAATCAATAACGACCATGAAAGACCAAGAACGAAACCGGCAACAATGGCTCCTCTTCGCCCACCTGTTGAATTTCCAAATACTCCAGCCGCTCCCCCCATGAAGAACAATCCAATAACAGATGGAAGTACAACTACTGGTAATACACTAGATATAAAAGTGACAATTAAACTACCCACTAATGCAGATAGGAAACCAAGTGTCACGGCAATCGGTGCGAATGAGAAGAAAATCGGAACGTCAAGTGCAGGTTTTGCACCGGGAACAATCTTTTCCCCAACACCTTTAAATGCAGGGACAATTTCACCAAGAAACATCCGAACTCCTTGGAGAAGTACTAATATTCCGACAACGAAGGTTAGAGCATTCATAATTGAAAATTGAATAGCACTTTGTCCGCTAGATATTTTTTGCATCGTCGCATGATCAACAAATAAAGAAGTTACAACATAGATGATGACCATAACAATTCCCATCAGAATACTCATATCTTTTAAAAAGTCGAGTGACTTAGGTACTTTCACATCTTCGGAGGACTTTTCTTTATTGCCAACAAGACCTCCAATGTAGCCTGAGAGTGAAATCCAAGAGCTTCCCCAAAAACCGAATGCAACATGGTTGTTTCCAGTTACTTTGCGAACAAATGGTTGAGAGATAGCAGGGAAAAATACCATGGAGATTCCTTGAATTATAGATCCTAGAATAATGGTAGTGATACTTGAAAATCCCATCAGATTAAAAACGATGGCCATCGTTCCTGCAAACGAAAACATCATATGCCCGGTCAAGAAAATATATTTCCATTTTGTAATACGTGCAATGACAAGATTAATAAGAAAAGAGAATAAAAGGATAAGAGCAGTTTCCTTTCCTAGAACAACCTGTACAGCGGCGACTAAGGAATTATCTTCGGCTACAATTCCTTTTAATCCAAATGCTTCTGTAAACATCGTGCTAAAAGGGACAAGTGCATTGACAATGATGTTTGAACCTTGTTGTAGCATAATAAAGCCAAAGACGGTTTTTAAGGTGCCTTTTATTATGTCGGAGGTTGATTTCCGTAAGGCAATAAGACCGACTGCTGCGATTATCCCTAAAATGATAGCTGGGTTACTTAGTATCGATGCAATCGTATGTAGCATGATTAGTTTCCTCCCTTAGAGAGACGTATAATTACGGGCATAACTTTCTCTTCAATCTCCTCTTTATCTAGTAAATTATTAATCGAAACAACCTCAACGGTCTCAGCAGATAACTCGGAAGCAATTTCACTAGCAGCTACCATAAAATCACAAGATTTCCCTTTGGCAGAGCCAAGATCTGTGGCCTCTCCATCTACATGAAATCCATGCTTCTTTGCTATAGCCTGAACATCCATTAATAACATTAAGCTTGTTCCAAATCCCATTCCACAGACTGCTACAATTCTCATTTATATTTCCTCCTTTTAAAAGACAGATAAAAATTCTTCTTTATTATCTGTTGTTAATAAAACATGTAGTTTTTCTTTATTACCTAAAATACCTGATAATGCTTGGAGCATTCCGATATGACTGGTACTATCAACTCCTCCAATGGAACAGACCAACCTAACTGGGTCATTGGAGGGGTGACCAAATACAACTTCCTTTTCTAAGCGAATAACGGAAATACATTGTTCATTTACACCATGCTCCGGTCGTGCATGTGGAATTGCGATTCCAGGTGCTAATACAATATAGGGCCCAACATCCTGATACCCTTTAATCATTGCCTCTACGTAGCTAGCTTCAACTTTCCCTGCTTGCACGAGTAATTCCCCAGCCTTCTGTATAGCAGCCTCAGCTGATTCTGCCGGTACATCGAGTTCAATCAATTCGTGGTTAATAGGAATGATCATCGTAATTCCCTCCCTAGGATTCTATGATTTGTATTTGTTTCTCCCATTTAAATGAATATCATATTGGTATCGATCAGAGCGGTTGGTCATTTCTACTACTTCAAAGGGAGTTCCATCTGGCAGAAAGGACGTCCTAGTAATATGAAGAACAGCTGAATAGGGAGGAATATGTAATTCTACTGCCTCTAAATCAGTTGCAATTCTTGCCTGAATTCTTTCTCGTGCACTTTCTAGTTGTATTTGGTAATCCACCTCTAACTCTTCGTATAAAGATTCCTTTGTAAGACCTTTTTCGAGAAATCCAGGTACATATTTAGAACGGATATAGTTCACCATGATGGCAATAGGCTCACCATCAGCACAGCGGATTCTTCTAAGACATATAATCTTTTCTCCTTTATCTAGCTTTAATTCACCGATTAATTTTCGGGAAGGCTCAATCTCACTAATATGAAGGTTAATTGTCTCAATTGTTTTGCCTTTTGACTTCATTTCTTCAGTCCAGCTTGTAATAGTACCAGCATCTTGAATGATTTTTTTGGATTGCACAAAAGTACCTCTGCCTTGATGCTTCATTACAATTCCGTCTTTTTCTAGATCCTCGATTGTTTTTCTAACCGTAATACGGCTAACGCCATACATTTTTTCAATCTCAGATTCTATCGGGAGAGAATCTCCTTCATTTAAATTCTCCTCGATATATTTTAATAATGTGATTTTTAATTGTTGATACAATGGTGTTTTGGAATTTCTATCTAACATAAGTATGAACTTCACCTACTTTTTCTGAATTGATTATAATGAATCTATTATGTAACCGTTAACAATATAATATCATTATAATGAATTGTGTCAATAATATTTAGAAAAATTAAAAGGTTATGATGAATTTTGATTAAATGATGATTTTATAAGGGGGTCATTTTATATTGAATGATTATGATGTATGCAATGCTTGAAGATAATATCAAACTGAAGAATATTTAAGAAGTATCAAAAAGGGAGGGAGGAGAGCTGCATAAGGATAGGACTAATTGAAAAAGATCTCTAAGCAATTTTAATAATCTTTTTTTCTTATCCCCTGAATGAAAAATGAGTAACAAGTTAGCTAATGATCTGGATCGGACTATCTAACTGGTAAAATAAGAATATCCTATAGATATTTGTCTTTACTTGGTATGACGAGTTATAGTGGATTATAGAAAAATAGATCAAGAAAAAGTGGTGAGGCATAGCAGGGGCTAAGCATTATTTTACTATTTCATAAAAAATTCCTAAGTCACTTGAATAATACTGAAAATTATGTAAAATGAAAATATATATTCTTCGCCCTAGCCGTTTTGCCGCGGAAGGAAGGGAAGAATCACTTGTGTTTTTATCCATTGACTGTTAAGATTGCATGTCCATTTTTTACAGAATGGTGCTCATGAATCATAAGCCAGTCCTATCACATGTTTTGTGGTGAGGACTGGCTTTTTTTATATAAAGAGAATGAAGGAGATGGGAGGGAAGATTGAGAAATAGAGTAAACGTTTATATGAGGATCTGCTTATTTCACGAAAACACTAATCAATTTTCTGATCTATCTACGAATTACATACTATTTCATTTTTTTTAAGAATGCTCTAAATGATGTAAATGAGATAGGGGGAGTTAGATGTCAAAGAGCGATGACTTTAGTAAAGTACTATCGCGTGCAGATGTTATTGTGCTAGCCTTTGGGGCAATGATTGGCTGGGGATGGGTCGTCTTATCAGGTGATTGGATTTCGAAGGCAGGATCAATAGGATCGATGATTGCCTTTTTTATTGGAGGCATCATGGTTATGTTTGTTGGATTGGTGTATTCGGAACTGACGACAGCATTGCCAAAGACAGGTGGTGCCCATCATTTTGCACAAGCAGCATTTGGTTCAAGAGCAGCCTTTGTTGTATCATGGTCTATTTTATTAGGCTATGTCTCAGTTGTAGCATTTGAGGCAGTTGCATTACCAACCGTTATTGAATATATATTTCCGAATTATCAAGTGGGTTATATGTGGACCATAGCTGGATGGGATGTTTATTTTTCCTGGGTAGCAGTCGGAATGGTTGGTTCGATTATTGTTACATGGATTAACTTTATTGGTGTAAAACAGGCAGCTGTTTTGCAACTTATCTTAACGGTTTTACTAGCCGTCGTTGGTCTTAGTTTAATTTTCGGTTCTGCGATTGGGGGAGAGGTAAAAAATATGGATCCCCTTTTCACTGGTGGGATGGCAGGATTAATGGGAGTAATGATTATGACTCCGTTTATGTTTGTAGGATTTGATGTTATTCCCCAAATGGCTGAAGAAATGAATATTCCTAAGAAAACAGTTGGTAAGGTCCTAATATTATCAGTTGCATTAGCGGTTCTTTGGTATATTCTCATTATTTTAGGTGTGTCATTATCTTTAAATGAGGGGCAGTTGAAAGTAGCTAGTCTACCTACAGCTGATGCAATGGGAGCCGTGTTTGGCTCTGCCGTGTTTTCAAAAATTTTAATACTCGGGGGGATTGCAGGGATTTTGACAAGCTGGAATGCTTTTATTATCGGTGGAAGTCGTGTGATGTATGCCATGGCACAAGACGGGATGCTTCCGAAATGGTTCGGTCAGATTCATCCAAAATATAAAACACCGAAGAATGCCATTTTGGTGATTGGATTACTTGCTACATTCTGTCCACTTCTTGGAAGACCTGCTTTAGTGTGGCTCGTAGATGCAGGTGGACTATCAATTGTCATCGCATACTTTATTGTTTCCGTTTCATTTGTCATTTTGAGAAAAACACACCCAGAACTTCAGCGGCCATTTCAAGCAGGGAAAAGTAATATTGTTGGTATTTTAGCTTCGATTTTGAGCATAGGATTTATCGTACTGTATATGCCAGGCATGCCGGCATCTCTTATCTGGCCCTATGAATGGGTGCTTTTTGGAGCATGGTGGATTGTTGGTCTGATCTTTTTCTCAAGAATTCCTAAAATGAAAAGTATCGATATTAGCACTACAACTTTTAAGGAGTGAAATCAAATGATGAAAACAGATGTACATGAAATGTTAATTGATTTAGATAAGAAGCACTTTATTCACCCAACCTCTTCTTTAAAACAACAACATGAAAGCGGTGCTCCATTTATTTTTTCAAGTGGTGAGGGGGTATATTTAACAGATACGAAAGGGAGAAAAGTGCTTGAGGGGATGTCTTCACTTTGGAATGTAAATATTGGGTACGGGCGGAAGGAGCTTGCTGAAGCTGCATATGAGCAAATGTCAAAGCTTGCTTTTACAAATTCGTTCTCCTCAATGAGCAATGAACCTGCCATAAGACTGGCTGCAAAGCTTGCAGAATTAGCACCTGGTAATTTAAATGCCGTATTTTTTACGTCAGGTGGTTCTGAATCAAATGACACTGCTTATAAATTAGTACGTTATTATTGGAAGCTGAAAGGTTTACCAGATAAGAAAAAAATTATTTCACAGAAGAAAGGCTATCATGGTGTGAATATTGGGGCTACTAGTGCCACAGGAATTTCTCCATTCCATACATTGACGAATTCACCAGCACCAGATTTTGTTCATGTAGACACCTTTTCTATTGATTCACTTAAGGCATGTATTGAAAAGGAAGGGGCAGATAATATTGCTGCATTTCTTACTGAACCTGTGCAGGGAGCAGGTGGAGTCAATATCGCACCTGAAGGCTATCTTCAAGAAGTGCGAGCCATTTGTGATGAACATAATATTTTGCTCATTGCTGATGAAGTAATTACTGGCTTTGGCCGTACAGGAAAAATGTTCGCTTGTGAACATTATAGTGTTGTTCCTGATTTGCTGCTCTTTGCAAAAGGCGTCACAAGCGGCTATATTCCGCTTGGCGGTGTAATGGTTACTGATGCCATACACCGTGAACTAGTTGAACGCTCAGATGGCACCCTTCTACATGGATATACGTATAGTGGTCATGCGACTGCATGTGCAGTAGGTTTGAAAAATATTGAAATTCTTGAAAGAGAAAACTTAGTTGAAAATTCAAGATTAATGGGTGAGGAGCTACTCAACGGTTTTAAAGAATTACAGATGGAATTTGATTTTATCGGTGAGGTCCGCGCACTAGGTTTGATTGGCGCGATAGAAATGGTTCATCCTATAACTAAGCAGCGTTTTGATTCGTTCATAGCTCCACGGGTAAGTGAAGAGGCAGCTAAAAGAGGGTTAATCGTTCGTACAGTTGTTTTCGAAGGGATGGATACGGTAGTTTTTTCACCACCGCTTATTATTAATAAACAAGAGGTTCAAGAGCTTATTTCTATTATGCGTGCAGCCCTCGCTGCCGTTCAAGAAGAGTTGTAAAGGGGGATTCGATTATGATAGTGGGACAAAAGGAAAAAGGAATTTTTATCAATGGGGAATGGCGTGATTCTTATTCCGGAACCGTTCGGGCGATTATAAATCCAGCAACATTAGAAAAGCTAACAGAAATTTCATATGGTGGGAAAGAAGAAGCATTGGAGGCTGTTGAGGAGGCAAAAGCAGCATTTCCTTCCTGGTCCAAAAAAACGGCAAGAGAGCGTTCGACATTTTTATATAAAGCATATGAAAAGATGCTTGAAAACAAGGAGCAGCTTGCTCAAATATTGACCTCGGAGCAGGGGAAGCCATTGACGGAGGCACGTACGGAAATTGAGTCTGCAGCAAGCTATTTATTATGGTATGCGGAGGAAGCGAATCGTGTATATGGGGAAATTATTCCGTCTTCAAAAGTAAATAGGCGATCACTTGTTATTCCACAGGCAATTGGTGTCATTGCAGCAATTACACCTTGGAATTTTCCAGCATCCATGGTCACTAGAAAATTAGGTCCATCCCTAGCGGCAGGTTGTACGGTTGTATTGAAGCCTGCTTCGCAAACTCCATTGACAGCAATGGCCATTGTAAAGATTTTTGAAGAGGTTGGTCTGCCAAAAGGAGTATTAAACTTAGTATCAGGTGATGCGAAAGGCGTTGGGGAGGCATTGACACAAAGTCCTGATGTACGCTTAATCACATTTACCGGTTCAACTGAAGTGGGGAGGGAGTTAATGAAGAACAGTGCCCAACATATTAAAAAGCTTTCTTTAGAGCTTGGTGGGCATGCCCCAATTCTGGTAATGGATGATGCGAATTTAGAGAATGCAGTTGACTTAACCCTTGCAAGTAAATTTAGAAACTGTGGGCAAACATGTATATGTGCCAATAGAGTGTATGTTCATAGGGAAATTGCGGATTCCTTTGTTGAAAAGCTTGCGGTTAAAGTGAAAAGTATGAAAATAGGCAATGGGATTGATGAAGCAACGGTGATTGGTCCAATGATTGATAGAAACGCAGTGGAAAAGGCAGCAGAGCATGTAGAGGATGCGGTTCATCAAGGTGCGACCATTATTACAGGAGGGAAGGAATGGCAAGGAAATTTAGGCGGACATTTCTATGAACCTACTATTCTTGTTGATGTTAATGATCAAATGAAGGTAATGAACGAGGAAACATTCGGACCGGTTCTACCAATAGAAACATTTGATTCAATTGAAGAGGTGATAGAAAAAGCAAATCAACTACCATATGGCTTAGCGGCTTATATCATGACTGAAAGTACAAATCGAGTCTTTCAGCTATCAGAAGCCCTTGAATACGGCATTATCGGTGTAAATGACGTATTCCCCGCCACCGCCGAAGCCCCATTCGGAGGCATCAAAGAATCAGGATTTGGAAAAGAAGGCGGCAAAGAAGGAATAATGGAATTCGTCGAAATGAAATACGTCTCCATAGGGATGACTAACTAAGGGGTCAGACCCCCACTGCGTTAAAGCGTTAAAACAGCGGGGGTCAGACCCCTATTGCGTTAATACGTTAAAACAGTGGGGGTCAGACCCCTTTATTTAACTATTCTTGCTTGCTTAGAAACCATATCGTAGACTTGGTTGTATTTTTGTTCTCTTTGTTTTGGGGCGGAGGATAGAATTTTGAGTTGGCGAGCTGCACTTTCGCAAACGATCCATCTTATCGATGGGTGCTGAATTTCGTCTAAGATAAAGTGTACGAGCTCTTGTTCTTCTTTAGAGAGGTGCTCTTTTTTTATTTCTTCAAGTATAGTCCCTATATTAGAGAGAACGGTTTCTAATGATTCTTGATTATTTCCAGATGAAAATGGGAACAGTATTTGTTGTTTTTGCTGTTTTGTTATTTCAATGTTTTTTTCTAGTCGAAGTATATTGTAGTCTAATATATCCGAACTTTTTGTATCAAGGTTCATTTGATTGCAGTATCTGAACTGGTACCCAAGACCCCCGGTGAAATGAGTGGCGAGATCCATTGCACTCTCTTCGATTTCGAAGCCATAGACATCAATCAACCGTTTTGCTAACCATTCTAATTCCTTATAATGGCTTTCCTCCATATATTTTTTTAATTGTTCATCGTTTTCCGCCATTGAAATATTATATAGCTCTAGTATTTTTTCGGTACTATAGATGGAATGCTTTACACGAAGTTGAGAATGAAAAATTTGTTTGCTATGAATATCTCCATCAACAATCAAACGTTGTTGCTGTTCTTCAACTTTTATATCAACCTCTTGAATGATGTATAAAATTATTTGAGATTTAGAAGAAAAGTGATTATAAAAAGTCCCTTTTGAAACACCTGACTTCTCCAAAATATCTTGAACCGAAGTATAATGATATCCTTTTGTTCGAAATAACGTTTTAGCTACTTCAATGATTTGTTCTTTTTTTGTCATTTGCTCTTCTCCTAAAAAATTATTGACATATATAGTATACCACCTTTATTATAATCAAGAAATATACCTGAGTATAAAAAAATATACACAAGTAAAAAAGAAAAGAAAGGTGTGTGTTCTATATGAACCAGATTTCCACTTTACCGGTAGATATAAAAGGAAAGCCCTTCAAAAGACCAGGTTTTGTTATTGTTCTTTTGGTAGGTGCTTTTATAGCGATCTTAAATCAAACGGTTTTAGTTATTGCTCTTCCAAAAATTATGGAAGACCTAAATGTTACAGCTAATAATGCACAGTGGCTCATCACTGCGTTTATGTTAATCAATGGAATAATGATTCCTGTTTCAGCATTTTTATTAAACCAGATTGCTAGTAGGAATTTATTTCTTCTTGCAATGGGATGTTTTGCTATTGGAACCGTCGTTTGTGCCATTAGCCCAACATTTCAACTTCTACTGATTGGTCGTATGATTCAGGCGGTTGGATCTGGCGTCATGCTACCCTTAATGCAAACATTAATGTTCATGATTTTTCCACCTGATCGTCGAGGAGAAGCGATGGGACTTGTTGGTATCGTCATTGCTTTTTCACCAGCAATCGGTCCAACTTTATCAGGGTGGATTGTTGATTCCTATCATTGGCATTATCTATTTTATTTAATTCTGCCAATTACAGTTATAGATATGATTCTTGCAATCTATTTTCTGAAAAACGTTATTCAGCTGACAAAACCAAAGTTGGATATTCTTTCAGTCTTATTAAGTAGTATTGGATTAGGAACACTTCTTTATGGAATTGGAATTGGAGGAGATAAAGGGTGGGGGAGTCCTATCGTATGGATCTCTTGTGGAATAGGTCTAATCGCATTACTTCTATTCTCTCTTCGTCAATTTAAATTAAAAGAACCAATATTAGAACTACGTGTATTTAAAAGCAAGGGATTTACAATAACTACGGTTATCGTTTCCATTATTTTTATGACAATGATTGGCTCTGAAATTTTACTCCCAATTTATACACAGAAGATTCATGGGTATTCTGCATTGCAATCAGGCTTAGTTCTTCTCCCAGGCGCGTTAGTATTAGGACTTATCTCACCTATTGCAGGGAAAATATTTGATATGTACGGAATAAGAAAACTTTCGATTGTCGGAATGGTTATCTTAACATTAGGTACTATACCTTTTTTATTTTTAAAACAGGATACATCCATTTGGTGGATTGTCACGGCCTATTCTTTAAGAATGTTAGGAATGGGGCTAGTTATGATGCCTTTAGCGACTGCAGGAATTAATGCGCTACCTCAAGCGTTAATCAGTCACGGAACTGCAGCTAATAATACAGTTCGTCAAATTTTTGCATCTCTAGGTTCAGCCATTATTGTAGGGGTCATGTCAACCTCAGTCAGTCAATACATTAGTCATCATGGGATGAATCAAGCACCACATCTATTATTCGACGCAACTATAAAAGGACTGAATAATGGATTTTTAGCTGCATTTATTCTTACTATCTTAGCATTTATTTTTTGTTTTTTTATTAAACAGCCTGTTAAGGATAATGCGCAATGATTTTTGTCACTCTGTTAAAGGAAACGATTATTCATGTTATTTAGTCGTTTTCTTCCCTGAAATGTTCTTGTAAGAATTGGTTGCTGTCGAAAAGTAAAGAAAGGAGTATGAAATGCGCTTAATAGAAATTATATATGCTATTTTAGCATTAGGTTTACTTTGGTGGTCTTTCTTTTCAAAAAAACAAAACTGGAAGATTATCATTCTACTATTATCTGCCATGCTCTTCCTGATAACACTACAATATAAAGTGGAAGGTTTCCGCTGGCAGATGATACCGTTATATGTAGTGCCAATCTTTTTAATCTTTTTTTTACGCGTAAATGTTTCTAAGAAATGGTTAAAGATTACTATGTCTATAAGCATATTCCTTTTTACTGTCATTGCCGTTAGTTTACCTTTCATCTTTCCTGTTTTTGCATTTAAGGAGCCTACCGGTAAATATGCAGTTGGCACAACAAGCTATACCTTCGTTGATCATGATCGGTTGGAGACGTACGAAAAAGATCCATATTCAAAAAGAAAGCTGGCAATACAGATTTGGTACCCTGTGAATAAAGATGAAAAAGGAAAATTTGCTCCATATATATCAGATATTCAACCAATTGCAAAAGGGCTAAAAAAGGCACTCCATTTGCCGTCATTCCTTTTCCAACAGCTAAGTTTAGTAAAAACTCATTCGATGTTAAATGTACATGTCTCACCAGAAAAGTCTAATTATCCTGTTTTAATTTTTTCCCATGGACTAACAGGATTTCGAAATCAAAATACGTTCGAAGTTGAAGAGCTAGCAAGCCATGGATATATTATTGTAGGAATTGATCATACATATGATGCTGCAGCAACGATTTTTACGGACGGTTCTAGTGCTGAAATTCGCTTTAAAAATTTATCCGGATTTGATGAACTGGATTCACATATTACTTTATGGGAAAAGGATGTTTCGTTTGTCCTTAATGAGTTAGAGAAGTTAAATAAAAATGATAGAAAAAATTTGTTCATCAATCGAATGGATCTAAATCAAATAGGTATGTTTGGTCATTCATATGGTGGTGCGACTGCCGTGCAAATGTTAATGAAAGATGACAGAATTAAAGCAGCTGTCAATATGGATGGTACCTTGTATGGAGAAAAAATTGAAGAAACTGGGGTGGAAAAGCCCTTAATGATTTTTAATGGGGAAAAAAGTATAGATTATAACGAGTATAAAAAAACACTTAATCAAGCTGATTCTCAATTGGATAAACCACTCAGTTATTATGAGAATAATTGGAAGGAAACAACAGAGCGAAGGGAGAATGCATTAGCTAATGGTGGGATATCTATTGAAATTCCTCATACGTCTCATATGAGTTTTACTGATTTTCCGCTTTTTTCACCTTTTTTTGCAAATAAAGGGGAAGATCCTAGATATGTTCATGAGGTAATTAATGCTTTTACATTACATTTCTTTGATTTCCATTTGAAAAATAAGCCCTTTCATTTAAATCAACTAAAGAAGGCTTATTCAGATATAAAAGTAAGTGAATAATCGTCTTCATATTAAATAGCCTTCATTTTCGAAGGCTATTTGTTGGATACTAAACATCATTGATAGATTTATCGTGAAACCTGTAATAGGTGCTATTCGTTTGTTACCATTTCGAATAATTCCACTACTAAAATAGTCTCATCATTTAATTCAATATCTATCTCTTTCCATGCTAATTTGTGGTCCTCTTGAAATTTTTCTATATCGTCACCATTTCCTTCGCCTCGAACAAGTCTTAAATCTGGGTTTCCAAAGGTTGTTTCGAATACTTCTTTCAATCTCACATTACATCGTGGATGACCATGTTTATCATATACCGTAACAATTTCTCCAACTGGTTCATATGTTTTTCTTAATTCTTCTTTTGAATATTCCTGTTTAGGAGCACAAGTAGCTGTTTTTTCTCCTTTTAGAATTTGTTGAATCAACATCTCGCCAATTCCATTATCCTCTTCCCAACCAAAAATCATTTGATATTTAGAAATTGCAACATCAGACATATTCATTCCTCAATTCTTTAAGTTTATGTAGATACAAGATTATCGCCTTTAAAAAATATTGACATATTTCCTATCCCACTATTATTATAATTAATATTTGTACTTAAGTATATAAAAGTATACTGTAGTCCAATAAATGTTTTAGGTCATGGTGAGGGGGGAAGTGGAGGTAAATAAAATAATTTGGTTATACAGTATTTAATTATGATTCATAAAAGTGAAAGAGATGAACAATTATTAATAGAAAAGAATTATCAATAAAAATTGAACAGAAACGACAAATATTAAATCTTTTTGCTAACGAAAAAGGGTTAACACATCCCGATACCATACGTTTCAGTCAAGAATTAGAGAAATATCTTCTAAACTATCAATTAACCTTCATAAAATTTCGTCATAGTGAGAAATAGATGATTCGGTAAAAAAGTAAATAGGCTTTGGGGGTCAGGCCCCCATTGCGTTAATACGTTAAATCAGCGGGGGTCAGACCCCTTAAAATAGACTTAAATTAGTTTCTACTTGCGAGAAAATAAAATGTGTGACCGTGTGAGCGAATGGACTGACATCATCAATAAATTCCTCTGCTTTTGGGAAAGATTCAAATTGCATTTTGAGCATATAACAGGCATTGCCAGCAATACGATAACAAAACTCTACATTTGGTAGTTGCTCGATATATTTTCTGAAAGCTTTGTAATCGCCATTTTTAATGGTTGCTTCAACGATACATTGAATCGGCGAACCTAATTTAGAATAATCGATTTCTAACGTGTATCTTTTTATTATTCCAAAGGATTCCATTTGTCGGACTCGTTCTGTGACTGAAGGGGAAGAAAGGTTGATTCTCCTCCCGAGTTCACTCATTGATAAACGACTATTCTGTTTCAATTCATTAATTATTTTTTTATTAATCTCATCAATTTTCATTTTTAAGGAAACTCCTCTATTTTTTATTAAATTCCATAACTAATAATTATTAATACATTACATATTTAATGTGAATGGTTCATTCTATTTTTTATACTAATATATAAGGTGGTGTTAATAATGGCAAGAATTAGTGAATCTACATTTGGAAATACTCCTTTCCAAAGACTTTTAGGACATAACGAAAAAGTAATGGAAGGGTGGTCTTACTTAGGAGATGTGTTAGAAAAGGATGGATTCCTCTCCTCAGAATTAAAGGAACAAGTAAGAAGAACTCTGGCTCAAAGCAATGGCTGTGAATATTGTAAAGCAAAAGGCAAGCCAGAGCCTGAAAAATTCAATGAGAAAATTTCTATTGCAGTCGGGTTTGCGGAAGTTTTTTTAAAGCAAAAAGAAAGTATACCAGATTCATCTTTTGAAATATTACAAGAATATTTTAACGAAAATGAAATAAGTGAGCTCTGTGCATTTATTGCATTTACAACCGCATCACAGTATTTTGGAGCCATGATGAAATTAGAAGCTGAAAATAAAATAGTAGAATAATAGAAAATTGAATTAGACTACGATTTATTAGTAACTGGCATATAAAAATAACAAAACTGTCCTTAAAAGGGGAGTTTTTTATAGATTTAATAGTTAGCATCAATCTTTTCTATCCAAATGGGGTAGCAGGAATGAAAAATAGAGTTGTCTATAAACAAAGGGGTCAGACCCTCTAATAGACAACTCTATACTAGGATTTACTAATCTGTAATTAATTTTGAAAAAATACTTAGATCAATAAACCTTCCTTTAGACTTTTCACATTTTCTCATTGTTCCTTCAAATGTAAAGTTTAGTTTTTGTAAAACTTTCACTGAACTTTTATTAGCAGGTTCAACTCTAGCTTCAATTCGATTCATGCCCAATGAGTTAAATGCATAATGAACAAGTGAGCTTATCGCCTCTGGAGCATATCCCTTTCCCCAATAAGCCTTACTAATTTCATATCCAAGTTCAACTTTAGAATGATCATAATCGAGAGAATTGTACCCACAAGAGCCAATTATATCTTGAGTGTCTTTTTTAATTATAGAATAGCGGATAGCCTTGTTTTCCTGTGATAAATGATTTAGTAATTCAATCATTTCCCTCGCTCGGCTTACATCAGTAAAGCGATCAATATTCATGTATTTTGTTACATCAGGATCTGACCAAATCGAAAATAAGCTTTCCGAATCTGATACATGAATTTTTCTTAATAATAATCTTTCCGTTGTTAACAGTTCCTTCATCAATAAGTTCCCTCCATCTGTTTTTTTATATCGGGTTACTATATTGATATCTGCGCATAATTCAGTCCCTTCTTGAAAAAGATAATTCTATTATATATTAGTAGATAGACAGGATTAAACTTTTAACATTTGCATCTGCAATAGATGGAAGGTCTATAATTCTAAAATGTCTTTTATTTTAAAATCAATTCAATTAATGCATGTACTTTTTATAACTTGTATAATCGAATAACTAAAAGAGTCTTATCCAACTATAGTGTCTTAGGATTATATTTGTTAATGTTATGTTTGAAAGGGAAGATCGATATGCCAAAGATAATGATCATTGAGGATAATGAAGACCTCAGAAAACTTTTAGAGAACTATTTAACGAAGTACGGCTATCAGTGTGTCGGATTAGATAACTTTGATCGTGTTTTGACAGAGTTTAGAGAGAATAGCCCTGATTTAGTATTGCTTGATATCAATTTGCCCTCTTTTGATGGGTTTTATTGGTGTAGACAAATAAGAAAGTATTCAAAATGTCCGATCATCTTTATATCTGCTCGTGAAGGAACAATGGATCAAGTGATGGCTATTGAGAATGGAGCAGATGATTATATTACAAAGCCCTTTTCATTTGAGATTGTAACAGCTAAGGTAAAAAGTCAACTTCGACGGACCTTGGGGGAATATGCGCTAAACCAAAAGGAGAAGGTGATTAATTTTGAAGGACTCAAGTATTATCCAGAGAAGCTTGAATTAGAGTTCAATGGCAAGAACTACGAGCTCTCGAAAAAAGAAGCGACAATGATAGCGCTACTTTTAGAGCGTGGAGATAAGGTAACGAGTCGTGATAGGTTAATGGAGAAAATGTGGGATACAGATATGTTTGTTGATGAGAATACGTTAAATGTATATATATCAAGAATTCGTAGGGTATTGAAGGAATTAGGGATCAATGATGCAGTAGAAACCATACGTGGAGCCGGCTACCGAATGAAAAAGACGTGGGAAGATAACCAATGAAAATCTTTCTAAGAAGTCATTTTGCATTACTATTTATGGTAATTGTACAAGGCGGATTCACATGGTTGTATTTTTGGTTTCTAGGATTTCAAGGATGGGGACATGTCCTTTATGTTTTGTTAATGCAAATCATTCTTTTTTGTATTTATTTAGCCTATCGGTGGATGAATGACTCACAGCTTTATAAATGGATAACTACCGATGAGAAAGAATTAAGGTATATACCTAGCTTTGGAAATGGTTATTTTAATAAAGTACTGCATCAGAAAATAATCGAGGAAAAAGATGCCGCTGATCAATTGATATTGGAAGGTGAGGCGGAGATTAAAGAAAAAGCGACCTTTATGAATCAATGGGTCCATCAAATGAAAACGCCGATATCAGTGATACAGCTAATGATTCAAGATTATGATGATCCAGTTTTCCAGGATATTCGAAAGGAAATATACAAATTAGAGATGGGATTAAAGACTGTTTTATATTCCTCTAGGCTATCCTTGTTTGAAAAGGATTATCAGATTGAAAGGATCCCTATCAATACATTTATAAAAGAACTTGTTAAAGAAAATAAAAGCCTGTTTTTTCAATTCAAGGTATATCCCAATATGATAATGAACGACCAAGATCTTTATATTCTTTCTGATAAAAAATGGATTAAGTTTGTCATTGAGCAAGTGCTGTCCAATGCATTAAAGTATTCAACCGAGAAGTCCAATAAGGTAGATATACGATTAGCAAAACAAAATGAACAAGTGATTTTAACCATTACTGATTATGGAATAGGTATTCCTGAACAGGATGTAAAGAGGGTATTTGAACCATATTTTACCGGTGTGAATGGAAGAAAGTATCATGAATCGACAGGGATGGGGCTCTATCTTGTTAAGGAAATATTAAATAGGCTCGCCCATGATTTCTCCATTGATACGGAGATAAACAAAGGAACTTCGTTTAGCATTATTTTTAATGTTTAGGAAAAAATAATTGTGGCCTTGCTGTATCTTCAGCAAGGTTTTTTCTTTTCAATTATTGATTAATGGATAAATGCAATGCACTAAACATGAATATATTCTAGCCATGTCTCTTCAGGTCAAAAACCGGATTTTCGTGGAAAGTTTTAGATCCAACTTTCCTTTTTGGGAAAATCAAAGATCAGATTTTCGTGGAAAGTTCTAAAGCCAACTTTCCTTTTTGGGAAAATCAAAGATCAGATTTTCGTGGAAAGTTCTAAAGCCAACTTTCCTTTTAGGAAAATCAAAGGTCAGATTTTCATGGAAAGTTTTAAGGCCAACTTTCCTTTTAGGAAAATCAAAGGTCGGATTTTCGTGGAAAGTTTTAGATCCAACTTTCCTTTTTGTGAAAATCAAAAACCAGATTTTCGTGGAAAGTTCTAAGGCCAACTTTCCTTTTGTGAAAATCAAAAACCAGATTTTCGTGGAAAGTTCTAAGGCCAACTTTCCTTTTGTGAAAATCAAAGGTCGGATTTTCTTACAAAAATGTAAGTTTCATTTAAGGAAATTAAATCGCAGATCTTTCTTGTTCTTTTTACAATAGGGTCATACACATTTAAGGAGGTTACATCATGCAGACAGTTCTGCAAGTTAATCATATAAACAAGGTTTATGATGGGAAAAATCCTTTTCAAGCCTTAACAAATATCAACATGAATGTGCAGGCTGGTGAATTTATTGGAGTCATGGGTCCTTCAGGCTCAGGAAAATCAACATTATTAAATCTAATTTCAACTATTGATCGTTCTACATCAGGAGAGATTATCATCAATGGGAAGCAGCCACATAAATTGAAAAAAGAGAAACTAGCAAAATTCAGAAGACAAGAATTGGGGTTCGTGTTTCAAGACTTTAATTTATTGGACACATTAACATTAGAAGAAAATATTATGCTCCCATTAGTGCTGGAGAGGGTAAAACCTCATGTGATTGCAGAAAAAGTAAGCCATATCGCAGAAAAGCTTGGAATTGAATCTATTTTAAAGAAGAGAACATTCGAAGTATCTGGAGGGCAACGGCAAAGAACAGCGATTGCGAGAGCTATCATACACAAACCTTCCTTACTTTTAGCGGATGAACCAACCGGAAACTTGGATTCAAAATCTTCAAAAGCAGTGTTAGAAGCTATGCTTGATATTAATGAACATGAGAAGACTACAATGCTAATGGTCACACATGATCCTTTTGCAGCAAGTTATTGTCATCGGGTCATTTTTATTAAAGATGGTGAATTGTACAACGAGATCTATATGGGGGATAACCGGAAAGTATTCTTCCAGCAAATTATCGATGTATTGTCCATGCTTGGAGGGAATGCAAATGAACTTTTATCAACTCGCTACTAAAAATGTAGCGCGTAATTTACGTTCTTATTTAGCGTTTTATCTAAGCAGTTCCTTTGCTGTCATGATTTTTTATATATTTGCGATGTTTATTTTTCACCCTGCCTTAGAAACAGGAGTGATCAATACTATTGCTCGCAAGGGTATGATAGCAGCTGAGTGGATTATTTTTGTCTTCTCCATTCTATTTGTTTTATATTCAGTTAATGCTTTCCTGCATACGAGAAAAAAAGAGTTTGGAATTCTTACGATTTCAGGGACATCACCAAAGCAGTTGAGGAGATTAGTAACACTTGAAAACCTGGTTATTGGACTAGCCTCTATTATTTCAGGAATAGCAGGAGGAACGATTCTTGCGAAAATGTTCTTTGTTGCGGGTGGATATATTCTTGATATGGATGAGTTGTCCTTATATTTACCTTGGAAAGCGATTGGGCTAACAAGTGGCGTTTTTCTTGTATTATTTTTCATTATCTCTCAATTTACGCTTTTCTTTATTAACACTGAAGAAACGGTAGCCTTGTTAAAAGGATCGATTAAACCAAAAAAAGCTCCGAAGCCTTCTATTTTATTGTCTGCACTTGCACTTATCTTTTTAGGGACGGGCTATACGATGGCTTTTATTGCGGAAATTAATATGACCAGTGCGGTGATTATATTAATCTTAACGGTTATAGGAACTTTCTTCTTTTACAGTCAATTAAGTGTATGGATATTAAAACGATTGAAGAAAAGCAAAAATCTTTATTTAAATGGCTATCATTTCTTAACGATTTCTGATTTAACCTATCGATTAAAGGATAATGCGAGATTGTTTTTTATCGTGAGTATCGTTTCTGCAGTGGCCTTTACAGCAACAGGTGTGTTAACTGTTTTTAAATCAAAGCAACCGATTGAAAAGACAAATTACGAAATAGAATATTTATCTAGTCCAGATAATGGGAATGAAGCAAAACATATTGGTTTAATTGAAGAATCTTTAAGTCATGTTGGTATTGACTATAAAGCGGGGAAAGTGGAGGCCTTAGAGGCGCGTTATCAAATGCCAGATGGTACGGTTCCAGTTATTGTGATTTTATCGCAAAAGGAAGCGTCAAAATATAATCCAACCTTAAAAGTGGGGGCCATAAATGATGGTGAGGCCATTGTTTATTTGGATAATCGTGGTTTTGATCATAAGAAAGACATTCCATCAACATTGAAAATAGTAGATTCCCCGTACTCGCTCAAGGTTAAAGGGATTGAATCATCTATTTTAGGTGTTTCGACGGCAGTAGTTGTTAATGAGCAAACATATAAAAAAATGAAATCAACCTTTGAACCGTCTACCCTTTATGGGTTCCATTTTAAGGATTGGAAGAAGAGTGTTGAAATAAGCAAGATACTACACGATACATTATACGGTAACTATACTAATATTCATTTTGAATTTTTCTCAAAAGGGTTAATTTATTATGAAAGTGTTCAAATTCCTAGTCTCAGTTTATTTATTGGTTTATTTGTGGCCTTAGTATTTTTCCTTGCTGCAGGTAGTTTTATTTATTTCCGTCTATTTACAGACCTTGAGCATGAACAAGAAAAATACAAAGCATTATCGAAAGTAGGGCTCACTGAAATGGAAATTAAGAAAAGTGCAACATGGCAATTGTTGATTCTGTTTTTCTTGCCATTCATAGTAGCTATTGTTCATACATGCTTTGCCTTAAAAGTTTTGGAGAGAGATATGGGAAGTAGTGTTGTTGTTCCTACGATTATTACGATTATTGGGTTTTTAATTTTAGAGATTGTCTATTTTACAATTGTACGAATCAGCTATGTAAAAAAAATAATGGCATCTATTGATGAGTAAAAAAGTAAAGGAGTGATTGAAAATGAAAAAGAAAACAATGATTGGGGTTGTCATAGGAATGGCTATTATTGTTGGTGGATTTTTAGCATTGCCGAAAGAAGTATCCGATCAAATTAACCCTTTTGTATCAAAAAAAGATGTATATGTTCAAATTAACGCGAAACCTGCACTGAGAAATCCAGGTGGGGCTGATTATACATTAATTGGTTTTACAAAGAGTGGTGAGAAACAAGAAGTAAAATTTTACGCCTCGCATGAACTAAGAAAGAATGCATTTTTAAAAGTATATATGAAGGGGAGCTATGTAAAAACGTGGGAGGAAGTAAAGCTAGAAAGCTTACCTAAAAAGGTAAGGGATCAATTAATAAAATCGGATTTATAGCTTACAAAGGACAGGGAGAAATGTTCTTGGGGTCAGACCCTATATAATAGAACAAACAAAAAGGAGAAACATATGAATTCAATTGAACAGACAAGAAGGATCGATGCCCTAGATTATTTGAGAGGATTCGCTTTAATTGGAATTATTTTAGTCAATATTTTAGCATTATTGTCAGTGCAAATGCCTGAACCACATACGGCGAATGCTGCCTATCAAAAATGGCTCTATGTATTTGTGGAAACTCGCTTTTTCTCTATCTTTTCCTTTTTATTTGGGGTTGGCTTTTATATTTTTCTATCAAGAGCGATCTCCAAAGGGAAAAATGGCTATGTGCTATTTATACGAAGAATCATCGCATTATTCATTTTTGGATGCATTCATCATATATTTCAGCCGGGAGAAGCGTTAGCTGTCTATGCCATTTGTGGTCTTCTAGTGATGCCATTTTATAAGGTGAAAAAAGAAATAAATCTGATTGTTGGATTGGTTTTATTAATTACTTTTGCCATTTTATCGATGAAAGAACTTATGAGCTTCCCATACATTTTATTGGGACTTGCTGCGGGACAATATCGTATCTTTGAGAAACTTTCTGAACAAAAGCGTTTAATTAACAAGTTTACGTTCGTCATGTTTCTGTTAAGTATAGTCGGTCTAACCTATCAATACATGCAGAGTCCATTGCGTCCTTTTTATGGCATGATATTAGAAGGAACTGATGACCTAAATGTCATTCAGACGAATAAATTTCTCAAAATTGGAATTATGATTGGACCCATTGTGTCCGCTTTTTATGTTGGATTAGTCATTATTCTTGTTAGGGTAGGAATGATAGCTAAACTATTGTCACCCATCAAAAATTTAGGACGCATGGCATTGTCCAATTATATTATGCAAACTACTTTCATATTGTTGGCTAATGTAGTCTTGCATTTAAATAATAAGATTACTTATTTAGAAACTCTTTATCTATGTTTAATCATTCTTGTTTTGCAGCTAATATATAGTACGATTTGGCTTCGTTTCTTTAAGTTTGGTCCACTCGAATGGATATGGAGAATGGTGACTTATTTAAAGAGAATGCCGTTACGAAAAGTGAATTAACCGAATGGGGAAGAGGACTTATCAATCGTCCTCTTCCTTTGTTTATTTGAATTCAAAATGGGACAATGGATCCGGTCCATTGTCCCAAAAGTTGTTTCGTATAATTTATGTCATCAGTGAAATAACCATCAACATGAAAAGCTTTTACTCGTGCCTGCTCATTCTTTTCCGTTTTTTTATTTGTAAAATACACATGAACTTCTTTTCCGGCTTGATGGATCTCGTTGACAATACTTAAAGTGACATCTTTTGATTCAATCCCTATGATCGGGTAAGGAGCAGTCAGTGCCTTTTCCAAATCAAATTTACCTTTTCCGAAAAGTAAGGTTAAAGGAACATTAGGTGCTAATCTCTGTATTTTTTCTAAGCTTTGCGGTGAAAAGGATTGAATGGTGACTAATCCTTTAGAAATAAGATGATATTCATTTAGCAGGTCAATTAAGGGTTCCTCCATTTTTAATTCCCCATTGACTAATCTTGTTTCAATATAATAATGTTCGGTATCTGTAAAAGCTTCAATCATTTCCCTAAGCGTGGGGATATCTTCTGTTGTCGTTTCCCCGTTGTATCGTCCAATTGTTTGATAAGCTTTTAATTCATCTAAAGTTAGTTCTGAAACTTTCTTCTTTCCATTCGTTGTACGATTAATCGTTTGATCATGCATGATGATTAGTGAACCATCTTTAGTCATGCGTAGATCCATTTCTAATGCATCCACACCATCATCGGCAGCTATTTTTTGAGCGGTTATTGTATTTTCATTAAATCGGTCATTTGCTCCTCGATGGGCGAGAATTTTTGGAGTCTGTTTAAAGCTGTGCCCTGTTTTATTTTTTACGGTTGATTCTATCTTGGATGTTGCTGTTTTTTTCGGTATGGTTTCTATAGTCGTAGTTGATACAGACTCCGCTTTTTGGCTAGCAAAAGTATAGATAAAGGTTAAAATTACAAGAAAACTAGTTAAAGTGAGTACGATTTTTTTAAACATATAGCTTTCTCTCATTTCTAGAATGTAAGACTTTTTCAGGAAAATCGGAAATAATGGTTTCGACGTTTTGCTCTAAAAGCTGCTTGATTTCTTCTTCTTTATTCACCGTCCAAACACATATTGGATAGCTTAAGTTTTTTACTAAATTCGAATCGGATAAAACTATATCCTTTGCTATATTCAATGCTGATAATGGTAAGTTTTGTAGATAGTTTGGTTGATTTAGCAATCCATCATTATGTATTAGGAGGGCAATTGTGGCTTCTGGATTGATTTTTTTCATTTTTAAGATCGTCGGTAAATAAAAGGATGAGTAAATAACTTTGCGCTGTCCACCGAATTGGCTTACGATGGAATGTACTTTACTTTCGATTCCTTCGTATTCAAACATATACGTTTTAAATTCGATATTTAGATCGATTGGATAGGGGGCTAATAATTCAAGCACTTCCTTTAATGTTGGTACGCGTTCTTGTGACCATAGTTCCTCTTGATAGTTAGGTAAATGAGTAAACTGATTTCCAGCACTAAATTGTTTAATTTCTTCTAATGTTAAATCTTTAATATAGCCTGCTCCATCAGTCGTTCGATCGAGCTTTTCATCATGGATGACGACGATTTCTCCATCTTTTGTCATATGAATATCTAGTTCAATGCCGTCAACTCCATGCTTAATCGCTTGCCGGAATCCAAGTAATGTATTTTCAGGATAGGTTCCCTTGCAGCCTCGGTGTCCATAAACCTTTGTCATAACAATCCATCCTTTCAATATAAAGAATTGGAAGAGAATAAGGAGCGGGAGAGGATATATCCCCTTATTCTCTTAAACTGCTAAATTTTATTTATTTTCCTCTTGCTGCGTTTGCTTGTTTAATAGCCGCATTGAACTGTTTCACTGCAGTATCATAGGCTTTATCCACATTTCCACCATTATATACCGTTTCAAGGGCTGTTTCGATAATTTTTCTGCCTTCTGGAATCATATCCATGATTGCTCCCTGAGTAGCGATAGATGGTTTTGTTGACTGTAATTGGTTTACAGTTACTTGTAATTGGGGCATTTTGTTATAAGCTTCTTTGACCATTGGATTTTCATAAGCTTCAGGGTTAATCGCGAAATAGCCTGTGCCAACATGCCACTTTGCTTGTACTTCAGGCGTTTGCAAGTATTTCATGAACTCCCACGCCGCTTGCTGCTCTTCTTTCGGTTTACCATCAATCATCCATAGACTAGCTCCACCGATAACGACACCTTGGCGTTCCTTACTTTCTGGATGTGGAAGGAAGGCCACACCTACCTCAAATGGGGCATTGTCTATAACATCTCGAGCACTTGCTGATGATTGGACAAACATTGAAACATCTCCAGCTAGAAATCCAGCCACCATATTATCGCCATTTGTCCCATAGTTGGCAAAGGTTCCATCATCGATCATTCGTTTCACCCAATTGAAGATGGCTGTTCCTTCTTCCTTAGAAAAGCCAATTTTAGATGGAGTATCGGAGCGACCATTATCGTTGTTCATTAATAGTGCACCTTGATTGGCCATTAGTTCTTCAAATAACCAGCCATATGCTTGTAGGGCAAAACCTTTCATATCTGGATTTGCTTTAGTGATTGATTTTGATATGTTCTCAATTTCTTCAAAGGTTCTTGGAGGATTTTCCGGATCTATACCTGCTTTTTTAAATGCATCTTTATTGTAGTACATAACAGGAGTTGATGAGTTAAATGGCATGGAATATAGCTTATTATCGATCGTGTAATAGTTAAGAATGTTTTGCTCTAATCCACTCATATCATATTTTTCTTTATCAACAAATTTTTGAATTGGAACGATGTTACCGCTGTTGATCATCGATTTTGTTCCAATTTCAAATACTTGAATGATGCTTGGGGCACTTTTTGTACCTGCTACAGTATGAAATTTTGTTAATGCCTCATCATAGGTACCTTGAAATTCTGCATTAACCTGAATCTTATCTTGGGAGTTATTGAAGTCTTCTACAATTTGTTTTAATGTTTCTTGACCAGCTCCACTCATGGAATGCCAAAACGTCACCATTTGTTTTCCATTATCTGCAGCAGATGATGCGGAGCCCTTTTCTGTCGTATTACAGGCGGTTAGTAAGAATAATAGACCAATCATAAGTATCGAGAGTCGCTTTTTCATTTTCACTTCTCCTTTTGATTAAATATGTAATGAAGCTTGATTACTTCAATGCACCTTCGGTTAATCCTTTTTGCAGCTTTTTCTGTCCGAGGAATAGAAGAACTAAAGTAGGTATAATCACAATTACTGCCCCAGCCATCATGACACCCCATTCATTTAGCTGCTCCTGGGATTGTAATTGCTTTAAACCGATTTGGACAGTCCGTACGGAATCATTGGTCGTCGATAAAAGTGGCCAAAGATACATATTCCAGGATGATAGAAATCCGTATATTCCTAATGTGATTAGGCTACTTTTTGCAACAGGTAAAACAACCGTGACATAATACTTGAAATTTCCCATCCCAGCAATTTGACTAGCTTCCCTAAGCTCCTTAGGGATTTGTTTAAAATTTTGCCTAAGGAGGAATGTGCCGAAAGCTGTTGCAAAGAAAGGAATCGTTAGTCCTTGATAGGTATCAATCCATCCTAAATCACGTATGATATGGAAATTTGGAATAACTGATGCTTCAAAAGGCACCATCATCGTAGCGATGAATAGATAGAATAGAAAATCTCTTCCTTTGAATTCTAGAAAAACAAAGGCATACGCTGCTAAGCTGGATAGAATGATTTGACCAATCATAATAACGATCGACACGATCAAGCTATTTAATAAAAATTGAAATAAAGGAAAACGTTCGAAAGCCTGTGTAAAATTATCTGTAATAAGTGTTCTGGGCGCACTGCCTGTTAAGATATCTTGACTGGTCATAAAGCTCATCACTATTGCCAACATTGTAGGAGCAAATAGGATGAATGCTGAAAGTGTCAGTAAAACATAGAAGATTAATTTTTTTCTAAAGGACATGGTCATTGATAATGAACCTTCCTTTCACCAAGCTTAAATTGCAGAGCGGTCATAAGTAGGATCAAAATAAATAATATAACGGCTTGAGCACTTGCTGATCCAAACTGATAATTAACAAATGCCTCGCGATAAATGGAATAAACAATTAAATTTGTTTCATTTTGTGGACCGCCATGCGTCAAAATATCAATTTGACCAAATGTTTGAAAAGCATTAATGATCGATACGGTTAAGACAAAAAATAGGGTGGGAGAAAGCATGGGAAGTGTAATTCTCCTTAGCTTATAAAAGTAACCTGCACCCTCAATATCAGCACTTTCATAAAGATAGGAATCGATCGATTGTAGCCCTCCCAAAAGAACGAGAAAAGTAAAGCCTATATTCATCCAAACCGTAGTAACTGAAACAGAAAAAAGTGCCCAATCTGGATCAGTAAGCCAGCCAATCGATTCGACACCGATTGATTGAAGAAACTGATTGAGTAATCCCATAGTAGGGTTAAATAAATACATCCAAAATACAGATGCAGCTGCTACTGAAATTCCCATTGTTGAGGAGAAAATCGTGCGAAAAAATCCAATTCCCTTTAATTTTTCATTCGCGATAATGGCTAAAAATAAGCTAATCACAATGGTCGCTGGAACGGTATATAGCACAAATAAGAACGTGGATTGGATGCTCTTTAGAAAAATAGGAGACGTAAACATATTCAAGTAATTTTCCAATCCGACAAATACTGTAGTTTCACCACTTGCATTTGTTAAGAAAAAACTTAAATAAATCGTTCGGATCATAGGGTAAAATACAAAAATACTAAATAGCAGAATCGATGGTAAAAGAAATAATAGCCCGTGTAAAAAGTTTTTAATTCTTTGTTTCTTTTTTACTTGCTCAACGTACTGTAGATTTAATTCATTTGTCTGAATGGCTACACTAGACATACTCATATTGCTATGCCCCCTTGGCTCTTTCCATGGGTAGCTGAGCGAATGAGATTTCCTGTTTCTGTATCAAAGAATAATAGATAGTCTGAAGACAGGTGGATAGGAACTTTTTGTCCTACTTGAATATTCCATTGTCCAGGCCATTTTGCTGTCCATAATTCAGTGCCAACATCAAAGGCAATGGTGGTTTCATTTCCTAATTGCTCTACATTTACTACCTCTAAATAATGGGTGGCATTTTCTGTAGTTCCGGGTAAAAGATGCTCTGCACGAATGCCAATCGTAAGTGTCTTATCCTTCGGTAGCCCTTGGGCTATAGCTGGATCTACAGAAATGGAAAGATCATTTTCGATCGTTAGTTTTTTTGCTTTCGATGCAAAAATAGCTGTTCCCATATTCATTTTTGGCGACCCAATGAAAGAAGCGACAAACAAATTGGCTGGTTCGTTATAAAGAGTAATCGGCTCTCCAACCTGTTGAATTTTGCCATCATTTAATACCATAATTCGATCGCCCATCGTCATCGCTTCAACTTGATCATGGGTGACATAAATGGTAGTTAAACCAAGCTTTTTTTGTAATCTGCGAATTTGAATCCGCATATTAGCTCGCAGCTTTGCATCCAAATTGGAAAGAGGTTCGTCCATTAAGCAAAGTGGTGCTTGACTAACAATCGAACGTGCAAGTGCAACCCTTTGTCTTTGACCACCAGAAAGCTCCTTTGGTTTGCGTTTGAGCATTTCAGTTAGACCTACCATTTCGGCAGCTTCCTTTAATCTTTTTTGTTGTTCCTGTTTATTGACTTTCCTTGCTTTGAGACCAAAGAGGATATTTTGTTCGACCGTTAAATGTGGATATAGTGCATAATTTTGAAAGACCATAGATAAATTGCGGTCTTTTGGTGGAAGGTGATTTACTGGTTCATTATTCATTTTTAAAAATCCACCGGAAATTTCCTCAAGTCCCGCAATCATTCGGAGCAAAGTACTTTTCCCTGAACCAGAAGGTCCTACCAAGACAAAAAACTCCCCCTTTTCAATGGATAAATTGATCTCTTTCAAAATATCCTTCTGCTTATCATAAGACTTCGAAAGATCCAATAACTCAACCTGACTCATCAAACCCCTCCTTGTTATCACCACTGCAAGCCTATTAAAACACAATATCTAAATAAAAAATGTAAATTTACTGACACTTCACAGCGGTTTTACCGAAGATTAATAGAATTAATATGAAATTAATATTAGCGGTTTATTTAGGGGGTCATTTAGGGGGTCAGACCCCCAGTGGTTTAACGCGGTAAAGCGGTGGGGGTCTGACCCCCTACATTTCATAGCCAGCTTCAAAGAGGTTGGATGTTTTGGTGAATTTTTTTAAGTCATTTGGTTGTTTGATGTTGTTGATTTCTGGTTGTTTTACGGTTATTGCTTTAACATCGGCATTTCCGAAATTATCTTTTATTTTTCCTCTAATATACAAAGAGACTCCGTTACAATTAGAATCTAATCTTATATGGGATTGATTATTAAAGTTTTGGATAAAGTGATACATTTCATTGTAGTATGCTTCTGCTTTTAATTTCTCATCTATCAACCTCACAGAAACACAAATTGGTAATTTCCCTTTCAGTTTTTTATAATTGGGTTTCTCCCGAAATGTTAAATTCTTTTCAGACGCATTATCTATATTAATGAAGGCAAAATGTTCTACTTCCTTCTTTAAGTTTCCAAATGAAGCTGCTACCAATGGTTTTATATAGTTGGTGGCCTCTTTATTCATGAGGTTTGTAAAATAAGTATCATATGGCTTGCAGTCTAGTTTCCCTTTTTCCTCATAGTTCATTTCACAATTGACCGAAGATTGATAACGACCTTTATGATCTTTTATATAAATAATAATCAGTGGGGGAGCTTCCTCAGGTTCTTCAGGTATGACTTCGTATTTAGTAATATCAATGGATGTACCATATGTTTCTACAACATAATTAATCAGCTGTGATTCCTTTATTAATTTTTTCTCTTCTTTCGTAAGTTTTTTATCATTCTCCATTTTGGAGATTTCAGTTTTTAATAATTTGTCTTCAACTGAATTGCATCCTGTAGTGATGATAGCAATAAACATACATAAAAGTATCGAAAATAGTGGTTTTTTCAAAGAGAATCACTCCTTTTAAGAGGGATATAAGATTATATAGTGATCCTTATTTTACCAAATTATCGTCACTTTTCATCTAAAGGAATAATCATTTATTGATATTGTCAATTGAGGACTCTGGAACAGGGGGTCAGACCCCCTGCCGTTTAACGCGGTAAAGCAGTGGGGGTCTGACCCCACTAATTACCATAGCGAAAATTTGTTTACTAGGTATATGGAACGGGTTACTATGTAACTATGATATAAATTAGTTTGGCACATGAGAGAGGAATTGTGAAATGAGAGCTTGGTTGATTAGGGGATTGTTATCACTGTTGGTGTTAGGGGTGATTATCGTTGTCGTGTGTGTTTTTTCGGAAAAGAGTCAGTCAACTCCTGTAAAAGCCTCCCTTGCTACGGAAACATTTATTCAAAACTATCTACTTAATAAAGAAGGATTCATTCAAACGAATATAACAGATCAAAATAATGTTTATTTATCTGAATCTGTTGGACTTTGGCTTGAGTATTTAATCGAAAAAAATGATTCTATACAATTTAAGCAACAAGTTGCCATACTGGAAAAGAATTTTTTAACGAAGGATCATCTAGTCCCATGGAAAATAGAAGGGACAAAAAAATACCTTGTTAATGCTTCAATCGATGATTTAAGAATAGTCAACAGCTTGTACATAGCGGGGGAAAAATGGAAGACCCCTTTCTATACAAACCTAGCAAAAAAAATGAGTAAAAGTCTTGTTCGCAATCAATCAGTTGATCAATTGATGGTAGATTACATAGATTTAACTAATATGGACGATAAAGGGGAAGTTATTACCCTAAGTTATATCATGCCTGAAAGCTATAAGAGAATGAGTAAAGTTGGAATCCTATCAGATGAAATGTACGAAGAGACAAAAGATGTATTACTTAAAGCACCACACTCAAAGATAGGGTTTTATCCGAAGGAATACAATATAAAAACAGGGAAATATTCATATGATCAAAAAGTGAATTTAATTGATCAATTTTATGTTGGTCTTCATGAAGCGCAATGGGGGGGAGATGTTAGCCCTTTACTTCAATTTGCAAAGAAGGCTTTTAAAGAAGGAAATGGAAAAATATATGGACAATATGATAGTGAAACAGCTCAGCCGATCGTACAGTATGAGGCGCCAGCAGTTTATGCGCTGGCTATTTTAATGTGTATTGAAATAGATGAAAGAGAGTTTGCGCAACAGCTTTATTCTCAAATGCTTACATTACGTCAAAATCAAAAGAAATCACCGTACTATGGTGGCTATATTGATGTTGACTCGAAGGATACTCATTCATTTGATAATTTATTAGCAATTATTGCAGAAAGGAGAGGAATGAATGAAAAAGTATTTTGAACAGGAAAAAATTGCTCTCCTTCTAATGGTCATTCTGTTAATTGTCGTACAAATTCCATCCTTTTTATTACTGAAACAAGGAACCGTAGGCTTTCTATTATTAGGATTTTTTGTATTACTCCTATGTGTGACAATGATGTTAGGTACGGTGAAGGGGCTATATAGCAGCTTCCTATTTATATTTATAGTTGGAACTACTCTTTTTTATTTAGAAATGACTAATACACCAAAGGTTACTTTTCCTTTACCTCTCTTTTTAGGTTATGGGGTTGCATTAATTATTTGTATCCTGCTAACAGGACGTGTACATGATATATTTATCAATCAAGGTGAAAAAAATCGTCGATTACAGGAAGAGATAAGACAATTTGTAGCTGTGGATGTTGAGACTGGTTTTGATAATAAATTTAGGATGGAAATGGAAGTACAGGCGGAAATGAAACGAACGGATCGATATGGTGCAGCTTTTACCCTGATTCTATTGCAAATTGATTATTTTGCTAAGTTTAAACAATTATATGGAGAAAAGGAAACGAGTCACTTATTGTCTGAACTGGCAAAAACCATTGAGAAAACGATGAGGATAACAGATAGAAAATTTCGTTATGATCAGGATCGGTTCGCGTTACTTCTAACAAATACAGATGATCATTCTGTTGAGGTGATATATAAAAAACTAGCTGAAACACTTAAAACACATCAATTATTAAATGAAAAATATGTAACATTGTCGTTCCGTTCAGGTCATATCGTCTACGATCAAGAGGTCGCTGTTGCGGATTACCGTGCATTGCTTCAGCAAGTAGAAAGTGAGATGGTCTATCGTGAACTATAAACGATTGATGTCCATTTTTGTATTGGCCATGCTAGTGCAGTTAATCGCAATTGTTCCAACCACCCATGCAGAAGAAACACTTCCTAAAATGACATTCATCTATATGACCCAAGATCATCTCCCGAATTCTGATGTTTTATTTTTAGAAGCAACACTTGCAGCTTTTGCTAAAAAGATTGATTTAGTGGAAGCGAACCAAGTGAACATTAATAAGCTGAAGAAAAGTGATGTCATCGTGTTTATGGGAGAAGAAAAAGGAAAGGTTCCTAGAAAAGGAGGGACGCAATTCAATCCTTTAAAGGACGAATCATTGCAATTGGTCATAATGTAGAGCAATTGCAGCCGTATAAGCAATGGAAATTTGTCGGTCCCGAATCGATAAGGAAATTAGATAATGATTCTTTAGAAACGATATTATCAATTATTCATGTTATTCCACCAGAGGAGAGTGAAATTCTTTCTACCGGAGAGAATCTAGGAGAAAGATTTCCTTTTATTGTTAAAAAGGGGAAATTATCATATATTGCGGCAACAGCTTTTAGAACAGAAACGAAATATTCAGTATCCCAATCCCTTTATAGCCTACTAGACCAGAAACCACCAGATGTTCACCAGGCATATATACGTCTTGAGGATATTTCACCGATCACAGATCCTAAGCTTTTAAAAGAAACAGGTGAATATTTATCAGAGCATAACATTCCATTTTATATGGCTGTTATCCCTGTTTATGTAAATAGTGAAACGGGTGAATATACAACTCTTGCAAGTAATAAAAAACTTGTTCGGGTGTTAAAAGAGCTTCAAAAGCGTGGAGGGATGATCATTGCTCATGGATATACTCATTCCTACCGTCATGAAGAAACAGGAGAAGGATTTGAATTTTGGGATGCTAAATTAAATCAAAAAATTATTACTAAAAATACAGATGAAACACCGCCAAAAATGAAGAATAGCTTGGATTTTACATCAGAGGAAGAGTATCAAAAATATTTAAACAAGATGAATCGATTGGAAAAAGAATATATAGACGAAAAGCTGACAAATTCAATCGAACATTTAACGCAATTAGGTCTTTATCCTATTGCATTTGAGGCACCACACTATGCGATGAGTCCAAATGGCTATCATGTTACTTCCGAGTATTTTTCTTCTATTTTTGGACAAGTTCAATTGAGTGATGAAAATTGGGAGGTCATGTCCGCTCCACTCTTTGCATCAAAGCCAGCTATCACTTCAGGGATGACACTGTATCCAGAAACGATTGGATTTATTGATCCGACATTAAGCGATCCGTATCAAGAGATGGAGACGAAATTAAAACAGCTTGAGAAAGTACCGGGATCCATGATTGGCGGTTTCTATCATCCTTATATCGGATTGAAATATTTACCCCATATGGTGGAATTAATAGAATCAGTTCCAAATGTCGAATGGCTTGATCTAAGAAAAACAGAGCAAACCGTTCAATCTGATCATGTAAAGATTAAGCAGGAAAAAGACAAACCCATACAGGTAACATCATCAATAAATGGTTATAAGCTCTTTTTTCAAAATATAAAAGAACGTCCTTTTGACCTTGTCTTATGGGTTCTAGCAATCATTGTATCCCTCACCATACTTGTCTTCTTCTTTTACATTTTAGGTCTTAGAGCAAGATTACGAAAAAGACTTTTTGAGGAGAGGAATTAACATGGCTAATCTATTATTCTACATGGCTCTTATTTTAATTTGGGTCATGTTGCTATATCATATGTTCTTAATGCAAGGTGGTTATCGCCACTTTCAGACATATGAAAAAATCATCCCGAAATGGGAGAAAAATATGGTTGATCTCCCAACTGTAAGTGTGTTCATTCCAGCACATAATGAGGAAGTAGTTATCGGGCAGACCTTAAAAGCGATGTCTCGCCTTTACTATCCCAAAGATAAGCTAGAAGTCATCGTAATTAATGACAACTCATCAGATCGTACAGGAGAAATCGTTCAGGAGTTCGCTGAAAAATATCCTTTTATTCGAATGATAGAAACAAAGCCTCCTAATAGAGGGAAGGGTAAATCATCTGCTTTAAATGAAGCATTATATCAATCTGAAAGCGAGATTATTGCTGTTTATGATGCGGACAATACACCAGAGCGAATGGCCATTTGGTATCTTGTTATGGGACTTGTGAATGATCCTAAATCTGCAGCGATAGTTGGTAAATTTAGAGTAATTAATGCAGCAAAAACATGGTTAACACGATTTATTAATATTGAAACAATCTGTTTTCAATGGATGGCCCAGGGGGGCAGATGGAAATGGTTCAAAGTGGCAACGATACCTGGGACTAACTTTGCCATTCGTCGAAGTATTATTGAAGAGCTTGGAGGCTGGGATGTAAAAGCATTAGCGGAAGATACTGAATTAACGATTCGCGTATATAATTTAGGCTATCATATTCGTTTTTTTCCAGCAGCGATTACTTGGGAGCAAGAGCCAGAAACATTAAAGGTATGGTGGAAGCAACGAACCAGATGGGCACGCGGTAATCAGTATGTCGTGTTAAAATTTCTAAGCCAATTTTTTAAATTAAAGCGAAAAAGAATTATATTTGATTTATTTTATTTTTTCTTCACTTATTTTCTTTTCTTCTTTGGTGTAATTGTATCGAATGTTCTATTCATCATTAATCTATTCTACGATTTACAGCTGACGATTGGAAATGTTTCTTTAGCGTTATGGGTTCTTGCCTTTCTGCTTTTCCTAACAGAAGTCATGATTACACTAAGTATTGAAAAAGCAGAAATGAATCTTAAAAACTTTTTTTATGTCATATTTATGTATTTCACCTATTCGCAAATGTGGATTGTTCTTGTTATATATGCACTTTACCTTGAAATCAAACGTGTGTTATTTCACCAAGAGGTAAAATGGTATAAAACAGAACGGTTCGATCAGAAGGGTAAAGGGGGTTCCTTATGAAAAACAATAGAATAATATTTATCACATCATTAATTATTTTCTTCTTATGTATGGGACAGCTGAATAGTGCGGCACAGACCTTGACTGAAATTCCTATACAAGGTATGGAAATAGAAGGTCAAAATAATGTAGGAACACGGCATTCCATAACAAATAGCCCGATTGAGTTAATTGGACCAGAACAAGAGGTTACATTTTATTATGAGAACATTTCAGATGCGAAAGGACAGAATAATCAACTAGTCTTAGATTTCACTCATTCTGAAATGCTGATTTCGCCTTCATCATTAACGTTAAGTGTCGATGGACAAACGATCACATCAAAGCCTTTAAATAGTCAAAATGAAAAGGGCCAGATCATATTTCCACTTACAGGTAATGCTCTTAAAAAAGGGAGTCATAGTGTAAAGGTTTCCTACCATGGTGTCATTAAGGAAGGTGTTTGTGTTGATCAAGGAACTTCCGGTAACTGGTTAAATATTGGTATTAATTCATATATCCAACTAAATGGACAAATAAACGATATCAAGCAATCCTTAAAGGATTATCCAGATATTTTTCAAGGTACTTCAACGAATCCAGTATTCATCATACTACCAGATAAGGCATCAATGGAAACATTGAATAGTGGGTTAATGGTAGCAACCTATTTAAGGGAGCAATCCTATACAGAGGGTTCAGTTCAAATGGTTCGGGAATCTAATGTAAAAAGTCTTCGAGGAAATGTTCTATTCATCGGGGCACAAACGGAATTTTCCACACCATTTATGAAACAAGTAATGGAAAAAGCATCTTTACCAACTGATAATCAATCACTCTTGCTTTCGCGTCATAAGCTTGTAAATGGGAAAAATAAAGTGGAAGCATTATTTGTCACAGCAAAAACACCTGGAGAAATTCAGAAGCGGGTAAGTGTACTAACTAATCAGCAATGGATGAAACAATTATCGGGTAATCAAATGTCTATTCAGACGATCCCTAATTGGAAAGAAACAGATAATCATCGTCAAGTTACACTAAAACAATTTGGTATGGGAAATTTTATTTTGGATAGTACGCAAGGGAAAAGTCAGCATTACTTTTACTACTTACCGAAATCTTTACATTCTGGACAAACATCTACTCTGAAGTTACATTTAAAACGCTCTGAAACGATTTTGCCAACCAATGAGAAAATGGGTAAAACGATAAATGGGGGAGAGGTTGAATTAGTTGTATTCATCAATGATGTTCCTCATTCGGTTGATTTGCGAACATTGAAAAATGCAGAGAATGGTGTATACACCGTGAATATACCGATTGATGCAAAAACAATTAAAGATAATGGCATGATGGATATACAATTTGTTGCGAATGGCTTAAATCAAAAAAATTCTTGTACAAATTCAGACGAAAATCGCTGGATATATATATCCGATGATAGCTCTTTCAATTTCCCGTCAAAGGATCAAAAGGATGAAGGGGACACAACATTCGCTGCCTATCCTCTACCTTTCGGTGGAAAGGATAGTAAAACAACTATTATCTTACCTCAAACGGTAAAAGTAGAGGATCAACAGCTTCTTGCTTTATACCTATCGCTTAGTATGAATGGGCAATTACCGCAGATAACATTAACATCTGCAGATAAAGTAGAAGTGAATGAGCTGAAAAATACGAACGCGATCTTTATTGGAGGACCAGCATTACAACCACTTTTAAACAAAGTAAATGATCAATTAGAGATCACATATAAAGAGAAATCAAAGCCAGACTTAAACAAATATGGTTTTATACCTGAATCAGTTGATTTGTTTAGTTGGATTCAACCAAATCCTTGGAGCCCTAAACAAAATAGTATTCTTGTTTTAGATCACCAAATATCATCTACACCGTTGATCTCGAAAACATTTCTCGACTATCTAGTAAATAATGATGAAGAATCTACAATTATTGTTCAGTCAAATAATAACCAGCTGTTTTCAAACGCATCACAAATAAAAATAAAAGATCAAAAAGAGGCAGAGGAAAAAGGAAAGAAACAAGGCCGCGATTTCTCTATATTGTGGATCATTGAATTTGTTGCACTAATCCTCCTTATTGCCTTATTAATCATTATTGTAAGAAAAAGAGGAAAGCGAAAAGAATAGGAAGGGTCAATAATGGGGGGTCAGACCCCCATCGCTTTAAAGCGAAAAAGTAATTTTGTTTCAATATTATTTTGTATCTCTTAAAGATACCAAAATATTTATCTGATAAATCTTTTTATTATAGCCTAAATGTATTACCATTTTCTTATATAAAGAGAGTGTTAATTCAATTAGTAGTTGTTGAAGACGATTTATTTTGTTTGAAAAATCGCTGACAACGAAGATGGGAGTTAAAAAAATGCTAATCAGTAATCTATTATTGGAAGCTTTTAAACAAACAAATTATCAAATTTCCGGACATGGGAAAAGAAATATTCAAGTATTACAAAAGGTACTTATGGACTTAAACGGTGAAATAGATAGTGACCATTATGGAAATGGTGCGATTATTGAAAACTTCCAAATGAAGCTAGCAAATTTCCTCGGCAAAGAAGCAGCTGTATTTTTCCCTAGTGGTACAATGGCTCAGCAAATTGCGTTACGAATATGGTGTGATGAAAAAGGTTCCAATAAAGTGGCTTATCATCCCCTTAGTCATTTAGAGATTCATGAGGAGGATGGCCTAAAGGAATTGCATCATATCGAACCCGTGTTACTTGCTGATAAAAGCAGAGTAATTGAATTAGATGATGTAGTGAATATGGAAGGAGATATTTCTTGTTTATTGCTTGAACTACCACAGCGAGAAATTGGTGGGCAGCTACCAGACTATGAAACTTTAGAGCAGATCTCAAACTTTTGCAGGAGTAAAGGAATTAAACTGCATTTAGATGGGGCAAGGCTATTCGAAATTCTTCCGTATTATCAAAAGTCTGCAGAGGAAATATGCGCTTTATTTGATAGTGTGTATGTGTCCTTTTATAAAGGGATTGGTGGGATTGCAGGTGCAATACTAGCGGGTGATAAAGACTTTACCGAGAAATCTAAAGTATGGAAAAGACGCCATGGGGGAGATCTTATCAGCCTTTATCCATATATCATCAGCTCTGATTTTTATTTTGATGAGCGCGTTCATAAAATGGATAGGTACTTTGAGGATGCCAAAGAATTAGCAAGTTTTTTTAATCAATGTCATACAATATCAACGCTACCTCTTGAACCGGTTTCAAATATGTTTCATGTTCATATTAATGTTGCAAAAGAGCAACTTGAGCCGCTCCTAATAGCTATCTATCAAGAAACAGGTATCGGTATAACGAGCTACTTAACAGAAATCAATAAGGATTCTTGCTATTTTGAGGTAAGTATTGGTGACCAATATGCGAAAATACCGAAGGAAGATTTGAAAAAGGTATTTAAAAGCTTGAATGAATTATTGGGGGTCAGACCCCCACTGCTTTAAAGTAGTATAGTGATAAAATTTAAAAAGAGGAAGTACATTAAAATGACTTCCTCTTTTTTGCAGTTTTAATTAGTAGTTTTTATATAAAGAAGCTCTGTTTAGACATAGGGGAATTTAGACAGTTAAAATATGGTATAGTTCATCAAGTTTTTGTATTTGATAGGTTGGAATGATATTAGTATCATTTGGTAGTATTTCAGGATTGATCCAGCATGAATCAATACCTGATAAATAGCCTCCTTTAATATCTGCACTTAAAGAATCTCCTATAATTATTCCCTTTTCTACAGAGAAATTAGGAATTCGAGCAAAGACATAATCGAAAAACTCCTTCTGTGGTTTTTGGAAACCAATTTCGTCTGATACGAATATTTCCTTAAAAAAAGGATATAAACCAGAATCTTTTAAACGTTTGTGTTGTGTTTCTGAGTCCCCATTCGTGACAATATACAAATCAAAATGATTATGCAAATGATTAATTAATTCAAAGGCTCCATCAACTAACTGATGTCCTTCTCTAAGGTATTTGCGATATTTGCTTTCCAATAATGCCCCATCAACTTCACGCCCGTATTCTTTAAATAGTCGTGAATGGCGGGTATTCATTACAGTATCACGATCAATTTTGCCCTCCTCGAATAAACGCCAAAGACTTTGATTGATTTTTTTATATTGATCTTTAACTTCAATAGTTAAAGGAAAATCTTGATCTTTAAAGAGCAACCGTAATGCTTCCTCTTCAGCTGCACTAAAATCTAATAAAGTATTATCCACATCAAATAATAAAGTCTGATATTTTCTCATCATTACTTCTCCATTTCTATGTTGATATAGTCACCTTAGCTGCAATAAATACTTAATCTATTTTATTATACATTAGATTTCAGATGGGGTCAGACCCCCACTTCTTTAAAGCGGTGAAGTGGTGGGGGTCTGACCCCCTATCTAAAGTCATGTTTAAATTCCTTTAAATAGTAATTTTGTAATATTTACAATATTTTTACAAAAATGTATGATTATTTTGCGTGTTATTCTGGTTTTTTAAGGGGGAGGTAGGGAATACACAGGAAGTTTTGTTAGAACGGCAAGAAAGCCTACAATACGAGGAGGAATTTTAATGAAAAAAATTTTATTATCAAGTATTTTGGCTGTTGGTCTTGTAGTATCTTCTGTTCCAAGTGTATTTGCCGCAAGTGATGATATACCCTACTTAAACGATATCTTACAAATGCAGCCAGATGTTACTTCTGATGAGTTATTAGCTGATGTAGAATCTATTGCAAAAGAAACAGGAAATTCGCAGGAAGAAATTTTAGAACAAATTTATCAGGAACTTAAAAATGATGCTGATTTGGCGGAAAATGAAAATCGATTAAGTGGTGGTAGTGGTGGAACGGTAGCTGTAGGTACGAGTACGAAGGGGAATTTTTTCTATACAGATTCACAAACGGCTTATTTAAATCATGGTCATGTTGGATTGTATTATGCTAGCAGTACTATTGTTGAATCTGTACCGAGTGCTGGAGTTCGTAAAATATCTACTTCTAATCGCCTAGTGGATAAAGGTGGAGCTTGTGTAAAATCGGTCACTACTTCTACTGCTAATCGGAATGGTGCAGCGAATTGGGCTTATAGTCAGATAGGACAGAAATATTCTTATAACTTTGCTACTAATCGGTCAACCGGTCATAATGGAGCGAAAAACTGCTCTAAATTAATTTGGTCTGCATATAAATTAAATGGAAACTTAGATCTAGACAAGGATAAGGGATTAGGAGTGTACCCTCGAGATGTTCGCGATGCTCCTGGTACAAAACTAGTTCGTAATATATAAAGACAAAAGGCAATAAGTTAGGAAACGAAACTTATTGCCTTTTTCAAATAAATAGGGGGCTATAATGAAAAAAACAATCATAATACTATTGATTATCATATTTATCGCTTTAGTTGGAGGACTCATTTACTTTTTATTTTTTAATAAAAGCAGTAATCAAACACATATGATTGATAAGGAGAGTATTGAGCAAAAGGATTTCTTAGAGGATAAACAAGCTGTTTTATATTTTTCATCAACGATTGATCAAGATACAGATAATAAAGGGGTAAGTTATGCTGTATTTATTGAGGATAAAGGCAACGCCGTTGGATATAAAATGAAAAGCTTAGAACTAGGGACAATTGCGAAAAATAAGCATGATATTATGCTGGTCGACAAGAACAAAATTCGGCTCGTCGGAGAATCGTATCGAGAGTTTAAGATGAAGCAGGAACAGCATACGGGGGAAAGAACTGGATATTTAGAACAACCAAATTTATATTTTAGTATTTTTAATACGGGTGTAAACAATGAAAGAGGGATAGATGGATACGACTCAAATGTGTTATTTGGGAATAAGAATGGATTTCAGAAAGGAAACATTCCGCATTATATTTTAGCATCTGGTGTGGACAATAATGAGGTCATTCTATTAACGAATGATATTGAGAAGGAATATGAATTTCGAAGGGTCTTGTTTACGAATGATGATTTAAAGGTGCAGGACATTGTCCAGTTAAAAAATGAAGAAGGCTTGGACTATGCAAATTTATCCCCTATTGTAGCTGACGAAAATTATTATTATATTGTTCTTAGTGAATTTATTAATGATACTAATGAGAACACTGTACTTTTCCGGATCAATAAAGAAACATTGGATCAAGAAAAAGTAAATTTGGCTACATATCGAAATAATAATAATTTATATGCAACGGTGCCGTTTAATCCGAAAAATTCTGCTTATGTATATGGTAATGAATTTTACTATATAAATGGACTGGGAGAGGTTTTTTCCTTTGACGCAAAGACGCATAAGGTGAAAATAAAATTTAACATTACAAACGCCTCAAAAGATGGGATAAGGCATAATGAAGGAACCTATTTCGAAGATGGTCAATTGTATGTAATGAGATATAATGAAAAACGAGAAAATCACTATTATATAGAACAATATTCTCTAAACACCGGAGAAAAAATAAAGGAAATTAAGATTAATGGATTAGAAGAAATCCTATCATCAGTAAAAGGAAAAACCATTCATGCTTATGATTTTAAGATGTTAAAGTAGTGGGGGTCAGACCCCCACTACTTTACAGCGGTAATGGAATGGGGACTGTCCCCTCGGTTTGAGGGTGAATTGAACGAGGGTAAATGGTGTTGGGTTCGTCTTTTGTACAAGTAGGATTTGTTGACTTAGAAGGTAAAACATACAATAAACAAGCGAGTGGGGAAGGGGATTATGGCTAATTATTTAGCAATCGATATTGGTGGTACCTTTATTAAATATGCATTCATGGATGATAAAAAGGGCTTGTATGGTCATCAGCAAATAGAAACGAAGGAAAATATCGATGATGCGATTCTTAAACAAATTGAAGCAATCATAGCATCATCACTTCAGCATACATCTATTCATGGTGTAGGAATCAGTACTGCAGGAATTGTTGATCGGGTGAAGGGAGAAATCATCTACGCTGGTCCTACAATTAAGCATTATAGAGGCACTGAATTTAAGCGTAGACTTTTTGAAATTTTTCAGCTCCCTGTGCATGTAGAAAATGATGTAAACGCTGCGCTTCTAGGGGAAATTTGGCAGGGAGCTGCAAAAAAACAAAATCAAGTATATTGTATAACTTTAGGAACTGGGATTGGTGGTGCATATTTTCATCATCACATCATTGATGGCTTTCATCACCAGGCAAATTCTGTCGGATATTTATTATTCGATCCGATGACAAAAACAAATTATGAAATGAGAGCGTCCACTTCTGCTTTAAATAAAGGAATAAAAGAGGAATTTGGTGAAGGAGTATCTACGAAAGAAGTGTTCACTAGAGCTAAACAAGGAGATGTTCTATGTGTCTCCATTATAGAAGATTGGAGCAAGGAAGTAGCCAAGGGTTTAGCACAAATCATTTTATTAATTGATCCTAAGTGCATTTTAATTGGAGGAGGAATCTCTCGCCAAGGTGACTATTTATTACACCATATACAAAAACAACTTCACCTATTTTTACCTGATGATTTTCTGAAAACTGAGCTCAAAACTGCGCAGCTCTACAATGATGCTGCATTATATGGTGCGGTTTATCCGTTTTTTAAAGAGTAATAGGGGGTCTGACCCCCACTCCGTTAAAGCGGTGAAGCAATGCTTCTCCACCAGATTGGTGAGTGTTTCACTAGATTGTCCACATTTAATTAGGGGAATAATTTGTAATTTCTTTTATAAAAAAACTTCATATTTCCACGTTGTAATCTTCAAATTTCACCGTCATCCTCTTTCTATTAAATTTTTTTGTAAAAAAGTCTATTGTTTTGTTGACGTTACTTGAATGTCAAACGATTTTATCCACAAACTAAACAAAATAGGAACGCTTTATAGGAGGTAGCTATGAAAGCAAGTGATGTTCTTGTTCAATGTTTAGAAAATGAAGGGGTAGAATATGTTTTTGGTATTCCAGGGAAAGAAACTTTGGATATCGTTGATTCCTTAGCAAGGTCAACCAAAATTAAATTTATCAATGTACGTCATGAGCAAGGTGCTGCCTTTATGGCGGATGTTTACGGGAGATTATCTGGAAAAGCTGGGGTCTGCTTGGCAACCCTGGGACCTGGCGCAACCAATTTATTGACCGGGATCTCTAGTGCAAATCTGGATCATTCTCCTGTTGTTGCATTAACAGGACAAGCTCCTTTTGAAAGACAGCATAGTGAATCTCATCAGTATGTAGACATTGTAAAAATATTTGAGCCTATAACAAAATGGTCCACCCAAATCAAAGAGTCCCAATCCATCCCTACCACCATTAGGAAGGCATTTAATATTGCAAACATGACAAAGCCGGGTTCTGTTGTGATTGAGCTTCCTGAGCACTTGGCTACACAGGAGATCCCGAACAAGCCACTACCTGTAAAAATGATTCCTCCAACCATCCCAATTAATGAGATATTTCAAGATGCATTGGCTGTGATACGAAAATATAAAAAGCCGTTTATTTTGATAGGCAACGGGGTAGTAAGAGAACAAGCTGCAAATGAGCTACTAACGTTTATTGATGCTTTACAATCACCTGCTGCTCATAGTTTTATGGCAAAAGGAGTCTTGGCAAAAAAACACCCGCAAAATTTCTTTACGTTTGGATTTAGTGAGCAGGATCTTGTTTTACAAGGAATTGAGGAGGCAGATCTCTTAATTGTCATTGGTTTTGATTTTGTAGAAGCACTTCCAAAGGAGTGGAATAAAAAGAAGCTCCCTGTTCTACATATTGATTCAATGCCTGCAGAAAATAATGAATATTATCCAGTGGAAGTGGAATTAATCGGAAGTATTAAGCACATATTGCAGCAATTGAACCAGTTTAATATCGAAAAAAAGGCATGGGAACCTTTTGGAAACTTACGGGAAAAAATTAAACAATCCTATTACATTGGTCAGAAAATATCTCAAGTCTCTCCATTATTAACAATTGAAAATATGTTGGCGGTTATTGAGGCACAATGTGTGGAGAATACAATTGTTATTTCTGATGTTGGTTCACATAAAATATCAATTGCTCGAACCTATCAGCCGAAGCAACCAAATCGATTAATTCTTTCAAATGGACTTGCTTCCATGGGCATTGCTATACCAGGTTCTATTGGAGCGAAATTAGCTTGCCCTAACGATCCCGTAATTTGTATTACAGGGGATGGAGGGGCATTAATGAATATGTCTGAAATTGAAACTGCGAAACGGTTAGGTCTTTCTTTCATCATCATCATTCTTAACGATTCTATATTGAAATTGGAACAGGTGATGATGAATAAAAAGTTTGGTGAGAGCTTTGGGGTATCCTTTAGTAATCCGGATTTTGCCCAGCTTGCAGAAAGTTTCGGAGTGAAAGGGAAAAAAATAACAACTTTCAAGGATTTTGAAGAAAGCTTGAAAAAAGTCATTGAATCGCCAGAGGAGTTATGTTTATTTGATGTTTGCGTAAATAATTAGGACGAGGGGTCAGACCCCCACTTCTTTAAAGCGTTAAAGTTTAAATCATTGAGTTCGGAAATTTTTTCACCATAAATTAACCCAATCTCCATCCATAACCAACTATATAAGAAAGAAAAAATGAAGATACAAATGCCAGTATAAATAGACATAATATGAGAAATGGCGGGTCCGAGAACGGGGAAATTAAACACATATAGTAGTAAACAAATGCCAATAGTTAAGGAACATGCGCCAAAGAAGATGATGCTTAATCGTTTGGCAAAGAGATTAAAAGCAATTCCCAAACCAAGTCCTAATAATCCGGTGGTAAAAGGGAAAATGACAAGTTCACTGGGCTGAAGGAATAGAAGTAATAAATTGGTAAATAAATATGTCCACCATCCAAAAGGGATGTTGAGCATGGAACAAAAAAGAATGGGAGCTGTTGCGAAAGGGCTAATAAAATAACCGACTCCTGGTATAAAACCACCAGCAGATTGCAATATTGAAGTAATGATGGAAAATAGAGAAATTAATAGAAACTGCTTAAGCTTAGATACGCGTCGGTAAGCAGTTTGATAAACTTGCAGCATATCATTCACTTTAGAAAAAAAATACACATTAACACACCTCGTTTACATATTTAATTCAATCTTTCCATGTTTTCAAGTGACCTGATCAGATATGTAAACTAGTTGCAACAGCTACTTATGTGAAAACACTACTATAGTATATTAACGATTAAAAGTATTTGTGTATGAGGGGGTCAGACCCCCACTACTTTAATACGTTAAAACAGTGGGGGTCTGACCCCAAAATAGGAGCAGATAATGAAAAATAAAAGAAGGATGATTCCATCGTTGTCGTCGAATTCGGTTTTTTTAGGGATTTTGCTGGCGATTGTTGGTGGGTTTTTGGATGCTTATACGTATGTGAGTAGGGATGGAGTTTTTGCGAATGCTCAGACGGGAAATATGGTTCTTTTGGGAATAAGGGCTGCACAAGGGGAGTGGAAGGAGACGGTGCGATTTATTCCCCCTATTCTAGCTTTTATTCTCGGTGTTTTAGTGGCTGAAACGGTTAAGATTCCACGCGTACGGGCAATCGTGTATAGTTATCGACGCTTTGTATTAATTTTGGAATGTATCGTTCTATTCATCGTTGGAGCATTGCCTGAAAGTGTACCCAATATGGTTGTAACCGTATGTATCGCATTTGTCTCATCGATGCAGATTTCCACATTTAATAAGCTGGATAAATGGAACTATAATTCGACAGTAACTACAGGAAATCTTCGTACTGCAACACAAGCAGCATACTCAGCAATCGTTGAACGTGATCAGGAAGCGAAAAACCAGTTTAAAGAATTCATTTCAATTATTCTTTGTTTCCTCCTTGGTGCATTAACAGGAACATATTTGACTATGCATATAGGGGATCGAGCTATTTGGATTGCCTCCGCCCTACTCATTATCTCTATTCTCCTGTATCACAGTCATAAAGGATATTTTAGAAGGAGTAAAAAAGCAATGAAATTGGATGAAAGATGATCTTAAATTGGATTCGGCAAGTATACTTAATTTATTATTAAAGCTATGTTAAAGAGTAATGTTGATTTTGAATATAATAAAGGGAACTACATTATATTTAAAGTTCCCTTTTTCTATTTAACCTCCCGTTAACAGAAGAACTCGTGTCGAAGAATACTCATTCTTAAACGGTCAACAAATTCACCATTTCTTAATCTGTCTTGTCTCAATATACCTTCCTCAACGTACCCAATTCTCTTATAAGACTTTATTGCCTTTTCATTATCAACTTCTACTCTTAGCCAAATCTTGTTAAGGTCTAATTCATTAAAACCCCATTGAAGCATCTCTTTCATTGCGGAGAACCCATAACCTTTACCCCAGTAGGTTTTATCACCTATTGCTACTCCTAATTCGGCGTGTTTATTGAGTTTATCTATGTTTTTCAAATCTATCCAACCGATATGCATTCCTTCTTCTGTTACGATGGCTTTTTGTTCATATCCGTTTGTTTTGTTAATGCACATTTTAATCCAACTCTTAGTTTCTTCTTTACTAAAAGGTGGATATTTCTCTGGCATATTTAAATGCTTTGTGACTTCTTTATCAAGACACCATCGAAAACGGTCATCAACATCATTTAGAGTTAATTCTCTTAAATAGACTTTCGGTAATTCAGTTGTTTTCATTCTCTTTCCCCCTGTTGGTTTATTCTATTTTTAAACTTTGTCTATATGGAAAATTCTGATAATCAGAGTTTATCATAGGTAGTATCAGTTGAGAACAAGCAGCTTTTAAAAATCATCTTACTAACCGTTGTATCATCATTTCGGTGTTTAATTTGGTCTAAAATTGAAACCAACTCAAATAATGGTCGAGGTATTTGGTAGCCACGCCATTAAACCGATTTAGCCAGACTTTCAAGCGACTGTATTCACAATTTGAATATGGTAAACACCCTGGATTCGCTCCTTACCATCTGAATCAGTAATGCTCAAGTCCTTTTTCTCTTGCGTAGGTCATAAATGCCCGCCACGCATCTGTACAAAGAATATTGTTAGGAGACAACTTAGAGCCGATTGCTTCTTCCAAACGGGTTTTCACAATCCGTCCCTGACCAACCACTTTAGAATATGTTATTTTCTGACGGTCTCTTGCTACAAGAACAAAGACTTGTTCCTTGCTAATGCCTCGTTGTGATAATGAGCCACCACTTTTACGAGCTTTTCAACCCTCTATTTTCCTTTTTCCCCCTTTCCGAGTACAGAAAATATGTCTCGTCCATTTCAACGATACCTACAAATTGTTCAAAGTCCATCTCTTTAAATGGTGAAAGGAGTTTGTGTCTCCAATAGAATAATGTTAAATAATGAACCTCTAATAGCTGTAAAGAATAGCCTTCTTATCATACACTGTACAAATTCCAACCATTTGTGTGGCAGGTGAGTACGATAAAGAGGAGTATTCGTCATATCAGTAAAGGTCTTTCCACAATCCTTGCATCGGTAACGCTGACGTTCCAATGTTTGACTGCCCATCTTTACGTTATATTTACCGAAACGAATAGCGTTATTAGAATGGCAATGAGAGCAGGTAAATCCATCTTTATGCTTTCGTTTGGAACCTCTTTAAATACAGGTTCGCTTCCCGAATAGGATGCCAAAAAGTTTACAAAAAACTCTTTAAGGTGGTATTGGTCTGCCGTACTCAACTTTTTGATTTCTTGAATGATGTCCTTCAATGCCATCCCTTACAACTCGCTCTCGTCTAATTTCATACATTTATTATAGAACAAATGTTCTTTGTAATTGAATATCAACAGAGTTATTTAACATAGCTATCATTAAAAAGAACAATATAGATCCCAGTCATTTCATTTATATATGAAGATGGTATATTTATTATGAACCATAAAATCATCCTTTTTAGTTTTGAGGAGTTGAAAATGTTGACTAGGGATTTTTTTAATGATGTTAGTGAAAAGAATCAAGTAAAAAAAGCTTTGTACAAGCTGATACATAAAAAGGATTCCATCTCAAAAGTAGAGTTGCTTCATCGATTTCATGTACCTAATACGACGATGACCCGGATGGTTGCAGAGCTGGTAAAAAGGAAGCTAATTCGGGAATGTGGCGTTGCTGAATCAAATGGTGGAAGACCATCTGTTCTGTATGAGGTAGTCCCTGATGCTGGGTACTTAGTGGGAGTTGAAATTGCGAGAACGCATGTGGGAATCATGTTATTTGATTTGAGCTTTAAACCGGTCGGAGCAGATCAGTTTATGATTACAAATAAACATACACCTGAAGTGACCATTAAATTAATTATAGAAGGAATTGAACATCTTTTAACACAGTATCGTGTCGATCCATTGTTAGGGATTGGAATTGGGGCAGTGGGTCCAATTGATCGAAAAAATGGAGTAATAATCAATCCTAGTGCATTTCCAGCAAAGGGTTGGCTCAATATCCCTATTGTGAGCATGCTAAAGGGTCATTTTGATGTTCCAGTTGTTCTGAATAATGGGGCTAATACAGCCGCTCTAGCTGAGTATCACGCAAATCAATCATTACAGGGAGAAAGTCTATTATATTGTATAAGTGGCTATGGTATACGCTGCGGATTTATTAAGGAGGGCCAATTATTCTATAATACACAAGGAGCGGCAAGCACATTCGAACATATAACGATTCAAGCAGATGGTAGACCGTGCTTATGTGGGAATAAGGGATGTTTAAGCTCGTATGTAACTTTCGGCGCGTTGTTTGACAGGATGAAAGAGAAAGGAATTTCTCCTTCTTTGGATCAATTATTAAATAGTAAGGATCCTGCTGTGAAGGAGATCATTTTAGAGTCAGCACGTTATTATGGAATCGGAATTGCAAATATGATCAATGCTTTGCACCCTGATACTGTATTACTGCATGGTAAATTAATTTATCATGATCGTAAGTATTATGAAGAGGTAGTGCGAGTGGCGAGAAACCATACATGTATGAAGGAAATTAGCATTAAAAAGGGATCATTTGGGGAGAAGGCAACATGTTTAGGAGCTGCTATATTCGTATTTGATCAATTTTTTAATGAATAAAGTATGTAGGATATTATTTGGACACTTTTGTCCATTTTGGTCAAAAGTGTGATAACATGTGGATAGTAAAATGAAAATAGAAAGCTGGGATTGGATGAAAAAAAATTGGTCCTTACTTTTTCAATTGTTCTGGGTGTTTTTTAAAATTGGACCAGTTACATTTGGAGGCGGCTATGCCATGATTCCTTTAATTGAAAGGGAAGTGGTGAAAAAGAGGAAATGGGTAGAAATTGAAGAAGTGTCTGATATGTTTGCCCTTTCAGGTACGGCTCCCGGTGCAATCGCAGTGAATGCAGCCACATTTATTGGCCATAAGATTGCAGGGGTACGTGGAGCAATTGCTGCAATGATTGGAGTTTTACTTCCAACCTTTCTCATTGTGATGCTTCTTAATATTATTTTTGTTTCTTTTGAAGGAAATCCTCATGTAAAAGCAGCGTTTTTAGGGATCAGAGCAGCAGTTGTAGCTTTGATAGCTTATGCGGCAATCAAAATTGCACGAACTTCCATCCTTGATAAATCTACCTTCATCTTAATGATTGTGATGGTCATTATGATGCTTGTATTCCATTGGCATCCTATTTTTGTTATTGTTACAGGTGCATTATTGGGAATTATGATTGTAAAAGTCAAGGAATTAATGAATATACCGGTTCGATTAGACCACAATCCAGAAAAAAACAAAGAATCTATATATGACGTACCGAATGAGGAAATGAGGACGTAGGAGGAATACTATGTTATTTTCATTATTTACCCTATTCCTATTAATTGGAGCCGTTTCATTTGGTGGGGGTTACGCAATGATCCCAGTAATAGGGGCAGAGGTAACAAAAAAAGCATGGTTAACCACAACTGAATATACCGATATCGTTGCTCTTGCGGGAATGACACCAGGATCCATTGCATCAAACAGTGCCACAGCGGTTGGATATAAGGTTGCAGGAATTCCTGGGGCTATCGTATCATCAATCGCCATCACTCTTCCATCGATTATTTTTGTATTAATCATTGCTCTGTTTTTTTATAAAATTAATCAAAATAAACTTTTGCAATCTGCATTCTATGGATTGCGCCCGATTGTAACAAGCTTGATTATTTATGCAGCCATTCATTTTGCTATAGAAAACGGCGTGATTTCACTCCATGTATCTTGGCACATGGTCAGTTTATTTCTCCTCTTTCTTGCATCATTAGTGGGCCTGTCCTATTTCAAAATACATCCAACTCTTGTTATATTATTCGCGGGGATTATTGGAATAATCATTTTTTGATAGATTGCTAAGATCATGAAAAATGGTTGTAGTACATATTAAAGCAGTGGGGGGTCTGACCCCCACTGCTTTAAAGTATAAAAGTATACCTCGTTTCACACGGACTTATTCCAAAGATATTCGTATTTGAAGTGCAGCTTTCCGTCTTTTAGTGAAATGCGGTAGAGATTTCCAGCGCTTTGTATAAATAGATCATTATTCTCGATATATCCCATGACTTCATTATTGGTTTCGACAGTTGTCGACCAATTTATTTTTTTACTTTGAAGGTTCACTTTTGAAAGGGTAAGTGACTGTTCATTCCGTTTTGTTTGATAGGATATATAGGCAATGGATTCTTTTGAATCATAAGCTAAGATTGATAGATTAATAAAATGACTATTGATTTCATTCAAAGTATTCATAAGTTCTTTTTGATCATTCTCATTGGCGGAAGACACAGGCAAACTGCCTTTTTGAAAAAATGAATGATCGAAGGTATGATCATTAACAATTTTTTTATAACTGTCGTCTTCCTTTAAAGTATAGTTTTGTAGATCCAGTTTGTAATAGTGATTATCTAACCCATAGATGTACATATCTTTCTTTTTATCGATAAAATAATCAGTAAACTCATAACTTAAATTACCTTTTAATTCAGGAACTTTTTGATAGAGTTCTTTTTCTGTCATCGTTTCTTTTCCGGTCAATAGGTCTATAAAGGAAAGCTTCTTTTTCTTTGGATTTATGACAATCATTTCATTATTGGTTTGACCAAGTACATAGTCTTGCCAGTTTGATTTTTTTGTCCATTCTTTTATTCCTGTATCGCTATTAACGGCGATAAATTCAAAGGATGATACACTAGTCGAAATGCCATTCGATTGTCCATTGGGGACTTTTACGGAAACCTTGTTTACAACCAAGGATTTCCCATTTTTTTGTATAGTTAATGTCGGAGATTCGGCTTTGACATCAACATGACGACCAGCCCCATTAAAAATTAATAGGACAAAAGATCCAACTGTAAAATAGATAATCAGCAAGATCCCTAATAGTGAAAATCCACGCCTAAAACTTCCTTTACCAGCCAGTTTATTTTTTATCATTCGGTATAGCCAAAATGAGATTAATATAAATAATATAAAATAAAGAATCCCCACTACAAGATCAAAGAAAAACCAACCCCTTAAAAACCAACCTTTAAACAGGTTAATGAAAAACATAAAGCATCCCTCCTTGTACGAGGATATTATATCAAAAGGGGTCAGACCCCCACTACTTTAAAGCGGTGGGGGTCTGACCCCTTAGTTCTTTCTTCATAGGCATTTAGTCTATTACTATAATTTACATTAAATAGGTATGATGGTGGTATATATCCATTTTTCTATATGGGAAAATAAAGGGGACATTTACTATGAAGAAATTTTTTTATGGGATGATGTTATTAACTTTACTGTTAGCTGCATGTTCGAAGGATGCTTCGCAACAGCAGGAGACAGAGAAAGGGAAGAAACAACCCGCCGAACCGAAGCAAGAAGAAAAATTAGCAAATGAATATAAACCAAAGGAAGTAAAGTATTTTGATATTAAGATGCCTGATCGTGAGTTATCAGAGATGGAAAAAGAGTTATTGCGATATCCTGGGAAGTATAGCGGCGATCAATATGATGAGGAAAAAGTTAAAGAAGCGCTAGATCAATTGCCTGAGGATTTAACGAAGGAAGAGTATATGGAGGAGTTAAAGTTTTTATTAACAGAGGATTATCATAAAGAAATGGAAACATTACTTAACTTTAATTCAAATGTTGATGTTTCTGTTGATCGACCAGATGAGACAGTTAACATACCTGGTATGAGAACAGCACATTATGCAATTTTAATAGATGCTAGTGGTAGTATGAATGCCTCTGTTGGAGGTAAAACAAGAATGCAAGTAGCAAAGGAGGCTGTTCTTGAATTTGCTGAACAAATTCCGGAGAACGCAACTATTTCAATGCGTGTGTATGGTCATAAAGGTTCTGGAAGTGATTCAGATAAAAAAATGTCATGTAGCAGTTCGGAAAATTTGTATAGTGGGCGTTTTGAAAAGTCAAAATTTAACCAGTCATTAAATAAAGTAAAACCTGCAGGCTGGACGCCTATTGCTCTCGCATTAGAAAAGGTAAAAGAGGACATTCCAGAAAATACAGATGATATGATTGTATACGTAGTAAGCGATGGGATTGAGACTTGTAATGGTGATCCAGTAAAAGCGGCAAAGGATTTAGTTACATCTGATATTCAAACTGTTGTAAATATTATTGGGTTTGACGTAGATAATGAAGGACAAAAATTATTGGAAAATGTTGCGAGTGCTGGAAATGGTGAATTTACGTATGTGCAATCTGAACGTGATTTGAAAAGGTATTTAAGAGCCCAGTATGAAGAAATCCAGCAGGCTTGGCTGGACTGGAAAGAAGAAGGAAAAGCAAAGTCATTAGAAATAAAAGAAGAGAAAAAAGCATTAGCTCAAAGTACAAAAGAAAGCATGAAGGAAAAGAGTACACGTGAAAAAGAACGGATGAAGCTAGCAAGGGAATATTTAAAAGAAAGATTTGATGATTATGATCATCCTACTCGCCAACTATATTCTGATATAGTCGATTATGGAAATGAAAAATGGCAATATGCCGTTGACACAGGCAACCTCATGTGGAGAGAAAGCGTAGATAACGGAAACGATGAATGGAGAAAATTCGTCGATGAAGGAAACAAAAAAATTAGTGAAACAATTGATAAGAAAAATGGAAATTAGGGGGTCAGACCCCCACCGCTTTAAAGTGATAAAGAAACCTGTAGGAAAGTTGCGATCTACAGGTTTTTATATATTAATAACGGCTTTCGTTTAATTGCTCGAATTTTAAGAAGGATATTAGCTAATTCTATCGAATATTTCTAAGTAGAAAAATAAGAAAGGAAGTGAAAAGAGTGGCTAGAAAGCCTCGTATTTGGTTTGAAGGGGCGATGTATCATATTACGAGTAGGGGGAACCGACAATCTGCATTATTTTATGATAATAAAGATCGAGTGGTTTATTTAAAACTATTAGAAGAAGTTCGAAGTTATTATCCATTTATTCTTCATTCATATTGCCTAATGACCAATCATATTCATCTCCAATTAGAAACCATCAAGCATCATCCTCAGTATATAATGCAAATGCTCAATTCCAGATATGCCATTTATTTTAATAAGCGTCATGAACTTGTAGGACATGTTTTTCAAGGGCGCTATGGTTCAGAAATCATTGATTCGATCGTTTACCAATTAGAGGTGAGCAGATATATCCATTTAAATCCTGTTGATGCGAAAATAGTTCACGCCCCTGAAGATTATCGGTGGAGCAGCTATGCAGCTTATACTTCAAATAATACAAATCCGCATGTCACCACTAGTAAAATATTATCCTACTTTTCTCACCCACAAAAAGAAAATTACCGTAAGTACGTTGAGATAAAAAAAGATCTATTGAAATCACTTTAACACTTTAAAGAAGTGGGGGTCAGACCCCCAAGAAGTTACTGATTTTAGCTATGGTGATTCCTGCGTTTTGGAGGGAGGTGGAGATGTATTTGGCGAATTGTAATGCGTTTTGGCCGTCGCCGTGAATGCATACGGTGTGGGCTTGGATTGATACGTCCACTCCTTGTAGTGATTTTACTTTTCCTTCTTTCACGATGCGAATGACTTGGTTTACTGCTACTTCTTGATCGTGGATTAGCGCATTTTCTTCTCGTCTAGATGTTAAGGAACCGTCTTCTTGATAGGTTCTGTCGGAAAATACTTCACTTGCAGAGCGGAGACCAATTTTTTTTCCAGCTTTAACGAGCTCTCCTCCCGCTAATCCAAAAAGAATCAATTCAGGATCAACTTTATAGATTGCTTCAGCGATGGCCTCGGATAAAGATGGACTTTTTGCAGCCATATTATATAGGGCACCATGAGGTTTTACATGTTGAAGTTTTCCGCCTTCAGCTTTGGTAAAAGCGTAAACGGCGCCAATTTGATAAACAATCAGATCATAGGCTTCTTGTGGAGAAATATCCATCGTTCTTCTACCGAAGCCTACTAAATCTGGCAAACCAGGATGAACGCCAATCCCTACATTGCGTTCTAAAGCCATCGTCACTGTTTTTCTCATTGTAGTGGGGTCTCCTGCATGGAACCCACAAGCAATATTGGCAGAAGTAATATAATTAAGAATTTCCTCATCTGTTCCCATTTTGTAAGCTCCAAAGCTCTCTCCCATATCACAATTTAAATCAATCATAGACATGTTTATACCACCTCTTTAAATTTAAGTAAAATTCCTTTTTTAAGCTGTTGTATTTCTTTTTCCTTTTCTATTAGAAGATGAAAAGCCTGTTCAATTGTTATTTCAGAAAATCGAAGCTGATCCCCTGGTTTCATCTGTGCTAATCGTGGTAAATCGACAGAAGCTACCTGTCCGATTTTTGGATAACCACCAGTTGTTTGTCTATCAGCTAATAAAATAATGGGGTTTCCATCTGAAGGAACTTGGATCGTACCGAAATTGACAGCTTCCGATAAGATTTCTTGGGCATGCTCCAAAGATAATGGTTCTCCTTTTAAACGATACCCCATGCGATCTGATTGGGTTGTCACTTCAAATGTATTTGAGAAAAAATTCTTCCTGCTATCTTCCGTAAATAAATGGTATTGCCGTCCTTTTATGACTCGAATAGAAGCAGACTTTTTATTGTTTGGGATTAGTTCCGATGTGACAGACCATTCCATTTCAAAAAAATGATGAGTGTGTGCATCCAATTTACGCATGATTTTTGCAGAAATTTCATTTGGTAGACCAAAAGGAATTTGATCATCCATTTGTAATGAACGCCCATGAAAACCGCCGATTCCTGCCCTTAAGTAGGTTGATTTACTTCCCATGATGCTTGGAATTGAAAGTCCCCCGGCGATAGCAAGATTTGCCCGGCATCCAGACTTTAGTGAGCCAAAGCGAAGTTCGCTCCCTTTTTTTACGAAGATTGTTCGCCAAGGTCGAACAGGCTTTCCATTAATCATAGGGGAAAGATCACCACCGCAAATAGAAATTAGAGCATTCTCATCAAATTCAATTACTGGCCCCAGCATGGTTATTTCGATGGTAGGGGCATTTTCTTCATTTCCAACTAAAAAATTAGCGATTCGATGAGCAAAGGTATCCATCGCACCGCCAGCGATTACACCATATCGTTGAAAACCATGTCTACCTAAATCCTGTATGGTTGTTAAGAGTCCGGGCTTTTTAATAGTGATCATTTAGCAGCATCCTCCCATTCCAAGTATTCCTGATAACTAATAGGAGTAAAGCGAATTTTATCTCCCGCCTTTAATAGACTCGGAGATTCATCGTTTGGGCGAAATAAATGAATAGGGGTCCTCCCAATTAACTGCCAGCCTCCCGGGGTCTCAATTGGATAGATACCTGTTTGTTTACCGGCAATTCCTACTGATCTTTCAGGTATTCTTAATCGAGGGGAAGCGAGCCGTGGGGCAGCTATTTTTTCGGACATTCCCCCAATATAAGGGAAACCCGGTGCGAAACCGATCATGTAAACAATATAGTCCCCAGTTGAGTGGATGTGAATCACTTCTTCAGTTGTTAAGTCATTCAATCGTGCAACGGTCTCAAGGTCAGGACCTAATTCTCCTCCATAGCATACAGGAATATCTACTATCCTTGGCTCTTTTTCCACTCCTAACGTTAGTTTTGAAAGAAGAGACTCCAGCTGACGGCAAACATATGTGGATGGAAGTTCTGTTGATTGTCTTAATGCAGATGTGAGTTTAAAAGGGTCATAGTAAACAGTCACCGTTGTAAAGGCTGGGACATACTCTTCTACCCAATCTAATGGATGATCCTCAAAATACGCAGAAAGGACTTGAACTTTTTCATGGGTTAGCGTATTCATCTCTTGTCCCAATTCAATGATGATTGCGTTCTCTCCCATAGGATGTAAGTGATATTCCATTGGAACTGTCCCCTCCATAATCTTTTATACTTTTCTTTTATAATATAATATTTATAACCTTTTAACAATTCATGTTTTTTAATCTAATTTGTCTACTAAGATAAAATGATAAGAAGAATATGCCTATTTACATTGAATAACATCACTTTTTTTGGAAATGAAAAAATTTAAAATACTCTTTTCAGATTGATTTGATTTGTGATACAATTCTAACATTAGTAAATATATATACTAGAATAATATTTTGAAATACTTAAACATCTAGAGAGAAGGGATTATATGGTATTAATAGGAGTTGCCTTAATCATTATTGGATTTGCCTTTAGGTTGAATTCACTTGTAGTTGTGACCGTTTCGGGTTTAGTAACAGGATTAATTGCTGGGCTTCCGATAAAGGAAATCATTACACAATTTGGTGAGGCATTTACTACGAATCGCTATATGTCGATTTTAATCGTTACACTTCCTGTCATCGGTCTTCTTGAAAGAAGTGGATTACAGAATCAAGCAGGGCATCTTGTTTCAAAAATTAAAGCAGTAACTGTAGGGCGAATTTTAAATATCTATTTACTTATTCGTGAAGTAGGAGCTGCTCTTGGATTAAATAGTATTGGTGGCCATCCTCAAACTGTCCGCCCACTCATAGCACCAATGGCAGAAGGAGCTGCAGAGGCGAAATATGGTGAGGTTCCTGAAGAAGATCGCGAGGAAATTAGAGCACAAGCTGCCGCTGCAGATAATATTGGTCTCTTCTTTGGTGAAGATATATTTGTAGCCGTCGGTGCAATTTTATTAATGAAAGGATTTTTTGATCAAAATGGCATTGATGCGGACCCGATATCAATGGCGCTATGGGGAATACCGACAGCCATTTTTGCTTTCATTGTCCACTCTATAAGACTCTATCTATTTGATAAAAAGCTAGATCGCAAGTTAGGTTCAAAAATGAAGAAAGTTGATTCAGGCAGCAAGAAGGATGTGAACGTATGATTTTTTCAGTTGAGTTTATTTATATTGTAATGGGTATTATAGGTATCTGTTGTTCTTTGTATACTTTTTCTGATAAAGCTAATCCAAAGCGAATACAGTCAGGCTTATTCTATTTTCTTTATTCAATTACTCTATTATTTGGAAAAGTCATTCCACCCTTTTATATTGGTCTTATTGTTATCGTAATGGTTGTAATTGTTGGTATTGGTGGTCTTCGAAAAGGAGAGTATGGCGAAGCGACAGAACAAGAAAGAGAAATACGCCGCAAACGTTTAGGAAGCTGGCTTTTTCTCCCGGCTTTACTTATCCCTGTTGGTACGGTGATTGGTTCAAAAGTATTCGATAAGGTGAAAATTGGTTCTAAACAATTACTTGATCCATCAAACCCAACATTGGTTGCGCTCGGTCTCGCTTGTATTATTGCGATCATTGCTGCGCTGCTATTGACAAAAAGTACCCCTAAAACAGCAGTTAAAGAATCTCGCCGTCTGCTGGAGGCAGTTGGATGGGCTGTTGTCTTACCACAGCTATTGGCAACATTAGGAACAATTTTTACAAAAGCGGGAGTCGGCACTGTTGTGTCTGATGTGGTGACGAAGTTCATTCCTGAAAATTCTTTAATCTGGGTCGTCGTCGTATTTTGTATCGGAATGGCGTTATTTACAATGATTATGGGGAATGCCTTTGCAGCCTTCCCAGTCATGGCAGCTGGAATTGCCATCCCATTTCTGATTACAAAGTTTGATGCCAATCCGAATCAAATTGCTGCTATCTCGATGTTTGCGGGGTATTGTGGTACATTGATGACACCAATGGCAGCTAATTTTAATATTGTACCTGCTGCACTATTAGATTTAAAAAATAAAAATCATGTTATTCGTGTTCAAGTACCAACAGCATTGTTTGTTCTAGCATTTAATATTGTTTTAATGTATTTTCTAATTAAATAGGAGGGGATGTAGGAGATGGCAAAGAAAGTACTAGTAACAGGCTTTGATCCTTTTGGGGAGGATCAAATTAATCCAGCGCTCGAGGCAGTAAAACAATTAGAAGGGAAAATTATTGATGATGTCACCATTGTGACACAAGAAGTGCCCACTGTTTTTCATGAATCCATTAAAGTAGTGACTCAAGCAATTGAAGTACACCAACCGGATGTTGTGATTTGTGTAGGTCAAGCAGGTGGTCGTACACAAGTGACCCCTGAGCGAGTAGCTATTAATATCGATGATGCACGAATTCCTGATAATAAAGGTAACCAGCCTATCGATGAAACAATTATTGAAGATGGTCCTGTTGCTTATTGGTCAACTTTACCCAATAAGCGAATCGTTCATAATATGAGAAAAGCAGGGGTTCCATCTGCTGTTTCTAATACAGCAGGAACATTTGTCTGTAATCATCTATTTTATGGAGTCATGGACTACTTAGCGAAAAACGCGCCTCATATTCGAGGAGGATTTATTCATATTCCTTTCCTTCCGGATCAAACGATTCACAATACAGCACCAAGCCTCAGTCTCGATCTCATAGTACGTGGATTAGAAATTGCTGCAATCACAGCAGCAAACGAGAAAGAAGATATAGTAGAAATTGGTGGAGCAATTCATTAGTGGGGTCAGACCCCACTATATTTTTTTAGTACGTTGTAGTCCGCTACACCTTTTATTTCTCTAAGAAAAGAGCTACAACTTTTAAAGGCTTTAATAATGGATGGCCGCAATAATAAGCAACTTAAAAAGCCTCTTCGAAATGGAACGAACCTTAAATCTGAATACATAACAGTATCATGCCAATGATTCTTTCATTGAGCCAACATTTGAATAAACAGTAAAAAGTCTTTTAAGGAATCAGTATAATCCACAAGGCTTTTTTACTTTGATTGCTTTTACGCTTTAAAGGGTTGGGGGTCAGACCCCCAATTTTGAAAGTCGTTCTAAGCCGATTTGGACGGCGAGGCAATCGTCTAAGTAGCCGAATGGGAATACGTAGTCAGGGATGATGTCTGTGGATAGTATAAAGTATAAAAGGACACTGCCAAGGATGGTGCGTTTTTCAATTGAATTGGTTTCTTCGCAGTAGGTTTTGTACATTTTTTTTAATTCCATAATAAAAGGACCTGTTCCCATTACTTGTTCAACTTTTGCTTCAAATTCATGCACTATTTTTTGTTGTCCTTCTTTTGTAAGGGCGAATTGTTCGTACTTAGATAATTCCTGTTGGATTTGCTCGATTGTAACGGGTTGGTCTAAATATTTGGAAGAAATAAGTACTTCTTGGATCGTGTCGATTGAAGTATACATATCAGAAGAGGAGGTTTTTTCTTTATCTTCTACCTCATATCCTGCTGCCTGCATTAATGTTATTAGTGGAATCTTTAAATGATTGGCAATCTGTTGTAGGTGGGATGGTTTTGCTTTCTGTTTGTTATTGGCTATTCGTGAAATGGTCGAGGTGTCAATTCCCGTTAGTGAGCTTAGCTTTCTCATGGAGAGTGCCTGTTCTTTTAATGCTGTTTTTATTAACTGACCAAGCTTTTGATCGCTATTCTGTGTATTTGACATCTCCTTTCACTCCCTTTGTCCTTATTTGAATCTCTTTCATATCTCTACAAAAATATGTCTATATCTTATTTTACGAAAAAGAGCTGTGCAATATGATGGATGTTATTTTTATTTCAATCGTTTAGTGTTGACAATTTGTCAACACCATTGTATTTTTGATATAAAGTCAAAATGCGATTACGTGCTTTCGTATGGCTTAGAGCTTATGAAAGAAAGGAAAGGAACTTATGACTGAAGGAAAACAGGGCGATCATCTTGGTTTGCTACTAAAAGAATTGTTAAAAGAGCAATCCCTATCTATGAGGAAATTGAGTGAGCTTAGTGGAATTGATACAGCTACCATATCCCGTATTATAAATGGGAAGCGAAAGGCCACTCCTGAGCATTTACAAAAATTTGCTGAATGTCTTCAGGTTCCGATGACAGATTTATTTGTTGCAGCAGGGTTTCCGCTTGCAAAACAGGAGAGTCAAAATTCTGATATACACCAGTCCATCGATAGTATTGAGCAAGCTCTACAATCCTCTAATGTGTATGACCAACAATTTTCCTTGGAAAAGGTTAAACAGCATATAAAAAAATACGAACAATATTCACAAACAGAAGAAGGAAAAGAGACGATTCTAAATAAATTTGAGGAGAAGCTTCAAAAAGTAGGGAGTATTGGTCCTTTTATTAGTCAGCTAAAGGTTATGTATGAGAAATTTCGCTTAAAGATGGGGACTCCTTATGAACTTGGATTAATGGGAGCGGCACTTGTTTTTTTTATTTTACCAGTTGATGTTATCCCGGATTATATCTTTCCGATTGGGTTTCTAGATGATGCGATGGCTGTGCAAATCGTTATACAGTCATTATCGATGAATAAATGATTCTGATAGTATAGTAGAAAAATAGATTTAAAAAAACGCAAGCAAGGAAAATGATTTATACTTTCTTGCAATTTCGAATATAGGTGAGGGAACACATGAAAAAAAGAGAAAGAAGGACTAAAAGGAAATGGCTGAGAAATCTCTTTTTGCTGATAGTTATATTAATTGTAGGAATCATCGGTTATTGTATCTATCAATATAATCAAGGGTTATCTGAGGCAAATAATGGAAAATTCAAGAAGGATGGCGCTACCTATGATTTATTTAAAGGTGCTGAGCCGAAATTTGGAGTCATTAATATTTTATTGATTGGTACTGACACGAGAGGTGGGGATCGCGGGAATTCCGATACATTAATGATTGCCCATTATAATCAAGATACCAACCAGCTTAAACTTGCGTCAATAATGCGAGATACATATGTAGAAATTCCTGAGCATGGGATGAGAAAAATTAATGCAGCCTTTGCCTATGGAGGACCTGAGCTAGTTAGAAAAACAATCAAACAGAATTTTGATGTAGATGTCAATTATTATGCAGTTACCGATTTTGAAGGATTTTCAAAAATTGTTGATATAATTGCACCAAAGGGTATTGAGGCTGATATCCCATATGAAATGTCTTATGGAATTGGAATGACATTGCATCCAGGGAAACAAGTATTACATGGAAAAGAAATTCTAGGATACGTCCGTTTTCGGCATGATCGTCTAAGTGATTTTGGACGGGTGGAACGACAGCAAGAAGTAATCTCAAAAATTAAGGAACAGGCGTTTAATATACAAAGTCTTGTCAAACTCCCGAAAATACTTGGTGTGGCTGATCCGTATATTGACACGAATGTAGACACTTCTACGATCCTTTCCATTGGTAAAGGCCTATTGACTGGAAAAAATAAAAAAATGGAGACTTTACGAATTCCAATCCAAGATTCATATGTTGATAGAAATGTTGATGTGGGTGCAGTTTTAAGCATTGATGTCGATCAAAATAAACAAGCATTAAAAGATTTTTTATCGCAGGATAATGATAGTGTTGCAAGCAAAGAAACACAGGAATAAAAGGTGTAGTCTGATTCCCATGTGAGTAATAGTGGGATCAGACTTTTTTTATTGATTTTTTGTTGAACTTTTCTCAACACTTGTTGAGAAAGACAGGCACTTTCATTGTATGAGAGAAATACAATGTTAAAAATGGTCAATGATTAAAGACTATTTTAATTGTAAGGCTGTTTTCGTATAGTTTGTTGCTTTTGTAAATGCCCAAGTGCCGGCTTTTACTTCCAATAAAGAATTCAGCGGTCTTATAGAGTTTGCCGCTCTTTCCTCAGTGATGAAAGATGTAGCAATCTACAACCGAGAGTTAATAATTAATACACTACTTCATTAGCAACAATGTTTGAGAAAAGAGCCTGTAAAAAAAGAGGAGTGTTTCTAATATGTCTTGGTTAGTAATATTTGCATTCGCCGTTTCATCGAGTATAGACAATTTAGGGGTGGGAATCTCTTATGGAATCCGAAAAATAAGAATAGGGATGGGTGCTAATTTATTTATCGCAGTGATTTGTTTTCTGATGAGTGTTGCAGGTATTTCGTTTGGAATGTGGTTATCGTATATTTTACCTGGGATGTTTCCTGTAATTGTAGGTTCATTCCTATTGATTATCATTGGGATTCGAATTATGTTGTTAGCAGTTCCACGTAAAAGTGCTGAATCTAAAATGAGTCAGGAGCCGGGGGAAAAAGGGAATGGCCTTGATGGGATAATGAAAAATTCTGAGGCTGTAGACAGAGAACGAAATCTATCAGGTGGCATTAGTTGGTGGGAGGCTGGAATATTAGGAGTCGCCTTATCAGCAAATGCACTTACAAATGGACTAGGAGCAGGCTTACTTGGACTATCGCCATTTGCCATCTCCCTCACCGCAGCCATAGGCAGCTTTATCAGCATTTGGATAGGTACCAAACTAGGAACAAAATTAGCTGACATTCGCATCGGCAAATTCACAATAGGACAATTCGGAACCTTACTAAGCGGAGCAATCATTCTAGTCATTGCGATCAACGCTTTCTTTTAGGGGGTCAGACCCCCACTGCGTTAAAGCTTTAAAGTGATGGGGGTCAGACCCCAAAAAAGAGGGTTTTTCCTTAGTAAGTATAATTTAATTAAGGAAAGGGGGAATTGTTGATGTGGGTTCGACGAATGGTTGATACGAAGAGGGGAAGTTTTGAGGTTTTTGAGAGAGGGGAGGGGGAGCCGCTTGCGGTGACTCATCTTTATAGTGCGTATGATGAGCGCGGGAATTCTTTTGCCAATCCTTTTACGTCATGTTACCATGTTTATTTAATTAATCTGCGAGGGGCTGGAAATTCAGCCATTGCTTCTAATGAGTCTGAATACAGTATGGAGGAAACACTTCTTGATTTAGAAGCTATTCGAGAATCGTTAGGGTATCAGCAGTGGAGCTTTGCTGGTCATTCAACGGGTGGAATGCTCGCTTTAAAATATGCGATTCAACATCCTCATTCGCTAACAAAAATTATCGCAGGTGGAGCAGCTGCCAGTTATGAATATGGTGCTGACCCCGATAGTATCTATTGTTCTCAAAATCCGAACTTTAAGAGAATTATAGAGATCATGGATCAATTGGATGATCCAGCAACACCGATTGAGATCCGAAGGAAACTTAGCTATGAATGGGCGCTAATGTCTTATTGTTCAGAGGAAAAGCTACAGGCATCCATGAAAAAACCCAACAGTGGAAAGACTGTTGGTGAACGGCTGACGTATTTTCGTACCATCGAATCGCCTACATATGATGTACGGGGCCAGCTGAAAGATGTTAAAGTACCAGCCTATATTTACTGTGGGAAATTTGATGCTCAATGCCCATTAAAATTCAGTGAAGAAATAGCAGAATTAATTCCCAACTCATCACTAACCATCTTTGAGGAAAGTAATCATAATCCATTCTCTGAAGAAGAAGAGAGGTTTGATGAGTTTGTAAGGAAAACACTTAGGGGTCAGACCCCCGCTGCTTTAAAGCTTTAAAGGGATGGGGGTCTGACCCCCATTAAATTAATCCCTCGTCCACTAAAAATTGGTGGGCTACTTCTTTGTAGGTTTTGCGGTTGATGTCGACTTCTGCGTTTAGTTTTTGCATGGTTTTGTCGTTGATTTTTCCTGCGAGTAGGTTGAGGATTTCTTTTAATTCTGGATGTTTGCTAAGAATTTCACCTCTTACGATGGGTACTGCGTTGTATGGAGGAAAGACTTGTTTGTCATCCTCAAGAACTTGGAGTCCAAATGCTGGAATTCTTCCGTCTGTGGTATAGGCATCAATGACATCAGCTTTATGATTTTTGGCTGCGCTGTATATGATCCCTGAGTCCATCGTCTGGACTTTTCCAAAATCAATGCCGTACGCTTTTTTCAATCCTAGATATCCATCCTCTCGTTCTAAAAACTCTGGTTCCGAAGCAAGAGTTAGTTCAGGAGCCTTTTCAGTTAAATCGGAAATGGTCTTTATCTTCCATTTTTCAGCATCCTCTTCACGGATTGTAAGAGAGTACGTATTATTAAAGCCGATAGGGTCCAACCAGATAATATTATATTTTTCTTTAAATCGCTTTTTTACAAGTTCATACACATCGTCAGGATCAGTGGATGGAATATCTTCTTTTAAGTAATTGATTAATCCTGTCCCTGTATATTCAACACTAATATCATAATCGCCCTTTTTTAATCCTTGAAAAACAGCGGCAGAGCCACTGATAAATGACTGCTTATCGACCTTTAGATTGGTTCGATCCTCAATTAATTCCTTATACATATAGACAAGAATCTCTTGTTCTGTAAAACTCTTACCTGTAATCACAATCGTATGTTTACTGTTAACTACCTTCATAATACCCACCGTTATTCCGGTAATCATCAAAACGGTAGCTATGGCAATAGCGGTCCATTTCCTTGATTTCGATCGTTTTTTTCTCTTTACACCTGGTTTTGCTGCCTGTTCAAATCGCTTGAGAATAAGATCAAATAAAATAGCAATTAAGGCAGAAGGTAAGGCACCAGCAAGAATAAGTCCAGAATTATACGTCTGTAATCCTCGGAAAATCAAATCACCTAATCCTCCCGCACCAATCAGTCCGGCAATGGTTGCTACTCCTACAACCATAACGGCAGCAGTGCGAATACCACCCATAATCACATTTAGCGCAAGGGAAGTTCGATTTTCCAAAGCACTTGTCTACTAGTCATTCCCATTCCAATCCCAGCTTCAACCGTACTGCTATTGACATTGATAATTCCTAAATACGTATTGCGTAGAATTGGCAGTAATCCATAGATGGTTAATGCGATAATCGCAGGAGGTTTTCCTGTTCCGATAAAAGGCACGAGAAAAACGAGTAATGCCAAACTTGGTATTGTTTGTAGGGCAGCGGTTATTCCGATAATAATATCCGCAGCTTTTTTATGGCGGGTTAGGAAAATTCCTAAAGGAACAGCAACTAAGATAGCTATTATGATCGAAAGGAAGGATAGGTAAACATGCTCTATTAGTAAACTACCAACCTCTGGTAAACGGCTTGCAAAAATATCCTTTGTTTCAGTCCATAAACGATTAATGTCTATATCCCCCCTAATGAGTCATTTAAATGATTAGCAACAAACTTAACAATACTTGATCGGTTAATGATTCCTTTTACTTTATCATCATGATCAAGCACAGGTACAAATCCATATGGAGAATTGTTGACTAATAGTAATGCTTTTTCTGGATTTTCATCTGGTGTGATCGTTGGAATATCCTTTTGGATAAGATCATTAAGCGTAAGCTGCTCATCCCCAAATGCTTTACGCATATTCCAAATATTTACTACCCCATAAAACTTTTTATCCTTATCAACAATTAGTAAATTATCCACTCGTTTATCGCGCATGATTTTTAATGCTTCGGCAAGTCCTCGTGAAGGATATGCGGTGACTGGAGGAACCATAAGCTGTTCAATTTCAGGAAGGATGGTGGAGTCTTGTAAACGATCCTCACCAATAAATTGTCGAACAAATTCATTGGCTGGATGCCTTAAAATTTTTTCGGGTTGATCAATTTGAATGATTTCTCCATCTTTCATAATACAAATTCGATCGGCAATTTTTAATGCCTCATCCATGTCATGGGTGACAAATACGATTGTTTTTTTGATTTCTTGTTGTAGTTTGACTAATTCCTCTTGTAATTGTTCACGACTAATAGGGTCTAATGCGCTAAATGGTTCATCCATTAATATAATGTCAGGATCGGCAGCTAGTGCACGGATAACACCGATACGCTGTTGTTGACCTCCTGATAATTCATCAGGAAATCGGTCACCTATCTCATTAGGGTCAAGTCCCACCATTTTCATCAATTCATCTATTTTGTCCTTGTACATGGATTCATCCCATTTTTTTAATTTCGGTACTAAGGCAACATTTTCTCTAATCGTCATATGTGGCATTAAACCGATCTGTTGAATCACATAGCCGATTGTGCGCCTGAGTTCAACTGGGTTCTTATTTTTAATGCTTTCACCATTAATAGTGATTTCACCGTTCGTTGGTTCAATGATCCGATTAATCATTTTCATGGTCGTTGTTTTTCCACAGCCACTTGGCCCAATTAACACGAGGAGTTCATTTTCTTTAATAGTAAAGTTTAAATTATGAATGGCGGTAAAACCACCCTCGTATTGTTTCGATACATTTTTAAATTCGATCAATGCTCATTCTCACCTCCAATAACCTTTTACCCCGTTTTTTAGTGATGAAACATACATTTTTTTCCACTTTCCACATAAAAGGCTTTCTATTAGGTTGAAAATGGTTGGAGTGATCTAACTTTTCTTCTGATTTTAAACCTGTTATACCCTAAAAATACTATATTAATCCCATTTATCCCCAACAAACGATAATATTTTAGATTATTTTGTATTTTTGTGTTGTAATAGGTTGTAATATGTTGTAGAATTTTTAAAAAATAGAGAATAATTAGAAGGTGGAGAAAATGAAGTCAACTGAATTGGTACAAGTTACTCGTGGAAATATGGTTGAAAGTATACATAATGGGCATATTGCGGTTGTGGATTATAAAGGGGAGTTACTTAAATATGTAGGGGATCCATACCGGGTTGTGTATGCTCGCTCTTCGATGAAGCCGTTACAGGCCATCCCTCTAGTAGAAACCGGTGTGGCTGATCATTACCAATTTGATGAAGCAGATTTGTCCCTTTGCTGTGCGTCGCATAATGCGGAAAAACAGCATACAGAGCGTGTGATTTCCATTTTAAAAAGAGCAGGATTGGACGACCAAGCGTTGAAATGTGGAACTCATCCGTTAAGAAGAGAAGACGTGTTTAAGGAATTGATTCTTGAAGGAAAAGAGGTAACCCCTCTTTATAATAATTGCTCAGGCAAGCATAGTGGGATGATTGTGACTGCTAAATATATGAATGAGCCAATTGAATCCTATTTAGAATTATCACATCCCGTACAACAACGAATTTTACATGTAGTTAGTGAAATGGCTGATTATCCGGTCGAGAAAATAGAGTTAGGCGTCGATGGCTGTGGCGTACCTGTTCATGGGTTACCACTTGAGCGAATTGCACACGCTTATGCCAAAATGACAAGACCCAATGAATTAGAGGAATCACGTGCCCGTGCAGTAGAAAAGGTTACCTCCGCTATGATGGCAGCTCCAGAGATGGTGGGTGGAACAGACCGCTTCTGTACCAATTTCATGAAAGCCGTTGATGGGAAAATGTTTGGTAAGGCAGGAGCTGAAGGTGTGTATTGTATTGGCGATTTGCAAACGGGAATTGGGATTGCCATTAAGATTGAAGATGGTTTCGGTCGTGCAACAGAGCCTGCAGCTGTTGAGGTGCTGAAACAGCTAGGCCTATTAACAGATAATGAGTTAGAAAAATTACAGCAACATCATCACCCAGTCGTACCGAATGCAAGAAAAGAGAAAGTCGGGGAACTTGTTCCAACCTTTACATTGAAGGATGCCAAGGAACTTTAAATACATGGAGGGATTAACTATGAAGAAAAAAGGTTTTGCACTTATAGTTTCAATGATTTGTTTGACTCTTATACTCTTCGGATGTTCGAATTCTTCGAGTTCATCATCTGGGAAAAAAGAGCCTGAAAAAATTGTGAAAAAAGAAGGGAAAGATATAACAATAGCTGTTGCTGCCAATTTTGTTAGCTTGGACCCTCATGATTCCAATGATACGTTAGGACTTTCGGCAGAAAGAATGATGATGGAAGGGTTGCTCGGATTTGATAAAGATATGAAGGTAGTCCCTGTATTAGCAGAAGATTATCAAGTAAATGATCAAGCAACTGAGTTTACTTTTCATTTGAAAAAAGGGGTTAAGTTCCAAGATGGAACCCCATTTAATGCAGAAGCCGTGAAGTACAATATTGATCGTTTAGCGAATCCAGATAATCACTTAAAGCGCTATAGCTTATTTGAATTAGTGAAAGAGACACAAGTTGTAGATGAATACACTGTTAAAGTACTACTAAAGGAACCTTTTGGTGCGATGATAAATAATTTTGCCCATCCATCAGCAGCGATGATTTCCCCTGCGGCATTAAAAAAGTATGGGAAGGATATTGCGAGAAATCCTGTAGGAACTGGTCCATTTAAATTTGAAGAATGGGATCAAAGTGATCATTTAAAACTAGTGAAAAATGAAGACTATTGGAAAGAAGGCTATCCAAAGGTAGATTCAATCACATTTAAGCCTGTACCTGAAAATGGATCCCGTGTCGCGATGCTCCAAACGGGTGAAGCGGATTTTGCTTATCCGATTCCAACAGAGCAAGTAAAATCAATTGATGGAAAAAATGGCATCGTCATTGAAAATGATCCTTCAATTATCGTTTACTACCTATCTATGAATACATTGAAAAAACCATATGATGATGTACGAATCCGTCAAGCAATGAACTATGCAATTAACAAAGATGCATTTATTAAGGTTGTATGGAACGGTCTCGGGGATAAACCTACGTCTGTTCTTGCACCAAAGGTTGCTTTCTCCTCAGAGCAAGAGCCATATAATTTTGACTTAGAAAAAGCTAAGAAGTTAATGAAAGAAGCAGGCGTTGAAGACGGCTTTAAAACAACACTGTGGGTAAGTAATAGTTCAACTTCTGTAAAGTCAGCAGAGTTTCTTCAACAACAATTAGCTCAAATTAATATTAAGGTTGAAGTCGTTCCGATGGAAGCAGGAACTTTATCCGACAAGCTATGGGGACCACAAAAACCAGAAGATGCTGAAGTGGAGCTTTATTATGGTGGTTGGTCACCATCGACAGGTGATGCAGATTGGGGAATTCGCCCGCTCCTTGGAGGACAGGCTGCATACCCACCTTTAAACTATAATGTTTCTTACTACAATAATGAAAAAGTAAATCAAGCATTGAAAGATGCTCTACAAACAGCGGATGAAAGCAAACGTGAAGCAGCTTACAAAGACGCACAAAAATTAATATGGGAAGATGCACCTTGGGTTACATTAGCTGTACCGAAAAACTTAGCTGGAAAGAAAAATTATTTAGACGGGATTTACCTATTACCTGATGGTTCATTAAGTATTAATGAATTAGAAATTAAGCAATAACATGAAAGGGTGTCTCAAAAGAATCATAGATGGGACACCCTAAATTTAATTTAAGAAGGCTTTTTAATCGTATGAAAGCTTGTGGATGAAAAATCAAAAGGGTCAAGTCCTTCTCTTGTAATTACTTGGAGTTTTTCTATTTTTCTTGAAGGTAGGTGTTCTAATGGGGCGTTATTTAACTAAACGGTTGATTACGATTATTCCCATCCTGTTTTTTGTTTCAATCTTTATCTTTTTATTTGTTCATTTAATACCAGGGGATCCAGCGAGATTAGTAGCCGGTCCTGATGCTAGCTATGAAGATATAAAACTAATAAGGAAGGATCTTGGTCTCGATAAACCTTTATATGAACAATATGTTAATTTTATCGGTAATCTATTTCAAGGAGATTTGGGTACTTCCTTAAAAACTAAACAGCCAGTCCTAAAGGAAATCGGGATAAGATTTATGCCTACCTTTTGGCTGACTCTTTGGAGTATGGTATGGGCTGTCATCATTGGTCTGATTATTGGAATTATTTCAGCGAAGAAACGAAATAAGTGGCAAGATTATGCAGGAATGTTTGGTGCTGTATCAGGAATATCTCTTCCATCATTCTGGTTAGGATTAATTCTTATTCAATTTTTCTCTGTTAAGCTTGGTTGGTTTCCGACGGGAGGACTGGAATCTTGGAAAAGTTATATTCTTCCTTCACTCACCCTAGGGACGAGCGTAGCAGCTGTCATTGCTCGATTCTCACGCTCATCGGTTATGGACGTATTGAAGGAAGATTATATTCGAACCGGTCGTGCAAAGGGTTTAACTGAGGGGAAGGTTATTCAAAGGCATGCATTGAAAAATGCATTGATTCCAGTTGTTACGATGACAGGTTTACAATTCGGATTCCTACTAGGGGGTTCTGTTGTTATTGAAACAGTGTTTAGTTTGCCGGGTCTTGGGCGACTATTAATTGATTCAGTAAGTTTTCGCGATTATCCAGTCATTCAAGCTGAAATGCTCTTGTTTTCTCTTGAATTTATATTAATTAACTTAATTGTCGATGTTCTATACGGCTTTTTAAATCCACAAATAAGATATTAGTAGAGAGGTTGGTGAAGAAGAATGCCTGAACTAGAAGGAAAAACAAATGTTAGTTTCCAAGCGGTAGACCATGCGATGAAACGATCAAAGTCAACTCCGTTTTCAGAGTTTTGGAGAAAGTTTAAAAAGCAGCGATTAGCATTTATTTCTGCCATCTTTATCGCAATTTTGCTAGTCTTAACCGTTATTGGTCCATATATCACTCCTTATGACATAGCAGAGCCGGATTATAACCATGTACTTGAAGGACCATCTGTTCAACACTGGGCAGGAACTGATCCTTATGGTCGTGACATCTTTAGTAGAATTATTGCAGGAACAAGGATTTCTCTTTTTGTTGGCTTGTTTTCTGTCATGATTGGTGCAGTTGTTGGAACTTTTTTAGGGCTGATTAGTGGATTTTATGGTAAATGGATTGATGGTATTATTATGAGATTTTGTGATCTATTATTTGCTTTTCCTGGTATCTTACTAGCAATTGGAATTATTGCAATACTAGGACCAGGTCTTGAAAATGTCATTATTGCCGTAGCAATTTTTGGCGTCCCTACATTTGCGAGAATTGTTCGTTCAAGTACATTATCGATTAAATCATCCCTTTATGTTGAGGCGACTCGTTCCATCGGCGCTAAACCACGTCGTATTATATGGAAGCATATTTTTCCAGGAACTATCACAAGTATCATTGTCAACTTTTCTATGAAAATCGGTAGTGCAATTTTAACAGCGGCGAGCTTAAGCTTTTTAGGCTTAGGTGCACAACCTCCATCACCGGAATGGGGCGCAATGCTTAGTGGAGGGCGAGATTATTTAAATATGGCTCCACATATTACATTATTTCCTGGTATTGCGATCTTCTTGACGGTATTAGCTTTCAATCTATTGGGAGACGGATTGCGTGATGCGCTTGATCCAAAAATAAAAGATTAAGAGGAGGTGTAAATATGGAAAAAGAATTATTGAAAATAAATGATTTACAAACCCATTTTTTTAGTGATAAAGGTGTTGTTAAAGCGGTTGATGGTGTAACGATCACCGTGAATAAAGGAGAAACTGTTGGGATCGTTGGGGAGTCGGGATGTGGAAAAAGTGTAACATCCTTATCGATTATGCGCCTATTGAAAGATACTCCTGGAAAAATTGTTGGTGGTAGCATCCAATTTGAAGGGAAGGATCTAATCCAATTGCCGGAAAAAAATATGCGATCGATTCGGGGAAATGAGATTGCTATGATCTTTCAGGAACCAATGACCTCTCTTAATCCTGTATACAAGATTGGAAGACAACTAGTAGAGTCTATTCGATTACATATGAAAAAGGATGCAAATGAAGCAAAAGAGCATGCGATCAAAATGCTTGAACTTGTTGGAATTCCAAGAGCTCGGGAAATTATGAAGGAATATCCTCATCAATTATCTGGAGGAATGCGGCAACGGGTCATGATTGCGATGGCAATGTCCTGTAATCCGAAATTATTAATTGCAGATGAACCGACGACAGCATTAGACGTAACGATTCAAGCACAAATTCTGGACTTAATGCGAAAATTAAGAGAGGAAAGTGATTCATCCATCTTATTAATTACCCATGATCTTGGTGTAGTAGCAGAAATGTGTGATCGAGTCGTAATTATGTACGCTGGTAAAGTGGTTGAGGAGTCTGATGTGAATACCATTTTCGAAAATCCGAAGCATCCTTATACAAAAGGATTATTAGAATCCATTCCTAAGCTCGGTGTGAAGATTGATCGCTTGCAATCTATTAAAGGAAATGTACCTGCTCCTGAACAAATGCCAAAAGGATGCAAATTTGCCCCGCGCTGTCCATTTGTTATGGATCAATGCTGGGAGAGAGAACCGCAGTTGCAATCGGTGAATGCAAATCATACAACAAGATGTTGGCTTCATCAAAAGGAGGGAGCACAATGAGTACACTCGTCGAAGTAAAAAATTTAAAAAAACATTTCCCTATTAGTAAACGGATTTTTTCCAAGAAAACATCGGTCGTTAAAGCGGTTGATGGGTTAACCTTTACGATTGAAAAAGGGGAAACATTGGGACTTGTAGGTGAAAGTGGTTGTGGGAAATCAACGACTGGACGAATGATTATGCGTTTGATTGAACCAACGGAAGGACAAGTGTTCTTTAATGGCCAAGATATCACCTCCTTTTCAGAAGATAAGTTACGCAAGTTTCGTAAGGAATTTCAAATGATATTCCAAGATCCATTTGCATCACTGAACCCACGTATGAAAATTGGAGATATTATTGAGGAACCACTGATTGTTCATGGCGTGGAAAAGGAAGAGCGTAAGCAGAGGGTTGAACGTTTATTAGACGTTGTCGGATTAACGCCTTTTCATGCAGATCGTTTTCCTCATGAATTTAGTGGTGGGCAAAGACAGAGAATTGGTATTGCTAGAGCATTAGCGGTGAATCCGCAATTAATTGTTGCAGACGAACCCGTATCTGCACTCGATGTGTCGATTCAATCACAAATTTTAAATCTATTAAAAGATTTGCAGAACGAATTTGGTTTAACTTATTTATTTATCTCTCATGATTTAAGTGTCGTTGAACATATTAGTGATCGAGTAGGAGTAATGTATCTAGGTAGAATGGTCGAATTGGCAGATAAAGATTCTTTATATAAGGAACCGTTACATCCATATACAAAAGCGTTATTATCGGCAGTTCCTGTCCCAGATCCAAAGGTAAAAAGGGAAAGAATTGTACTCAAGGGAGATCTACCAAGTCCATCAAATCCTCCTTCTGGTTGTACATTTCATACGCGATGCCCATTTGCAACAGAAGAATGTAAAGTAAAAGTGCCAGAGTGGAAGGAAGTAAGAGAAAAGCACTATGTTTCGTGCCATTTATATTAGATAATAGAGAAAAATAAACTATTAAATGGTAGGACGGTGTTATCATGTCTGAATCGAAACTGCATATTATCTCCATTCAGGAGAGATATTTAGCTACAATCACAAAGCAGTTGAAAGAAGTATTCCGAGATTTGATCCAGTTATCGCCGACAACGATTAAAGATTTACAAAACAACACGATTGAACCAGGAGATGTAGTGATCTTATCAAGTGATATTCTGATTGGTTTTGCATTACAGTTTATTCCGGAGGGTTGTCAATATATTATTGCTAAGCGCGAAATCAATTATGCAAATATGAAGGAAGTGATTGAATTACCTCCGGGAAGAAAGATCCTTGTCGTTAATGATACGTTGATTAATACGAATGAAACGGTTGACTCATTAAGAGAGACGTTTTCTGAGCATCAATATTTTGCCTATGATCCATCTCAACCGATACCAGAATTCATAGATTACATTATTACACCTGATGAAACGCATCTTTTACCAGGTGGGTTAGGTAAAGTTATTGATATTGGTATGCGTTTATTGGATATTGAAGTATTTCTTGAAGTAGCTAAGCTTCTTGATTTATCCATTGATTCAATCACATTAAATAAGCGTTATATGAAATCATTAATTTCGTTGTCAAAGAGTTATTCATCTACTCAGTCAAATGATCAAAAGAAAATTGTAAAGGATGTACGAGATACGGCTGGATATCATTTTTCTGATATGATCGCTCGAAGCAGTAAGATGCAGATCGCATTAGAACAAGCAAAGATATATGCTCAACTTGATCAACCAATTCATTTATACGGTGAAGCTGGGACAGGGAAAAAAATGCTTGCACAAGCCATTCATAATGCCTCTAAACAACATTCTGGTCCCTTTGTTGTCATCAACTGTGCTTTTCGGACGCATGATTTATTAGAGAAGGATTTGTTTGGAGTTGAGAATGGTACAGATATAACGATCGGGGTTATCGAAATGGCACAAGGAGGAACCCTATATATTGAATCAGTCAATGAGCTTCCTGTTTTTTTACAAAAACGTCTTTTACAAGTTATCCATACAAATAAATTAGAGCGGAAGAATGGAAAGAATTTAATTGATGTAAATGTGAGAATCATAACAAGTAGTCTGTATTCATTGGAGGAGATGCAAGGGGAAGGGTATTTTGAGCAAGAAAAACATGTTATTCTAACTCCATATTCCATCTATATGCCAAGTTTGCTGGAAAGAATTGAAGATATTGATGATTTAATTGTAGATATAAAAACAAGATTACATCGTAAGGATTTGTCATTTACCGAAGAGGTAATGCAGCGTCTGAAAACATATAAATGGAAAGGAAATATTAAGGAGTTATATAATACAGTTTCTTATTTATCTTTCCTAGATCAATCCCTTATAGAAACTCATATGCTGCCTTTATATTTAAAAGAAGAAAAGGAAAGCTACCATTCGGAACAGGATGTACAAGAAATAAATATGGGAAAAATCATTGAGAAAATTGAAGAACATGGTTTTTTAGAAGAAAGTATTTCGATTTTAAAGGTTTTTCAAGAAGGGAAGCAGGAACGAGAATCATTTGGGCGTACAAAGCTTAAAGCTAGATTAATAGAAAAAGACATCGATTTAACAGAGCAACAGCTACGCATGAGATTAGAAGTATTGCAGGAACTCAAACTATTAAATGTACGACAAGGTCGTGCGGGTACAACGATTTCGAGATTAGGTGAACGGTTCTTAGCAAATTATGAAAAACAGGTGATATAAATATGAAACTATATATTTCAGCGGACATTGAAGGGGTTGCAGGAGTCGTACATAGTGAACATACCACTCGCGATGGTAAAGAACATGATAGGGCTAGATCGTTAATGACGGAGGAAGTCAATGCTTGTGTCCGTGGAGCACTGGAAGCAGGTGTAACAGAAATAGTTGTTAATGATTCACATGGTACCATGCGAAATCTCATACCGGAGCAATTACATCCAGAAGCGGAGTTAATTTCAGGTTCTCCCAAAAAATTAGCCATGGTAGAAGGCTTAGATGAAACATATGATGGCGCTGTTTTTTTAGGTTATCACACAAAAAAAGGGGACTTTGGTTTACTGAATCATACGTTCAATGGAAAAGTGGTTCGCTCGATCAAAGTCAATGGAAAAGAATATGGAGAATTTGGCTTAAATGCATTAGTAGCTGGTTTTTTCAATGTCCCAGTTGTTTGCGTCTCAGGTTGTGATCGTTTAGAAGGGGAAGCACGTGAGTTAATTCCTTCTATTTACACAGCAACCGTTAAACAAACGATAAATCAGTTTACTGCAAAAAGCGTCCATCCTAAAAAGGCCCAGGAAATGATCCAAGCACAAACAAAAGCTGCATGGGAGAATCGAAAGAATATCCCGCCATTTAAAATCGATGGTCCTGTAGTCATTGAGATGTCCTTCAATACAACTGGTTTTGCCGAAAATGCTGCAATTCTACCGATCGTTGAACAAATTGATCCATCCACTGTCACGTTTGAAGCGAAAAATATAATCGATGGTTATCGTTTTATTCGAAGCTTGATTATGATAGCGAGTTAGTGTTAGGTAGATGTACAAGGGGGAATTTATCCCCCTTATTAAATAAAGGCTGTTTTCCATATAGTTTGCTGCTCTTGTAAAAGCACAACTTCCTGCTTTTACACCCAATAAAGGAGTCCAAGGTTCTTATGGAGATTGCAGTTTTTTTCTCAGTAAAATGAAAGGTGTAGCATCTTCAGCCGATATTAGTTAAAACCATATTTAAACAGCAACAATGTTGGAGAAAAGAACCTGAGTAAAATAAAAAATCTAAAATAATAGTGTCGTTTATTGCATGCTTGTTCTTACTTTTTCGGGAATCATCACGACTTCGATTTTTAAATCAATAGGTTTAAACGATTCATCAATACATTCCTGCCAATAGTGTAAATGCTTTTTATCTATCCAATTCTCTGATTCCTCTACTTCTTGCCCGCCTTCACCTTGAATGGAGTACCAATATAAATATTCATCGCCGTTTAGATTTTCCCTGAAAATTGTTTCCACATACATTTTTTCATCTTCTAATGTAATCAGAACATCTTTCATATGTTCATTTAAAAATCTTAACCATTCATTCACCTGTTCTGATTTCCCTTTCTTCACCCTAAATCTTGTTAATTCAACGTTCATATTATCCCACCCTAGTATTTTCTCTGTTCATTACTGCAATATATTATTTTATTTTAACAGAAAATTCAAATATTAGTAGAACGGTTACTTAACTATTTTCTTGTAAATGGATTTGGGACAACAGAACCGACCCTCTGTCCCGTTTGGATTTAAAGTAGGTGAATAAATAGCATCCGAGGATGACAATTGCGCTGCCTACTCCTTGCATCCATGTTAGTTTCTCATCTAAAAATAGATAGGCGAGGATTGCGGTGAATATGGGATTGAAATTTAAGAAATTTCCGGACGTGGTGGCTCCTAATTTTTTGACACCGATATTCCAAAATAACATGCATAGTACAGTAGAAACTACACCGGTATATAATATAGAAGAAATAAATGAACCGTTAATAGAAGTTACTGTAAAATCAACTAAATTAAATGGGAGAAGAACAAGAAGTCCAAATACTCCAGAGTAAAAGGTAGACATTAGCGGAGATGTCTTCGTTGAAGCCCATTTACTGCAAACTGAGTAAATACCCCAAATACATACTGCTAATAACATCCACCCATCCCCTTTATTAAAATGAAGTGAAAGCAGGAAGTGAAGCTTTCCTTTTGAAAGTACAAGGAGCACACCAAAGAAGGAAAGAATCATGGATAATAACTGAATCAAATTCATTCTTTCTCTTAAAAAAATAAATGAAAATATAGCTATAGATATGGCATTTAAGGTCGAAATGATGCCTACATTGGTAGCGGATGTTTGTTCCAGTGCCCAAAATTGAAAGAGATTAAATAGAACCACTCCTGTTAATCCCATTAGAAAAAGCGGAAGGATGGCATTTTTAGGTGGTAATAGTCTTTTTTCTTTCCACCATACAATTGGTAATAAGCAAATGACAGCGATAAGCCATCTTAAACTGGTTAACGTCATTGGTGAAGCGTGGCCAACTAAGAATTTTCCTACAACAAAGTTCCCTCCCCATAAGCAGCTAGTCAATAATAGGAGCAAAAAATAAAAAATTGGCATTTTTCCACATTCCTTTTTAGATAAATGATTATTAATAAACTTAGCATCAATCTTTTGTTATCAGTATAAAATTTTGTTGATTTGATTAAATATGAAATATAATTAAATTAATAAAGATTATTATGAAATAATCTTCAAAATAAATGTCTAAAGTATGCTGGTTTTTGAATAATCGTAAGGGAGTGTGTAGGTGTGGAATCAATTGTAAGCAAAATATTAGATAGGGTTGATCTTCGGATATTGGATTTACTGCAAAAAGAGGAGCAAATAAGCAATGCTGAACTAGCGAGGTGTGTGAATCTATCACCGCCTGCAACACATGCGAGGGTAAAAAGGTTAGAAAGTGAAGGATTTATTGATCGTCATGTAGCAATTTTGAATCAGGAAAAGCTTGGTTTTGATTTATTATGTTTTATTTTTATCAGTACGAATATTCATCAGGCTGAAAAGTTGGAATGCCTAGAGAAGGAATTGAAAGAAATGCCTGAGGTACTCGAGTGCTATTGTCTAACAGGAGAGTATGATTATTTATTGAAAGTAGCAAATAAAGATCGAAGGGATTTAGAAAGCTTTATACGCAAACTTAATCTATTAGGAATTACGAAAATACAAACGAGCTTAGCGTTAAGAGAAATTAAATATTCAACAGTCTTACCGATCATTACAGATACTGATGTAACTAGGTGAAAATAGAGATGCTGTCTATAAGAAGAAACTTTCTTAACAGGCAGCATCTTTAACCATATGTAAGCTTTAGTTAATACAGATGAATAAAATCATTTAATTCTATATGTGGAACGTTCCCTTACTAAAATAAAAAAGTGAATAAGGCTATTTCGAGCCCGTTCCTGCTGCTTTTTGAAAGTGTTATAGGAGCAATTGATTTCCATTGTTAGGCCGTTTTTAAATAAAATTTGAGGGTGTTTGGCTTTGCGCAGTAATTTTTCAATGTGGTCTGGAAAGATCCATTTACAGTCATAATCTTTAGGAGACTTTGTAGGAATAGCATAAATCATTTCTATAGGGCAAATAACTAACGGTGTTTTTTTATCGTAGGAAAATGCTTTTCGTACCGCATTAATTCTTCCGTTATAATCGGTACATCTTAATTCACAAGCTTGGTCAAGTAATTCCTGATTCGTTCGACCAGTGTAGTACATTCCGTTAACATCGTAAATTCTCGAGTTATACTCTGGATGATATACGGCTTCAATCCCCATGGTTGTTAATGAGATTTGATAGTCTTTAACATATTTCATCCCCATAATCCTCCTTTTTATAATCTAAGTCTATCATACTATAATATTCCAAAATAATCCATATTTTTATTAAAATTTTCATAATTTTATAATAAATATAAATTTTTGTCATTTTAAAGGTTTAAATAGTGAATAATGTTCGTTTGCTTGGTTGAAACACTGTGTTTCAAAGAAAAATATGTCTAAAACGTATTTTTGTGTTCCTAGATATAAAGATAGGCTCTAACTATGATGGAACCAACCCGGGAATACACGGAAAGGCGCGCTAATCCAGAAAGGTTTCCAAGTGGAAAGATTTCAGGAACTGATGGAGGAGTATTCACCAATGATCTATCAAATAATACATTCATTGCATATTTATAAAAATCATGATGAATTCTATCAAATTGGCCTGATTGCTTTATGGGAAGCGAGTAATCAGTTTGATGAAACAAAAGGAGCCTTTTTAAGTTATGCCTATGCGACTGTTAAAGGGCGCATTTTAACAGAAATAGCTAAACAAAGAAGACAAGAGGAGAGAAATATATATCCCAAGGAAGAATTCTGGGAAATTCAAGCTTCACCACTATCAAGGAAGCCATTAGAGCTTGCTGACCTTCTTTTCTATTGTGAGGGGCTTTCACCTAAACAGCAAAAGTGGGTGATAGGAACTTTTTATTATGGAAAAAGTTTAAGCGAAATCGCTAAAGAAGAAAAGGTATCTGAATCAGCGGTAAAAAAGTGGAAAAAAGCAGCGATGGATAGAATTAAAATAAATATTGGATGTTAAATGAGTTATGGAAGACTCTTATGATAAGTATTCCTAAGGTACTGAAGTATTGGAACGTTGATGGTCATGAGCTTATGGATTCAAGCTATGTTTGAAAATAACAAATAAAAAAGTATAAAAGGTGCTTATCACCTTTTATACTTTTTTGCTAGCCAAACAAGTATGAGCAGAAATGGAATATACAAATAATTAATCAGAAATCCTGCTTTTCCGAAGACATAATTGAGATGCTCAATCTGATAACGTGTTTTAAAGAATGGGACAACAATTAAAGGGATGAGTGAAAGAATAATCACTCCCTTTCTTTGTGAAAGTTTAAACGTTTGCTTTAGTAATCGGCTTCCACACCAAAGGGCAAGAGCTGTGTTAGGGAGTATAATCAGGCACCAATTAGCAATCCCAATGTATTCAAAGCGTTCAACAACGGGTAAATGGACAATTTTCCAAGTTGATAATGTAGCCCAAATATATTTTAGCAGTTGCGCTTCGTTATAATAGGCGAAAGAAAGAATCGCTGTATATAAAAATAATAAAAGCGATGTCGTTAGTGCGAGAAACGCCCATTTTTTCGATTTATTATGATCTTTAATGAAAGGACTGTAGATTAGAAAGGATTCAAAGCCAATATAGGTAAGTGACATTTGATGACCTGCAAGAATAATTTCCTTTACTGAATGATCGAATAATGGCAAAAAATTATGGAAATTGGCGTATGGGAGTGTAAAACCAAACAGTATAATTAAATAGGATGGAAGTACGACACTAAAAAACATCATGCCTACTACTGTTCTAAAACCGCCAAACACGATATACACACATAGTAATAAATAGATTAAGGTAAAAATAAATACATTTAAATCATTAAAAACCCATACTTGAATGATTTCGGTATACGAACGTAAGATGGTTGTCGCGTATAGTATAAAATAGAAAACAAAAAGAAGATTACAAGCACCACCTAACCATTTTCCAAATACAAATTGATGGGTTCCCGCCAGATCTGTTTCTCCAAATGCTAAAATTTTATAAATGATCCACATAACTAGCATGGTCATAATCCCTGCAAAAATAACGGACATCCATGAATCATAACCAGCGATTTTTGCAATGGCTCTTTGAAACCCTAATATCCCAATTCCGAATTGCATGCCATGTATCGTAAAAAACACAAGTGAAGGCGATACTTTACGATTTTCTGGAACAGTCTGCATTTTAAGTCCCCCAATAATAATTGGAAATAACGAGATAGGTTAATGTCTTTTTTCGATTAAACATCAAATATAAAAGAGATTATTCCACTCAAATAACCATTCATTTTTTCCACATAGTGATAATATCTCCAAAAATAATAAAAAAAAACAAAGGGACGGTTCTTTTGCTTCCTTCAATTAAGAGGAAACAAGAGAACTGTCCCTATGTTTAATACGCCTTCGCTTTTCTTATTTTAGTGACCAACATGTCCTTTGGTAGGATTAGTTATTTCGAACCCTTCCTCTGGTACATAGAAAAATTGAATCCAAACTCCGTCGAGAAATTCTTCGTCTCTTTTATCTAACAGAATTTTAATTCCTTTATCTGTTTCAACAATTTCGTCATGTTCAGTTGGATGATCAAATTGTAGTGCATAGTGCGCGTGATTTCCATGATTCTCTGTAATTATCACGCGAATCATTTTTCCTTCAGATTCTTCATCATTTAGCATCTTATTAAGAATCTTTGCTGCGTTGCGATTAATTTTTACTTTCATAAATGAGTACCTCAATTCACTTTTCTTAATGTAGGGATTAAAAGTGTAGCTCCCTTTTATTTGATAACAGTCTACCACAAATATAGGAAAGATAAACGAAAGGAGCTTATCATTGATTTTGAGCACTGTATTAATTGATGGGAAAGGTTTAATACATATAATAAGCATATGTAGAATTGTTGGGCAACTTTGCTTTTCTTCTTTATAATTCTCTAATATATTTATTTTGACAAAGTTCTATGTAAACTAGGGGATTATATATCTTTTTAAAATTGATATCAGTTATTATCAATAAATATGTTGACTTTTAAATAATAATATCTTAATATAATAAAGTCTTCTTTAAAGACGGTTAGCAAGTCAAATAAAACGATAAAAAAGTGTTGACAAACATTCTGATTTCTAGTAAAATTTATAAATGTCGCTGTTGCGATATTGAAAAAATAATTAAAAAAAGTTATTGACACTTTAAATATGTGATGTTATAATATAAAACGTCGCAAAAATAGTTCTTTGAAAACTAAACAAACAGAAACGTCAATGAATTACTTTTATAAGAGCTATATCAAACATCTTTTTGGAGAGTTTGATCCTGGCTCAGGACGAACGCTGGCGGCGTGCCTAATACATGCAAGTCGAGCGAATCTGATGGGAGCTTGCTCCCTGATGATTAGCGGCGGACGGGTGAGTAACACGTGGGTAACCTGCCTGTAAGACTGGGATAACTCCGGGAAACCGGGGCTAATACCGGATAACTTTTTTCTTCGCATGAGGGAGAATTGAAAGATGGCTTCGGCTATCACTTACAGATGGACCCGCGGCGCATTAGCTAGTTGGTGAGGTAACGGCTCACCAAGGCGACGATGCGTAGCCGACTTGAGAGGGTGATCGGCCACACTGGGACTGAGACACGGCCCAGACTCCTACGGGAGGCAGCAGTAGGGAATCTTCCGCAATGGACGAAAGTCTGACGGAGCAACGCCGCGTGAGTGATGAAGGTTTTCGGATCGTAAAACTCTGTTGTTAGGGAAGAACAAGTATCGTTCGAATAGGGCGATACCTTGACGGTACCTAACCAGAAAGCCACGGCTAACTACGTGCCAGCAGCCGCGGTAATACGTAGGTGGCAAGCGTTGTCCGGAATTATTGGGCGTAAAGCGCGCGCAGGCGGTTTCTTAAGTCTGATGTGAAATCTTGCGGCTCAACCGCAAGCGGCCATTGGAAACTGGGAGACTTGAGTGCAGAAGAGGAGAGTGGAATTCCACGTGTAGCGGTGAAATGCGTAGAGATGTGGAGGAACACCAGTGGCGAAGGCGACTCTCTGGTCTGTAACTGACGCTGAGGCGCGAAAGCGTGGGGAGCGAACAGGATTAGATACCCTGGTAGTCCACGCCGTAAACGATGAGTGCTAAGTGTTAGAGGGTTTCCGCCCTTTAGTGCTGCAGCTAACGCATTAAGCACTCCGCCTGGGGAGTACGGCCGCAAGGCTGAAACTCAAAGGAATTGACGGGGGCCCGCACAAGCGGTGGAGCATGTGGTTTAATTCGAAGCAACGCGAAGAACCTTACCAGGTCTTGACATCCTCTTGACCTCCCTAGAGATAGGGATTTCCCTTCGGGGACAGGAGTGACAGGTGGTGCATGGTTGTCGTCAGCTCGTGTCGTGAGATGTTGGGTTAAGTCCCGCAACGAGCGCAACCCTTGACCTTAGTTGCCAGCATTCAGTTGGGCACTCTAAGGTGACTGCCCGTGACAAACCGGAGGAAGGTGGGGATGACGTCAAATCATCATGCCCCTTATGACCTGGGCTACACACGTGCTACAATGGATGGTACAAAGGGCTGCAAGACCGCGAGGTTTAGCCAATCCCATAAAACCATTCTCAGTTCGGATTGTAGGCTGCAACTCGCCTACATGAAGCCGGAATCGCTAGTAATCGCGGATCAGCATGCCGCGGTGAATACGTTCCCGGGCCTTGTACACACCGCCCGTCACACCACGAGAGTTTGTAACACCCGAAGTCGGTGAGGTAACCTTTTGGAGCCAGCCGCCGAAGGTGGGACAGATGATTGGGGTGAAGTCGTAACAAGGTAGCCGTATCGGAAGGTGCGGCTGGATCACCTCCTTTCTAAGGAATATGGAAAAGCGGAGGCGACTGTTCAGTCCCTGCAAAAAATGTTCTTCCGACGAAAAGTCGATAGACTTTGAAGGAGGAAGGTTATTTTTCTGCGAGGGACTAGGAGCCGGAGCTAGACATGGAAAACCACTTACGTGGTTAAGACGTTTTCTGTTTGTTTAGTTTTGAGAGAATTATCTCTCACTTGATATTATTTTCATATCATTAAATATTAATTGCTCCTGCAGCAATGCATATTCGAGGATGATTAGGTTCACCTCGGAGCAAGGCAGCACGAAGCGAACGCTCTGATGATTAATCATGATGTGATTGAAATCAGTAGCCTTGTTCTTTGAAAACTAGATATATAAGAAGTAACCAAGTAATAACCGAGAATCGCCACTTTATGGATGAATCCATTAAGTAGTTTTAAATAACCTTTTAGGTTAAGTTAGTAAGGGCGCACGGTGAATGCCTTGGCACTAGGAGCCGATGAAGGACGGGACTAACACCGATATGCTTCGGGGAGCTGTAAGCGAGCTTTGATCCGGAGATTTCCGAATGGGGGAACCCACTGCCCGTAATGGGGTAGTATCCTTACTTGAATACATAGAGTAAGGAAGGCAGACCCGGGGAACTGAAACATCTAAGTACCCGGAGGAAGAGAAAGCAATTGCGATTTCCTGAGTAGCGGCGAGCGAAACGGAAGAAGCCCAAACCAAGAGGCTTCTTGCTCTTGGGGTTGTAGGACACTCTATACGGAGTTACAAAGGAACGGAGTAAATGAAGAGGTCTGGAAAGGCCCGTCAAAGAAGGTAACAACCCTGTAGTTGAAACTTCGTTCCCTCCAGAGTGGATCCTGAGTACGGCGGGACACGTGAAATCCCGTCGGAAGCAGGGAGGACCATCTCCCAAGGCTAAATACTCCCTAGTGACCGATAGTGAACCAGTACCGTGAGGGAAAGGTGAAAAGCACCCCGGGAGGGGAGTGAAAGAGAACCTGAAACCGTGTGCCTACAAGTAGTTAGAGCTCTATGCTTTATGCAGAGTGATAGCGTGCCTTTTGTAGAATGAACCGGCGAGTTACGATTTCATGCAAGGTTAAGCTGAAGAGGCGGAGCCGCAGCGAAAGCGAGTCTGAATAGGGCGATAGAGTATGAGGTCGT